>JAGYMN010000036.1 GCA_018400395.1 Actinomycetota bacterium
GTCAATTAATAGTTTTATAGAAAATTATAAAAAAGCTTCTGCCGGGGATATAATGGTTCTGTCAAGGATAGTAAAAAAAATGGTAGAGGAAAAGCATGATGTAGAACTGGAATATGAAATAAGGTATGTGGGTTAGGGAATATGCAAAATATTAATGAGATTTTTAGTGATATTAAAATCAGAAGAATGAAAAATGATGTGAGGGTGGGAGTTATAGCAGGCGGCATGTCTTCTGAGCGGGAAGTTTCTCTAAAAACAGGGGAAAACATACTTGAGTCCCTTAAAAGATCAGGATACAATGCTGATTTTATAGATCCAAAATTAAATAACTTTATAGAAAAAATCAAAAAAATAGATATAGCTTTTATGGCCCTGCACGGAAAACTTGGAGAAGACGGAACAGTGCAGGGTATGCTTGAACTGTTGAGGATACCATATACAGGTTCGGGTGTTCTTTCAAGTGCGCTGGTTATGGATAAGATACTTTCCAAGCAGATAATGATATCAAAGAATATACCCACACCTGAATATATAGAGATTAATAATGAAGGCAGTGGGGGCAGCGAAGATGAAGTTGACAGGGCCATAAGAGAAAAAATCGGATATCCTGTAATGATAAAACCAAATACAGGTGGATCTACCATAGGGATAAACCTGATAAAAAGCAGGAAGGTCCTTAAAGATGGTATTAAAATAGCCTCCCGGTACGATAGGAAAACGCTTATTGAGAAATATATTACCGGCCGTGAACTAACGGTAGGGATAATAGGCAGGGATCCCGTCCCGCTTCCAATAATAGAAATAAAACCCATCCATAATTTTTTTGATTATAAATCAAAATATGCTGAAAACATGACCAGATATAAAATACCTGCTCCTCTGGGAAAAGAACTGACTAAAGAAATCCTGGACATATCCCTTAAGTGCCATCTGGTTTTTGGCTGCTACGGTATATCAAGAGTGGATTTAATACTTGATAACAGTGTACCTTATGTCCTGGAGGTCAATACAATGCCGGGAATGACAACAACGAGCCTGGTTCCAATGGCTGCAGGTGCAGCAGGCATAAAATTCGATCATCTTGTAGAAATAATACTAGATACCGCAGATATTAAAATTAAGTAATGTGGCCGGGTCAAAAAAAGAAGACAATATAGTTAAGTTAAGGACAAGAAGGGTTATAGCCAGAAGGTCATGGATGGCTTTAAGGATATTTCTTATTCTTGCAGTTTTTGCAGCAGCCCTGTGGGGCTTAAATTATTTCTACAATAGTAGTTATTTCAGGGTAAAAGAAATAAATATTGAAGGAAACCATCATTATGAGGATGACGATTTGAATGATTTGCTGGATGGTATTATAGGAATGAATATATTTGAAGTGGATAAGAAATCAATAGAGGATTCCCTTGATGAGAATATGGTGTGGATAAAGACTTCAGAGCTGAAAAAGATATTTCCTGACAGGATCAATCTTTTTATAGAAGAGAGGAAACCTTATCTTATACTGGATAATGGGAAAGACTGTTATCTGGTGGATTACGGGGGTGTTGTTCTTGGTAAAATAAATAACAACCTGCCTTGCGAATACGATGATCTGGTCAAAGTGCGCGGAGCGATAGAATATGATCCTGAGGAGGGAGAGGTTATCGCCAGGAAAAACATATTAAGCTGTGCTGATATTTATAGGGGATTAGATCCAGGGATAAAAAGTCTTATAAAAGAAGCAGGAATTGAAGACAATATTTATGGTGATATTTTTTTTATTACATTCTCAGGTTTAAAAATAATATTTGGCAATAGTGAACAAACAGTAAAAAAGGTCGAGGTATTAAAACTGTTGTTAAAAGAAGATGCAAATTATATTATAATTGACCTGAGAAATCCTGATAATCCAGTGTTGAAATATTAAGTGGAGGTTTTTTTGTCAGCCAGAGATACTTATATCGTAGGTATTGATATTGGTACTACCAAAGTAGTTACAATTATAGGAGATGTTAGTAAGAATAATGTTCTCAGGGTTAAGGGCTATGGTGTTTCAGATTGTAGGGGAATGAAAAAGGGTCTTGTAGTAGATATAAACGAAGCTACAAGGTCAGTCTTAAAATCAGTAGAAGAAGCAGAAAAGTCTACTAAATATTTTATTGACAGCGCATTTATAGGTGTAACAGGTAAACATATTTCTTTTTTAACCAACAGGAGTGAATTAAATATTAATTCACCCAGTCATATCATAAGGAAAAATGATGTAGACAGGCTGATTGTTCTTGCAAACAGGGTGAATATATCATCATCAAACGAGATAATACATACATTAATAAAGCAATTCGTGATAGATGATGAAAAAGGCATAGTAGATCCTGTAGGCCTTTCCGGAAACAGGCTGGGCGTGGAACTTCTTGCAATATATGGATCTTCCCCTCAAATCAACAATGTCGTCAATACATTGAAGGCTTCAAAGATAGCAGTTGAGGACATAATACTGGAAGCTCTGGCTTCAAGTGAAGCAGTATTAACCCCCGAAGAAAAAGAAAGTGGCGTGATGGTACTTGATATAGGAGGGGGTACGACAGATATTGCCATATACAGGAACAGAAAAATGATATTTACATATTGCCTGCCTGTGGGAGGTAATCTGATTACAAATGATATATCTGTGGGCCTCAATACAACATTTACTAAAGCAGAAGAAATAAAGAAAAAATATGCTAATGTAGATTATGATTTTTACGATAATCTCAGCAAGATAAATATGGATGAAATAGAAATAAATAGAAATAAGACAGCATTAAATATCAGATTGTATAATATCGTGAATTCAAGAGTAAAAGAGTTACTGGAGCTGGTAAAAGAAAAAATCGAAGAACATGGTTTTATACACTCACTTCCCTGCGGACTGGTAATAACCGGAGGTTCATCATGCTTGAAAGGAATAAAGACACTGGCATCTTCGGTATTCGACATGCCTGCGAGACTTGGTGTCCCATATGAAGTCGAAGGTCCGCCTGAAGTTGTAAATGAACCGGCGTATTCCACCAGCATAGGAATTCTTAAATACGCTTATCAGCTGGAGAATTTTGCTGATCCGGATATGAAAGAAGGAAGTTCCGGGAACAACAGTTTTATAAAAAAATTTAGAAATTTTATTTCTAAGATATTAAAGAATTAATGGGAGGTAGGAAGGTGACACTTGATTTTGATAAAAGTTATTATGCTGTTATACGTGTTATAGGTGTCGGTGGAGGAGGAAGCAATGCCATAAACAGGATGATGGAAGACAACCTCAGCGGATGTGAGTTTGTTGCGGTAAATACAGATGCACAGGCACTGATGATGTCCAATTCAGACAGAAAGGTTCTGATAGGTGATACAGGACTGGGTGCTGGATCAAATCCTGAAATGGGAAAGATGGCTGCTGAGAAATCCGCGGAAGCTATAAAGGAAACTGTAAAAGACGCAGATATGGTTTTCCTTACTCTTGGTGAAGGAGGAGGTACAGGAACCGGTGCCACTCCTGTGATTGCAAAGATAGCCAGGGAAGCAGGTTGCCTTACCGTGGCAGTCGTAACAAAACCATTTTCTTTTGAGGGCTATAAGCGCATGGCACAGGCAGAAGAAGGAATCAGATCTCTCAGGTCAGTAGTAGATACGCTGATAGTTATTCCAAATGATAAACTCCTTGAGATTGCTGATGATAATACGACTCTGCTGAATGCCTTTAAGCTTGCAGACAACGTACTGAAAGCCGGGGTAAGGGGCGTAACTGACCTTATAACCCTGCCCGGTCTTATTAACCTTGATTTTGCAGATGTCAAATCTATAATCAAGGATGCAGGAAATGCAATCCTCGGTGAAGGTGTAGCATCAGGTGACAACAGAGCAATAAAAGCTGCCCAGAATGCTATTAGCAGCCCACTTATAGAAGATTCCATAGACGGTGCAACCGGAATACTTTTAAATATTTCAGGTGGTCCTGATTTAAAGCTTTTTGAAATCAACGAAGCAGCCGAAATAGTAAGGAATGCTTCAAGCCAGGATGCAAATATAATTTTCGGCTCGGTCATAGACGATAAAATGAATGATAGGATAAAGGTTACCATAATTGCTACCGGTTTTACTTCTGCAAGAGAAAAAGCTGTTGTATCTGAAGAAGAAGATAAAAAACAAAAAGAGGTAAAAAGTGATGTTAAAAAGTCTTTAAATAAAAAATTGGATATATTTGAAAAAGAAATAAAAGAAGAAGATAAAGAGTCTGTGATTGACAAGTATTCTGAAGATGACTTTTCTTCAATAAATGACGATGATTATCTGGATATACCAACATTTTTAAGAAAAGATAAAAAATAATTAAATGCAGCTAATTTTTGTTATGATAAAAAAATAATTATCCGGGAGGCAATATGGGTGGATTTTTCAGGAAGACTCTTTCTTTTTTTGGGCTGGCCGATGAGGAAGAAATAGAAGTCGGGGAAAATGAAAAAATGAATATCCGGAGTATGAAAAATCTATCCATGCAAAAATCCGGAAATTTTGAGGAGACGGCACATAAAAAGCCGCATATCCGGAGGAAAGTATCGCTTATAAGTTCCCGGGATGCTAAAAAATCAAGGGTTTTTGTTGCTGAGCCAGAAGAGTATGAGGAAATAAAGGTGATTGCAGACAATTTTAAAAATGAAATCCCGGTAATAATTAACCTTCAGAAAGTAGATCAGGAACTTTCCAAAAGAATAATCGATTTTTGCAGTGGTCTTACATATGCATTGGAAGGAGATATAAAAAAGGTAGCCGACAGAGTATTTTTAATAACTCCTTCCAGTATAGAAGTTAGTTCAAAAGAGAGTGATTTTCTAAAAGAAGATGGTTTTTTAAATACATTTTAATCAGGTTCTAAAGAAAGGGATAGGCTTGGGTAAATTCAGGTTATCATTTATTGGGTGTGGGAATATGGGGGAGGCAATATTAAAAGGTGCCCTTGATTCTTCTTTTCTTGATGCTGCCGGAGTTACGTTTTATGAAGAGAGTATTTCCAGAAGAGATTATATAAAAAATAATTACGGTATATTGCCATCTGAGAACATATGTTCTGCCGTCAGAAGTTCAAGATATATTTTATTCGCAGTAAAACCACAGAATATAAAAAAAGTTGTAAATGATATTGCCGGCTGCTTTTCAAAAGATTTTAACATTATTATAAGCATAGCTGCAGGCATAAGCACGGCATTCTATGAAAAAGAATTTGGTAAAGGAACTTCTGTTATTAGGATTATGCCTAATGCTCCAGCAATGTATAAAAGGGGTATGAGCACTGTAAGCAGGGGAAAATTTTCCTCTAAAGAGCATGAGAATTTTGCCCTAAACCTTATGAGAAGATTAGGGGAATGCATTGTTATAGGAGAAGACCTTCAGGACATATCAACTGCAATCAACGGAAGCGGACCGGCTTATTTTTTTGTTTTTTGCAGTTCTCTTATAGAAGCTGCAGTAAAAAACGGGATCAGCAGGCAATTAGCCGGAAAGCTTGTAACAGAGACAATGATAGGTTCGGGATTTATGCTGAAAGAAGAAGGATTTGAGATAGACAGATTAATCCAGAAGATAGCTTCGCCTGGAGGAACGACCGAGAGTGCCCTGAAAATATTTATGAATGAGGGAATAGGAAATATTATAGAAAAAGCTGTAGGCAGTGCCCTGGAACGCTCAAAAGAACTTGGAAAAGAGGTATGACAGGAAAAGGGATGGCTATATTTTTTGAAATATTGATTTATATTTTAAGGATATATTCCTATATTTTATTTTTAAGGGTCATTCTATCATGGTTTAAGATATCACCCGGTTATGGGTTATTGGGAAGGATATATAAATTCCTTATAGATATAACCGATCCAGTCCTTATACCATTTAGAAGGATAATACCTATGGTAAGGGTTGGCAGATCATATTTAGATCTCTCTTATATTGCTGCATTTTTAGTGGTACAATTAATAGTAATTCTATTAAGATTTGTAGTCATTAGATATATATATTGACAATATATATATCTAAAAAAAATACTATATGGAGGTGGATATGAGCCTGAGTTCAGAAAACATACAAAAAAAGGAATTTCACATAGTTTTCAAGGGGTATAAACCCGAGGAAGTTGATAAATTTCTGGATGTTCTTTCAATAGAATTCGAAGGAATGCAAAAGCGGATAAAAGATCTGGAAGAAAAAATAGAAAGTCTCAAATATGAAGGTGATAGTGAGTCATTACAGATGAAGAAAGTTATACAGGAGGCACTTGTATCCGCACATCGCGTAGCCCAGGAAATAAAGCAAAAGGCCAGAATAGAAGCGGAAGAATTTGTTAGCAAAATGAAGGTGAAGGAAGAGCAGGAACTTAAAAATATTAAAGACGAGAAAAAACTGATTGAGGCGGATATTTCAAGATTAAAAACGGATTACAATGATTTTAAGGAAAGTATAACAAAATTTGCTGACGAGTTTAAGCAGAAGACCTTAAATATGAGTAGCAGCATGGTGCTTGATGAATTAGAAAAGGTAAATCAGAAACATGATGAGGAAGAGAGCACTGGATCAGAAAAAAGCGATGCACAGCAGGGCCCGACCAGTAAGAAAGAAATCAAAACTGTTGAAGAGCCTGCAGGAGGGGAAGAGAATAAACAAAGAGACGAAGAGGAAAAAATAGAGGATTCTAGTCGTTCATGGGGGAGTAAAAGTATATATACAGATTATGAGAAGGAGCCCATAGATAATGATGAAGAACTGGGCAATAATGAATTAAAAGAACTTGCTTCACTTACAGACGAGATGCTTGAAAGATTGAATAAGGAAAATGATAAAGATACTGATTACGAAAATACCGATTCCGATGAATCAGAAAAAGCTAAGGAAGAAGATAAAAGTAGAACAAACAGGAAGAAGATAGACATTGCAAATCCGGATATAATCAATAATTTTTTTAAAACCGATGAAGAATAATATACTGGATGTTTATGTTATACCCGGTTCTTCCGTGACCAGTTTAGAAGGCATGTATGGTAGATGGTTAAAAATAAAATTATCGGCACCTCCCCAAAAAGGTAAAGCAAACAAAGAACTTATAGGCCTGCTTTCAAAAATAATTGGCATAAGGAAAAATAAAATAGAGATAATCTCAGGTATTTCTTCAAATTATAAGAAGATTCGCATAAACACTGCTTCAGATAAGAATTATTTAGATATAATTTTACAAAATATTTAACCATAGCCTGCAATTACAGGTCTAATATACCAATTATTGTTATTGTATGCTATATAGCGGTACAATTCCTGATATTACCCCAAATAATTAAATTTATACCCGTTAATAACCAAAAAACGTTTGACATTGCAGTATAACAGTTCTATTATAGATATTTAAGATATTGCTAAAAAATGTTTAATATTATTACAATGTTAGTTGTCAGTATCATAACACATATAATAAATGGTTTTTTTAACAGAAAAATTGTAAACATTATTGGCCTAATAATGTAATGGGTATAATTCTTTACATAGGAAATGATAAAAATATTACGGATAGTATTCAAAAGTTCTCGTCATCAAGAAATAGAATTGCCGTACTGGATGCAGGATTTAATTACAGGCATTATATAGAAGAATATATGCCGGATTATATTTTATTATCTGAATCTACGGACAGATTCAGGGAAATTTCACAATATATTACTGACCAAACATCTTCTAACCTTATAATAACAGGGAATAATAAAGAAGGTCATATATTATCAGGGATTCCAGCTGTAAGCTGTCCCGAAACAGTAGAACAGCTTAAAAAGATTGTTGATGTAATAAATAATATTTATTCAGAAACTGAAGCAGAGAGCAGTAAATTCAAATTTCTGAGACAGGAAGTCATTTCTTTTTATTCAATACAGGGAGGAGTTGGCAAAACCACTATGGCTGTCAATGCTGCCTGGCAATTACAGAAGAAGAAGATTGGTAAGATATTGATACTTGACCTTAACTTCTGTGAAGGTCCTTCGGATATACCTATCAGACTGGATATTAACGGTTCAAGGAATATAGGAGATTATATTAATGATGTTATCGGGGGCGACGGGGATATAGGAAAAAGTATAGTGGAGTTAAATGGAATTGATATAATGAGTGCGCCCTATTCATTATACCAGAGTGACAGTTTCAATATAGATATGCTGGATGGACTGATATATTCTGCAAGGAATGATTATGATGTAATTATTGCAGATATACCATTCAGGTATGACAATATTTCTCTGGAAATGATAAACCTTTCTACAACATCAGTACTGGTATTGTCACAGGAAATAAGGTTTGCACCAAGGATACTGGGATTTAAGAAGTTCCTTCCTGAAAATCAGAAAAAAATAGCTGTACTAAATAAATTTGAGAATTCCGGGGATATGGCAATTGATGATCTGGAAAAAATAACAGGGATACCGGTATGTATACCTATTCCATACATTCCGTCAGAGAGAAAAAGCCTTACAAAAGGTGATAATAAAATCACAGGAATTATAGATTTGGAGGCGGGGGTAAATAATCTTTTAAGTAATATATTTTAACATGGGAGAAAAAAAAGAATTATATACCATAAAGGAAGTATCTGAACTGGCGGGCATAAGTGAACCGGAGATTATAAGGCTTGTAATGTTGAAAAAACTTAAAGCCACCAGGGTAGGAAAAGCAATAAGAATAAAAGAAAAGGACATGGAATTTTTTTTGGACAATTTTGTAGGCGATGAGGAAGCTAAAAATTTAGCCAGCGAACCGGTTTTGTATACAGCAGAACAGGTATCAAAAATATTAAAACTTTCAATTGATAATATATGGAATCTGCTAAAAACCGGCAAGCTTAAAGGGTTTAAGATAAGGGAAGGAAGGAGTTCCTGGAGAATACCTTCTGACAGCCTTGATGAGTTTATTGAGAGCCGGACCAGGAAAACTGTTTGATATTATGGAGAAGAAAAGGATACTTACCCGTCTGGAAAAAGCGGCTATTGTAGTTATTGTAATACTGGTAATTATTATTGCAGGTCTTATTTTAAAGGACCGGATTGAAGAATATTTAAAAATATTTATGGAATGGTACACGGGAAAAAGCCAGAGTGTTTAGAAAAGGGAGGTGAAAAAAATGAAAAAACTATACAGGATACTAATGATACTGGGATCACTGGTAGGAATATGCGCTACAGTGAGATGGTAGAAAATATAACAAATTATACTTTTTTGGTATAATACATAATATTTATTAACGATAAATACTATAATTTTGGTTGAAAAGAAAGCTCTAGTTTTAAAGATATATGTTTATGTTGTTTTTCTGATAGGGTTATCTATTTTTCTTTACATTCTCATAAGCTATAAGAATATATCGTTATTGGGAGTGGTGTTGTTTGGCATGTTGATATTTATTGCTGACAACCTTTCAGCACCTCTTCCAAAGACAGGAAGCGTATCAGTTAATTTTGGAATATCTCTTGCAAGTCTAATATTATTTGGTCCATCCACTGCCATTATTGTTACTTTCATTTCTATTTTTAATATAAGGGAAATCATTAAAAGAATTCCATACTACAGGCATATATTTAATGCCGGCCAGTATCTTATTTCAATGGGGATAGCAAGTCTGGTCTTTGAGCTAATGTATAACAGGGAAGTTTCGAACTTTTTTAACCCGGTTAATTTAAGCTATATCCTGGCTGCAGCTTATATATTTTTCTTTCTTAATACAATTCTTACAGCGGGGGCAATCTCAATAAGTGAGGGAATAGGTCTTGCTAACGTCTGGATATTCAATTTTGCATGGCTTATACCTTTTCAGTTATTTCTGGCCGCAATGGCAATAGCAATCTCTTTCCTTTACAGGCTGTATGGTCCCTTTACACTACTTTTTACTTCACTGCCTCTTATAATTGCTCAGTATACATATCTTTTAAGGGTAAAGGAAAGAAGAGCACTTTTAAATAGTATTATGCAGATTGTAAAGATAGTGGAGGCAAAGGATCCGTATACTGCAGGCCACTCAGTAAGAGTTGCAGAATACAGCGAAAAAATTGCAAGGGAGTTAAAACTGAATGAATATGATATTGAACTTCTAATAAATCTGGCCAATTTACATGACCTGGGGAAGATTCAGATTGATCTGTCGATACTTAATAAGCCAGGAAAATTTAATCAGGAAGACTGGGAAGAGGTAAAAAAACATCCTGTAGTTGGTTATGATATAGTAAAAGAGATAACCTTTCTCAAAAGTGAAGCGAAGTCAATATTATACCATCATGAAAGAATAGACGGCAGTGGTTATCCATACGGAGTGAAAGGGGAAGAAATCCCGCTTTTTGCAAAGATACTGGCTGTAGCTGATTCATACGATGCTATGACTACAAGCAGGCCCTACCGGAACGCCCGGTCAAATAGTGAAGCAATAATAGAACTCAAAAATAATTCCGGGACCCAGTTTGATATAAATGTCGCCGGAGCAATGATAGAAATATTGAAAAGGGAAATGGCTAAATCATGATTAAAAAATACTGGGTTATATTTTTTAAATGTCTTGGAATTTTTACATCAGGAGCGGTGGTTGGATATTTTTTTTATTATTTTTTTAGTATGCAGAGCGCCTTTATTATTGAAAAGTTTAAGTTACTACAGAGTTTTTTTGGTATAGAAAATTTCAGCGAAGGAATGCTGATAAGAACTGCCATTTTAACCATACTTTTAGGAAACCTTGTTTCCATAATATGCTATACTGCCCTGGGGTATGCCAGGTTAAGCCTTCCCATAAGTTTTTTATCCGGTTTCTTCATAATTGTTTTTTTGTTTTCAGGCATAATAAGACATGGGGTAGCCATACCTCTGGAGGTAATAATACTTTCATCGATAGAGATGCTGTACAGAATTATAGCTGTAAGTGCCGGAGAATATATAAGCAAACAGAGGTTTAAATATAAGGCGGTGCCCTTAGCTGCTTTCAGTGTTGTATTTATATTATATATTTCTGCTGCTTTTTATGAGGTATGGCAATTATATTAGCAGCTATTTGCCTGGCTGGTATTTCTAAAATTCTTTTTCCACCTGATACCATTAATAACAAGCTTGAAGAATTTAACAGTATCTTTTATTGGATTTACGTGACTTATAAAATCCTTATGATAGATTGTCTTTATGGGGATATTAATTATCTTCATACCGTACCACCCTGCCCTCATTATTAATTCCGGCTCGGTATCAAAATTGCAGGTACTGAGCTTTATCTTTTTAATAGCAGAGGTTTTGAGATAGCGGAATCCAGACTGTACATCATTTATTTTTTTTCCTGCTATCTTTGATATAATCCAGGAAGTAAAAATGTTGGTCGCAAGTCTTATAAAAGGCATTCCCAGTGTATTTTCCAGGCGGTTTCCTATTACGATGTCGGGATCTTCATTTCTAACAGTTTCAAGAAATTTCTTTATTTCTCCGGTGTCATGTTGCCCATCGGCATCAATTGTAATTACCCCCATATATTTTTTTTCTATAATATATGAGAATCCGGTTATCAATGCCCGGCCCTTACCCAGGTTGGAAGGATGGATTATGAGCTTGAGCTTATTACCAATTTTCTGCATTAGTGAACGGACTTCTGCAGCGGTAGAATCTATCGAGCCGTCATCAACTACTATAATATCCATTCCATAAACCGCACAATTCTTAATAACCTTGTTTATATATTTGCCTTCATTGTAGGCAGTGATCAATATTGCTATATTTCCAGATTCTTCCATTTATTCTTTCCTGTCTTTTATATTATAAATACAGGATTCAGTTATTATTATATCAACTTTTATATCGTGTTCCGAGACAGGTATATGATCTATAACCTGAATATCAAAGGCCAGGGCAATTTTTGATACCCGGTCAGGTATATCCCTTAAAAGTCTGTCATAAAACCCACCGCCGTAGCCGATTCTGTTCATATCAGGGTCAAAACCGACGCCCGGGACTATTACAAGATCTATATCTTTAAGAAAAGCCTTTTCGCAAATTAAAGGTAAGGGTTCCATTATGCCGTGGATTCCAGTTTTTAGATCTTCTGGAAGGTTTTTTATGTAAAAGATTTCCAATTTTTTTTTATTTACTCTGGGGAGTGCAATTTTTTTCCCATGACCCATTGACCTTTTTATAATTATCCGGGTATCCAGCTCACTTTTGAATGGGTAGTATGCAAGTATCCTATCGGATTTTTTATACTGCTGGAGCTGAAAAAATTTTTCAG
>JAGYMN010000037.1 GCA_018400395.1 Actinomycetota bacterium
TGTATATAGCTGAACAAAACATGGCCGGTCTTGCTCTGGGTCTGTCTTTAACAGGAAAGTTACCCTTTGTCTCTACTTTTGGCGCTTTTTTAACCAGAGCCTTTGATCAGATTAGGATGAGTCAGTATTCCAGAGCAAATATTAAGTTTTGCGGTTCCCATGCAGGTGTATCTATAGGAGAAGATGGGCCGTCACAGATGGGGCTTGAAGATATTGCAATGTTTAGAACAATATTGGATAGCATAATATTATATCCTGCTGATGCTATATCTACGGAAAAATTAGTTGAATTAGCAGCAGGCCGTAAAGGAATTTCTTATATTAGGACCACCAGAATGGATACGCCTATTATCTATTATCCGGATGAAGAATTTAGAATAGGCGGAAATAAGGTTTTAAAGAAAAGCAATAACGATATTATTTCGGTCTGTGCAGCAGGAATAACCCTGCACGAAGCCCTGGCTGCACATGACAGGCTGTTAGAAGATGATATCTTTATAAGAGTAATTGACCTATACTGCTTAAAACCCATAGATAGGAAAGCTCTTTTACAGGCAACAAAAAGCACTGGAGCCATTTTAACAGTGGAAGATCATTTTGCGGAGGGAGGCATGGGTGAAGCGGTAAGAAGTACCCTTTGTGAAAGTAAAATTCCTATATTTTCTCTTTCAGTTACCAGAATGCCGAAAAGTGGCAGACCTATGGAACTTTTGGATTATGAGGGAATATCCAGAGATGGGATTGTCAGAGAGGTTAGAAAAATAGTAAGACATCATCTTTAATAATTATTTCGTGATAATATAAAAAGGCAATATTAGTAAAAATTATTTTCACTTAAAGTGAAAAATTCATTTTACATTTTAATAAAAATCCTTTATAATAACATTGACATTTTTAATGATATTATATAGAATTCTACCATCGATAGGGTGGTGAGCTTTATTGTTTGATAAAAAAGATAAAAGCTATCCAATAGAAGTCGTGGCGGACTTCCTGGGAGTAAACAGCAGGACTCTTTATTATTACGAGAAGTTCAGCCTTGTTGTGCCGCTCAGGAGAGGGCGGAAAAGATATTATTCAAAGCAGGATATAAGATGGCTTGAATATGTAAGGGAGCTTATGTACGAACAGGGAATGAATCTAAGGTCCATAATAGTGCTGATAAAAAAGAGGGACGATGTAATACTGGGAAAATGTCCGGAAGAAGTAGTGGATTGCTTTAAGAACTACCTTATGAGGATCAGGGATTTACAGGAATATTGAGATGTCTGAAAGTATGGAAAATTAATTAAGAAAGGATAGATTAAAATGGGAAAAGCAGTAGGAATCGACCTGGGGACAACCAATTCGGCAATTGCAGTTATGGAAGGCGGAAAACCTACCGTAATTGCAAATAGTGAGGGGGGAAGGACTACCCCTTCAGTAGTAAGTATTACAAAAAAAGGTGAAAGGCTGGTTGGACAGCTTGCAAAGAGACAGGCTGCTCTTAATCCGGAGAATACGATTTATTCTATAAAAAGGTTTATTGGAAGAAAGTACGATGAGGTTGAGAGTGAAAGAAAAATCGTATCTTATGATGTCCAAAAAGGAAGAAATAATCTTGCAGAAGTAAGTATGGGAGGGAAGACATATACTCCTGAAGAAGTTTCTGCCATGATTCTGCAAAAATTAAAGAAGGATGCAGAGAGCTACCTGGGAACAGAAGTGACAGATGCTGTAATTACCGTACCTGCATATTTTAACGATTCACAAAGGCAGGCAACAAAAAACGCCGGTAAGATTGCGGGTCTTAATGTCCTGAGGATCATAAATGAGCCTACAGCAGCATCCCTGGCTTACGGACTTGATAAGAAGAAAGATGAAAATATCCTTGTATTCGACCTTGGCGGCGGCACATTTGACGTATCGGTGCTTGAGGTCGGTGAAGGGGTATTTGAAGTTAAGTCAAGCCATGGGGACATGCATCTTGGAGGAGACGACTATGATGACAGGATAATGAACCACCTTGCAGAAGAGTTTAAGAAAGAACAGGGCATAGACCTGCGCAAGGACAGGCAGGCCCTGCAGAGGCTTATTGAAGCATCCGAAAAGGCAAAGGTCGAGCTTTCATCAGTTAAAGAGACAAGCATTAGCCTTCCTTTTATTACGGCAGATGCAAACGGGCCAAAGCATCTGGATATGAAGCTTACCAGGGCGAAGTTTGAGCAGCTTACATCGGATCTTACTGAAAGATGCAAGGGTCCGCTGGAGAAAGCCCTGAAAGATTCGGGACTTAAAGCAGGAGAAATAGATGAAGTAATACTGGTGGGAGGTTCAACAAGGATGCCGGTTATTCAGGAGCTGGTCAAGGAATATATTGGAAAAGACCCGAATAAAGGAGTAAACCCCGATGAAGTTGTAGCGGTAGGCGCAGGAATACAGGCGGGTGTATTGAAAGGCGATGTAAAAGATGTAGTGCTTCTGGATGTAACACCGCTCTCGCTTGGAATCGAAACCCTTGGAGGTGTTATGACCAGGCTTATTGAAAGAAATACAACCATACCAACAAAGAAGAGCGAGATATTTACAACTGCAGCCGACAATCAGACAAGTGTGGATATACATGTTCTCCAGGGTGAGCGGGAGATGGCAAGAGACAATAAGACCATTGGAAGATTCAGGCTGGATGGTATACCGCCTGCACCAAGAGGCATTCCGCAGATAGAGGTGACTTTTGATATTGATGCCAACGGTATAGTAAATGTATCTGCAAAGGACACTGCTACAGGAAAAGAGCAGAAAATAACAATTACTGCTACCTCTCATCTTTCTGATGACGAGATAGACAGAATGGTTAAAGAGGCAAAGGAGCATGCAGATGAAGATAAAAAGGACAGGGAACTTATAGATGCCAAGAATTCAGCTGATACGCTTATCTATTCTACGGAGAAGCTTGTAAAAGATATGGGTGATAAGATACCTGCTGACATGAAGACAAAGATTGACGAGCAGGTAAAAGTCCTGAGGAAGGCCGTGGATTCAAATGACCCGGAACAGATAAAAAGGGAAACAGAAGAGCTGCAGAAAATACAGAATGAACTTTCCCAGAGGCTCTACGCTCAGAGTGGAGCCGGAGCAGGCCAGGGGGCCGGAACAGGCGATCAGGGCCAGGGAGCTCCAGGTGGAGGTCAGCAGTCCGGCGCCAATCAGGGCGGCAGTGAGGATGAAGATGTAATTGATGCTGAATTTGAAGCTAAGGATGATAAATAAGCAGCAGGATGCTGATCCTGCAGATTAAACAGAATAGAGTGATATTTCTGCCCATAACTTACTGAAAGCTATGGGCAGAAATGTTTGGAAATAAAATGGTGAAGGACAGATGGTGAAATACAAAGATTATTATAAGATTCTTGGAGTAGACAAAAAGGCTACTGCCGATGAAATAAAAAAAGCATACAGGAAGCTTGCCAGGAAGTATCACCCGGATGCAAATCCAGGTGATTCAAAGTCGGAAGAGAAATTTAAGGAGATCGGCGAAGCTTATGAGGTATTAAAAGACCCCGAAAAGCGGCAGAGATATGACCAGCTTGGTTCCAACTGGAAACAGTATGCCAGTGCAGGAGGTGGCGGAGGCCGTCAGTCCTATACCTATGATTTTGGCGGAAGAGGATTTAATTTTGAAGACCTGGGGAGCGGATTTTCGGATTTTTTCGAGATGTTTTTTGGTTCGGGAGCAGACCGGCGGTTTTCAAATTTTAATTTCGGGGGGAACTTTGGCCAGAATTTCGGAGGTTCCAGGACAGGCGCTGCCCAGAAAGGGCAGGACCTGCAGTCTTCAATAGAGATATCATTGAGAGAGGCGTATACTGGCACAAAAAGATCTCTGAGGTTTCAGAAAAACGGCAGAACCAGAACGGTCAGTGTAAAGATCCCTCCTGGAATAAAGGACGGAGGTAAAATACGCCTTCCGGGTGAAGGTACATCAGTGCCAGGCGGAGGCCGGGCAGGAGACCTTTATCTTTCAGTAAAAGTTGCGCCGCATAACCTGTTAAAAAGAAAGGGAAGCGACCTGTACATGGAGGTACCTGTTACCATAAAAGAAGCATATCTGGGCGGAAAAATAGATGTTCCGACTTTTGAAGGAAGTATATCAGTAAAGATACCCCCAAAGACACAGTCCGGGAAGACCCTTCGTCTAAAGGGGAAGGGCATGCCTTCGCTGGGAGGGAAAAGTTCAGGAGATCTCTATGTAAAGATAAAGATAGTATTCCCGGAAAAGCTTGACAGGACCAGCCATAAACAATTTGAGGAATTTCTGAAAAATTATGATGAGAACCCCAGGCAGAATATAATAGTTTAGAAGTCATATACAGAGCCTGAGGATCAGAAACCATTTGAAAAAGATTAAATTTTAAATTTGGGAATATAAAAAAATGAGGTGATTAATATAAATGCAATTTGAAAAATTTACTATAAAATCGCAGGAGGCGTTATCCCGGGCCCAGGATATAGCTTCAGAAAATGGGCATCAGAGTATAGAGGATATACATGTCATGTCAGCGATGCTTGAGCAAAAAGATGATGGGATAATTATTCCGCTGCTGCAGAAGCTTGAGGTAAATATTGACCAGTTAAGGGTAAGAATAGACGATATTCTAAAGAAAGTTCCCGGGGTATCCGGTGGTGCCGCTCAGATCTATCTCGCCAGCGAACTTAATAATATTTTAAATAATGCTTTCGGGGAAGCCAGAAAGTTTAAGGATGAATACGTCTCTACCGAACATATCCTTATATCAATGGCATCAAGCTCCGGAAAAGTGGGTGAGTTACTCAAGCAATCTGGTGTTACTGCTGACAGCATATACCGTGCTCTTGTGGAAATAAGGGGAAGTCAGAGGATTACCGACCAGAATCCCGAAGATAAATACCAGGCTCTTAAGAGATTTGGCAAGGACATAACAGAGCTTGCCAGATTAGGGAAACTTGACCCTGTTATCGGAAGGGATGAAGAAATAAGAAGAGTGATACAGGTGCTTTCAAGAAGGACAAAGAACAACCCGGTTCTTATAGGGGATCCCGGGGTCGGGAAGACTGCCATTGTAGAGGGGCTGGCAAACCGTATTGTATCAAAGGATGTCCCCGAGGGCCTTAAGGATAAAAAGGTTATTGCTCTTGATATGGGGTCTCTGCTTGCAGGTTCAAAATTCAGGGGGGAATTCGAGGACAGGCTGAAGGCAGTTTTAAAGGAGGTCTCAAAAGCTGAAGGGCAGATTATACTGTTTCTGGATGAGCTCCATACCGTTGTGGGGGCAGGTGCTGCAGAGGGTGCGGTGGATGCTTCAAACATGCTGAAACCTATGCTGGCAAGAGGTGAGCTTCATGCAATAGGTGCCACCACTCTTGATGAATACCGCAAGCATATTGAAAAGGATGCAGCTCTTGAGAGGAGGTTCCAGCCGGTTCAGATAAACGAACCTTCAGTCGATGATACAATATCAATACTAAGGGGGCTCAGGGAAAAGTATGAGGTACACCACGGTGTAAGGATACAGGATGCAGCTCTTGTATCTGCGGCTATTCTTTCAGATAGGTATATACCGGACAGGTTCCTTCCCGATAAAGCCATAGATCTTGTGGACGAAGCTGCTTCAAAGCTGAGGATAGAGATAGACAGCATGCCGACCGAGATAGATGAAGTGGAAAGAAAAATAAAACAGATAGAAATAGAAATACAGGCACTTAAAAAAGAAAAAGACAGAGCTTCAAAAGAAAGACTTGAAAAGTTAAAAAAGCAGCTTGCAGATCTAAAGGAAAAAAGCGGCTCGATGAAAGCCCACTGGCAGAAGGAAAAAGAAATAATAACATCTATAAGAAGCCTTAAAGAAGAAATAGAAAGAACAAAGACTGATGCCGAACACGCTGAAAGGGATGCAGATCTGGCAAAAGCGGCAGAACTTAGATACGGGAAATTGCTTGAATTAAACAAAAAGCTGGAACAGGATAATAAGAGACTATCAGATCTCCAGAGAGAACAGAAAATGCTAAAAGAAGAAGTAGATGACGAAGACATAGCAGAGACTGTATCAAGGTGGACAGGTATTCCTGTTTCAAGACTGATGGAGGCAGAGATTGAAAAACTTGTACACATGGAAGAGCGGCTGAAGAAGAGAGTGGTAGGACAGGATGAAGCAATAACTGCTCTATCAAATGCAATAAGACGTGCAAGGGCTGGTCTCCAGGACCCAAACAGGCCCATAGGCTCATTTATATTCCTCGGACCGACCGGTGTAGGCAAGACAGAACTTTCAAAGGCCCTGGCAGCGTTTTTATTTGATGATGAAAGGGCAATGGTTAGAATAGACATGTCAGAGTACATGGAAAAACATACAGTATCAAGGCTAATAGGGGCGCCCCCGGGTTATGTTGGATACGAGGAAGGCGGCTATCTTACCGAAGCGGTCAGGAGAAAGCCCTACAGTGTCCTGCTTCTTGATGAGATTGAGAAAGCACATAATGACGTTTTTAATATACTTCTGCAGATAATGGACGATGGGAGACTGACGGATGGTCATGGGAGGACCGTAGATTTTAAGAGTACAGTGATAATAATGACTTCAAATATAGGAAGCCAGTGGATAACGGATCTTGGCGAGAAAGATGAGGAAGAAATGAGGAAGAGAATAGACGAAGCCATGAAGAACAATTTTAAACCGGAATTTTTAAACAGGGTTGATGATATAATAATATTCCACAGGCTGGGTATGGCCGAGATTGAAAAGATAGTGGATATCCAGATAGGTCAGCTGGAAAAGATACTTTCATCCAGAAAGTTATCCATAGAAGTTTCTGACAGCGCAAAGGCGCTGCTTGCAAAAGAAGGTTTTGACCCTGTCTACGGGGCCAGGCCGCTTAAGAGGGTCATCCAGAATGAGGTCCAGAATACCCTTGCCATGAAGCTTTTAAATGGCGAGATAAAAGAGGGGGATACGGTACAGGTAGGTGTAACGGGACCGGGAGACAGGGTACTTGATTTCAAGGTTAAGTAAATGACCCTGCCGAACATGTTTTTTAAGGCTGAATATGTTCTGTACCACCGGCAGCCAGAGGGAACAATCTGCCTGCTTCCTCTTCAAGTTCTGAGAATTCTTTTACAAGTTTTTTATTCAGTTCATCAATAGCAGCCTTATAATTTTTAGTATATGTCAGGACCCTGAAATCATCTGCTATTTTTTCAGCAGTAGGTTTTATGGGGTCACCTATAAATACATTAATCCTGTTAAATGTATTTGCTATTATTGATACGATCCCCTCGGCAACATTGCTTCTGGCAATGAAACTTTTAGTGTTTACTCCTTTTTTTATATTATGTATATATACTGGTATTATGGGCAGACTGGTTTTAAAACTTAAATAAGCAGCGCCCCTGTGGAATGGTTCGAGTTTCCCTTTCTTATTTAACTTGCCTTCCGGGAATATCCCGAAAAGTACGTTTCCTTTCCTGGTTATGGAAAAAAGTTCCTTAAAGGTAGTTACATTTTTCATAAATCTACCATTAAAAATGGGGATGCTGTTGGTAAATTTCCTCATAAAAAAATCAGTGAATTTTGTTCCGAAATTCCTTGAAGAGGCGATAAAATAAACCTTTTTACCTATAGCTCCGAGAAGAATAATAGGATCAGCACCTGTAGTATGATTGACTGCAAGAATGGCGGAATTATTCAGAGGAATTTTTTTTAGGCCGAAAACACTTATTCTTACCATAAGTCTGTAAAAGTTTACGAAAAGCACCCTTGGAATGCTGTAGAAAAAATCCAGTATTTTCTCTTTTAATCTTGTCATTATAAATATATTATAAGTTCAGTTTTCAAAAAAATCTATTATCCAGAAAAGGTGAGAAAAGCTTAAAAGAAGATATGGCTGCAATAAGAAGCCTATCCTCTTTTTAAGTTATCATTTAATCTTCTAAAGTATTCTTTTATATAATCGTAATGAGACCCCCTCCAGTAGTAACGGCCGCATCTGCTGCAGTATTTAAAATCATCACGTGTTTCATATACATAGAGCGGTACTTTATTTTTTACAGATTTTTTTTCCACGTCCTCAAGAAGATTATTGCATACGGGACATAAAATCAGGTTGGGCTCCAGGATAAGTTCAAGCTCATCCTTTACCTGCAGCAGCTGATCTTTCAGGCTGTCATCCATAATAAAAACTGACCTTAAGATTCCATTTTTAAATTCTCTTCTTTCAAGCATCATGGTATCTCTGGTAAGAACCACACGGCCCTGCTTTTTAGCGATCTGTATTATAAGGTCATCATCTGCGTCGTTTATGTATGCCACGTCGTATCCTGCCATACGCAGGTATCTTGCAAGTTTTCCTACCATTACGTCTGCTATAAGTTTTGTCTGTTTTTTATGAGGCATAAATAAGATTTAAACGGGATATTTAGAAAATAATTTCTAATTGACAGATATTTTTAATACACCCGGCTTTTTACTTAACCTTTCAATTACTTTTCCGGGCAGATCATCTTCTCTGCTGTGCAGGTGGAAGCTGTATATCTTCTCTCCGGTTTCGGGTATTATTTCATATTTTTTGCTTTTTACTTCCGTAGATAGATTATTTAAAGCGGCTTTTAATTCTTCAGGTTTTTTAAGATCTTCCCCGGTGGTGACCTTTATAACATATAAAGGTGCATGTATTACACGGGATTCCAGATATTTAAGAAGACTTAATATGACAAGTCCTATGATGGTTACCACAGCAGCCAGGTAGTAAAGCTTTGTACCGAGAGCAAGTCCGATAGCGGCTGATGTCCATATGCTTGCTGCAGTAGTTACGCCCTTTACGAGTGTGCCCCTCTTGAAAATGGCACCTGCACCAATAAAGCCTATACCAGTTACAACACCTGCTGCAATCCGGGAGGGGTCGAGGTTATCTGACTGCGGGAATCCCGTGTAGGATATAAGTGTAAACACAGTTGCTCCAAGACATACAAGTGCATGTGTTCTGAGGCCCGCAGGCCTTTCATGTGTCTCTCTCTGAAAGCCTATAAGGCCCCCAAAAATAATAGCAAGTATAGAGGGGATTAGGACATCGAATATAAAGGTATAAAGATTGAAATCAAACTCTCTATATATTATCTGCATAAAGGACATATCAAGCCTTCCGCATGAAACATTTACAGTCTACAAATATATATTTTAACATAAACTGCAGTATGTGCATTAATATGGATTCCCTTTTATTTAATTATTCATACCTAAAGTATATAATGTTAAAATAATATGCAATATTTTTTTGAACGATTAAACAAAAATCAGGAGATAATGATATGTTCAGGTCGTCAATAAAACTTTTTAAGGTCTTTGGTATAGAAATAAGGCTGGATTACAGCTGGTTTATAATCTTTGCACTTTTTGCGTATTATTTCGGATTTTCTTATTTTCCGTCAGTGCTGCCCGGAGTAAATGTCGGGACTATTGCAGTTGTCACAATAATTACAGTTTTACTGTTTTTTGCCTCAGTGCTTATACACGAGATGAGTCATTCACTGGTGGCAAGAAGCAGGGGGATAAAAGTTGAAAGAATAACGCTGTTTCTATTCGGGGGAATGGCCCAGATAGAAAAGGAGCCGGATAATCCTTACAGCGAATTTATAATGGCAATTGCGGGCCCGGCCGCAAGCTTTGTACTCGCCTTTGCCTTTGGAATGATATGGCTTGCGTCAGGCCAGTATATGGTTATAAGGGAACCTGCCAGATACCTTACTCTGATAAATATGATACTGGGGGTATTCAATCTGCTCCCGGGGTTTCCGCTTGACGGCGGAAGGGTGCTCCGCTCCATAATATGGAAAGTCACCGGTAACCTGAAAAGGGCTACATATATAGCCTCGACTGCCGGCAGGGTCATCGGGTTTATGATAATAGCTGTTGGAATATTCTTTTTATTTACTGGTAATTTCCTGAACGGGGTATGGCTTTCTTTTATCGGATGGTTTCTGCAGTCGTCGGCCCATATGGGGTACAGGCAGATGGTGTTTGAGATAAGTATAAAGGGTGTAAAGGTCAGGGATGTAATGAATGAGGATATTGTTATGGTTGGGAAAGACCTTACACTTCAGGAAATAGTAGATGATTACTTTATGCGCTACAGGTTTGGCCGCTTCCCGGTTGTAGACAGCCCTGAAAATGGAAGATTCATTGGTATTATATCTTTAAATGATGTAAAAGCTATTGACAGGGTAGAATGGGAGCAGACAAAAGTTGGAGACATAGTAAGAACAGTTACAGAGAATGAAAAAGTAAATGATTCGATGGAAATATCTGATGCCATAAAAAAAATGAGTAAGAACAATTTGAGCCATCTTGTAATCATGTCAGGAAATAAACTGAAAGGCATAATAACAAAAAGCGATGTTATGAGGTTTATCAAACTAAGGTCCGAGTTTGGTTAAACTGCATTTCTGTACAAAATATAGGATCAGGTTGAATTTACCATCAAAGAATATATAATGGCCCTTTAAAGATGGAGCTGATAGCAGTCTCAGGGGATTGCTATAAACTAAAAACGGAAAGGATAAGTCTGTTGTTAGAAACTGTTAAACTGAATGGGAAGTTTTATAAATTTTTTAAGGATTATAAGAAAGATATTAAAGATAGTATAAAAGACTTAAGGATAATCTACACTGATCTGGACGGAACTTTTTTTAATGACCGGGGTTGTGTAATAAAAGATGCAGAGGGTAGATATTATTTTGATGCCGTCAGGATTCTACCGTTAATAAAGCAGAAGGGCATAGATCTTGTACTTGCATCAGGAAGAGACAAATATCAGCTTCGATACAATGCCCAGATGATAGGGGCCAGAAACTATATATCTGAGCTTGGTGCAGAACTTGTATATGATCTGGGTAAGACTGTGCATGTTACTTTTGATGATAAAAAATATATCTATGACCTTACATACGGCGGAAAGGACATAATAGAGATAATAGAAATCCTTATGAAGGAATTTCCAGGGAAGATCGAAGGACGGAGCGAATGGAGCAAGTACCGTGCGTATAATGGCCTTTTTTTCGGAGAGATAAACCTAAAAAAAGCAAATAATATCCTCAGGAGTAAAGGATACAGCGAACTGGTGCTTGTTGATAACGGGTTTTCAAAGCTAATGAATATTGAGCTGGATGTTGGAAGGCTTCACATATATAACCTTATGCCCGAGGGAGTTACCAAGGCAAATGGTATTGTACTCGATAAGAAGATCAGGAACATAAAAACAGAAAATTGTATTGCTCTGGGTGATTCCATTGAGGACATTAAAATGGCATCGGAGGTAAAATTTTTCTTCCTGATGAAAAATGCCCTGGAACATAAAGATGAGCTGGAAGAAGAACTGATAAAACATGATAATGTATATATAACAGAAAATTTGATGAACAGGGGCTGGAGTGAGATCATGGAAAGCATTCTTTAAAAAGATAAAAACTTCAGGTACCGTGTGATATGTGAAAAGATATGCCAAATAGTTTATAATAATATTTTAGTATATTTTAATATAATATACTCAGAGGAAATGTAAATGGATAAGAAAAATGAAAATAAAGATGTCTGCAGAAAAGGATCTGGCGATATATTCATGATATCAGTCATTGCTGCAGCTGCAGGCTTTGTATCCGGTCTTCTTTTTGCACCCCTATCCGGGAAGGAAACAAGAAAGTTACTGGATAGATCTGTCAGGAATTTACTGGACAGGATAAGATTTGTCATGCTGGAAGCAAGGGTAAAGAGTGAAGAATTTCTTGAAAAAGGCATGGAAAAAGCTGAAAAAGTTTCATCCCGGACCAAAGAAAAAAAATGATTCTCAACCGGATCCAGCACTATTTTCGATAATCTTTTTGGAACCCATTAATTTATTGACATAGAAAATACACTATAGTAGACTTTACGATTGCTAATTTAATTGGTAGGCTAATGGCTTTACTGCAAGGTTGTTAGACTAAATTAGCTGGGCCGTTAGCTCAGTTGGTAGAGCACCGGACTTTTAATCCGGGTGTCGAAGGTTCGAATCCTTCACGGCTCACCATTAGAGGCCTGTTCGTCTAGTGGTTAGGACACAAGGTTTTCAACCTTGCAACAGGAGTTCAAT
>JAGYMN010000038.1 GCA_018400395.1 Actinomycetota bacterium
CAAGAGACGATGAAGGTAACCCGGAAAAGGCATTTCTTATAGCCCAGGAACTAGTCGAACAGGGAGCAGTTGTAGTAATAGGTTCAACTTTTGATGGAACGACAAGCGTTTCTATTCCTGTATATGAAGAATACGATATTCCCATGGTCTCCCCGTTTGCCCAGAAGTCAGATACTGCAGAAGTGGGGGACAACTTTTTCAGGGTTATAATAAACAACAGGCAAAAAATTGAAAACACTGCAGATTTTATAACAGGAGGAGCTAAACCTGCAAGGCTGGTCCTTATTGATGACAGAAGTGAATATTCAAATAATACCATAGATTATCTTCAGGAGGTACTGCTGGAAGCCGGGCAGGATATACTGCACAGATATTCATTGGACTTTAATAAAGATGATCTGTCAGTGTTTTTAGAAAACCTGCTTATAGATGAACCCGATTATATTTTTTGTATAGCAGACTTCAGTGACCTGGCTTTTCTAATAAAAAAATCCAGGGAAGCCGGAGTGAAATCAAGATTTATTACTGATGAAACTGTTATGGATGAAAGCTCTTTTTCTGCGGCTGACGGTTCATATCTTGAAGGTCTTATAGCAATAGTCCATGATCCACCTTCGATTGCGATGTACTCATCTGACCAGAAAGCAGCTGATTTCTGGCATTCTTATAATGATATGATAGAAGAAAAGCGCAAGGAAATGAATCTTTCTATTAATGGGCCCGGTGAGTATAGCCCCTATATTTTTGATGCCCTGCTTGTTGCTGTGGAGTCAATGAAAAAATCTAATTCTATACTTCCAAAAGATTTCATGGGGGAACTGAGGTCAACTTCTTTTGATGGGATAACGGGACATATAGAATTTGATGCCAGCGGTAACAGGGCCGATCCTGAATCAACCATATTCATGATAAAGGACGGGGCATGGGTAAGATATAATTAATAATCAGGGTACTATGAAATTAAGTTTAACGGGAGCTATTTTGAAGCTTGCCGGAAGTTTGCATATAAATTCACCGTCAGCAAATACACTGAAATTATAATTGCTTTCTATTCTTATTTCACTGGTTCTAAATATTTCTACATGGGGATCATCTGTATGCTTTCCCTGAAATATTTTTGGGAATTCACTTATGAAATGAAATTTACTCATCTTCTTTATTATGCATATGTCAAGGAGCCCGTCAAAGGGACTGGCATCGGGGGTTATTTTCATACCACCTCCGTAGCTTGGCATGTTTGAAGCTGCTATCATCATACCGTTGAATTTTTTTACCTGTCCATTGTAAGAAAAGGTAAATTCTTTTGACCTGAAAGTAAGAAGAGTTTTGTATACTGCATAGGTATATTTTGAGGAGCCTTTTAAGGGAAATCTGGTACTATTTGCCAGGTCAGTAACCTCCGAATCAAAACCTGCTCCTGCAATACATATATAGTAATATTTATCATTTATTACTCCCAGATCCAGATTTTTTATTTTTCCGTTTTTAATAATTCTGCAGCAATCTTCAATTCCAGAAGGTATGCCCAGGTTTGTAGAAATATCATTTCCTGATCCCAGAGGGATTATACCGACTCTTTTATTACTTCCTGCAAGCATATTTGTCATATGATGAAGGGTACCGTCTCCTCCGACAGCTATGAAATTATCAAAACCGGATGAAAGATTGTTCTTAATAGTTTCCTGCATATGGTTTAGACTTTTGGTTATGTTAATGATATATTCAATTCCCAGTTCATTCAGACAGGATTCTATCTTTCTTCTTGATTCCAGTGCCCTGCCTCCGGCGGAAGAAGGATTTATTAATAGCGATGTTTTCAACATATCTCCTATTTTGTTTTTAAAAAAAGCAATTATTTCAAGATTTTTCATTATTATCTGACTTAAAAAAAGATAAAAGGTTTTATACTTAAAAAAATAATCCAATCACCCACACTTAATCATCTAAAAATAATTTTCTAAATAATCTTTACCAGACAGGTCTATTGATTGATATTTTTAATACTGGTATCATACTGTTTAAATAATTTTAATTATCTTTAATTATCTTTACCTTGACTTATTTGTAAAAAAATATAAATTATTTTCAGTTTAAAATAAGAAAGCGGGCTTAGTATAGGGGTAGTACGTGAGCTTCCCAAGCTCAAAAGGCGGGTTCAACTCCCGTAGCCCGCTCCATTTAGAAATTAATAGAGGATGAGTTTAATTGCAGATTATATCCGGGTTTAAACGGAAGAATTTACTAAAAAATCACTTTAAAAAATTAAAGAACGAAGAATATTTTTTGGAGTCAGTGAGTAATATCTGGTTTTAAAAAAGAAAGGGCGAACATAAATGACAGATATAATGTCAGAACTCGATAAATATATTCCAGAGGATAACCCGAGAAAGTGGGCAAAACTATCAAGCGATATTGATTTTAGAAGATTGGAGCTCTCTCTGCTAAAAGAAATATTGATTGAATTAAGACAGCTGAACGCTAAGTAATATCTAATGCTTGCTAAAAAAGATCTGGAATACCTTACTTCCGGGGAAGGTAATTATCTTATAACAGGCCCTCCCGGTTCTGGTAAAACCTGCACCCTATTAAAAATAATAAAATATTTGATCAGGGTAAGGAGAATAGAACCTGGCAGTATATTGATCCTTACTTTTAACCGCAGATGGTCAAAAATTATCAGGGAACAATCAGCCATAAAGATTGATAATAGCCTGTGGGAAATACCTATCGAAACGTTTTATTCATTCTGTATAGATTTTTTAGAATTTTCAGAGCTTTATAGGTTTAGTGACATTTCGCGCCAGGAAAAATATAAAAAAGAGGGATTGGTTATTTCAGGTTCTAATCAATCCGGTGGACTTAGAATCCTCAATTCTGTTGAGCAGTGGAATCTATTAAAGAATATAATTAAAAAGCTTGATAAGAATGATTATCCCCGTTCTTATAGATATTATAATTCTACAGATCATGTTACCTGCAATTTTTTACAGGAAGTGTTTGATTTCATACTGAGAGCCCAGGAGAACCTGATGGAACCCGATACGCTTCTAAGGAGATTCACGCCGGAATCATTTCCAATGCTTTCAGAGCTGTCGGGGATATATGCCAGATATACAAAAGAACTTATAGGGAATGGGAGTTATAATTATGGAATGCTGCTTTCAAAGACTGCAGATATTCTTGATAAAGAGCCCCCAATAAGAAAAATTTTCCAAAACAGGTATAGATATATAATTGTTGACGAGCTGCAGGAAACCAATAGGGCGCAGTTTAGAATAATCGAATTAATTACTAAGAATAATTGTATTTTCTTTGGGAATGACAATCAGGCTATATATGGTTTCAGAGGTTCTTCAGTAGATAATTTTAGAAAATTATATAAAAAGTTAAAAACCAAAAACAGGGTATTTTTTCTGGATCATAACCATAGAAGCACCCCTGATATAATCAGGCTTTCCGACAGATTTATAAATATTATTAGCCCGGGAATACCTAAGGCAAATATTCCACTGAATAAAAGCAAAAATAGAGGACATGCAGCACTTAAAAGTTTTCCCTCGCTGCTTGAAGAAGTTAACTATATCTGTGAGAAGATACTTGTACTTAATAAGGGTGCTGGAATAAGACCTGAAAATATTGCAATTCTTATAAAAGGGGCCGGATATGAGACCCATCTGATAGAAGAAGCATTAAAACAGAGAAAGATTCCCTTCATAAGAAGAAGCTCAAGGAGCCTTATGGAGAACAGTTATATATTATATATCATTAATTTTCTAAAGCTGGCAGCTGCATTAAATAAGAAGATAGGGGTAGGAAAGACAAAGAGGAAAAGAAATACAGACCATAGATTAAATAAAGGTCAGCAAAAAGAAGGCATAATTCAAATTCCAGGGGATAATAAGGAGTATACAAAAATAGGCAGACTGCTGGAGAATATACTTAATTCAAATATTATTGGTATTGATCCGCTGTTTTACAGCAAGCTAAAAGCTTCCTATTATTCTTTTGAAAACAAATCCCGGATAAGCTTCCTGGATTATATTCTGGACAACGGGAGCAGGGGCAAGTTCCAGAGAAAATTGTCTGGGATAATAAAACGCATAGAATATTTCTCCGGTAAAATAGACTGTGATGTATTTTCATACATAATGGATTTTTTAAAAGATCCAGAGATAGGCATCTTTAGATTTTTAAAAGATAAAAGCGAAGCTGGTCCTGATACGCAATCATGGATATGCATAGGCGATTTCTTAAAAAGCGTGCAGGAATATACTGTAAAATCGAAAGAAAAAAGCGTAGAAGCCTATCTGTCTTACATAGAAAATCTCGAAATTAACCGGTTTCTCGAAGAGGTAGAAGAAAGTACGGAAGAACAGTCTGTACCGGATACGGTAAATATTATAAGTTTTCATCAGTGCAAGGGTATGGAGTATGATGCAGTATTTATTCCCTTTATAAATGATAATTACCTTCCTTCAGAATTCAAACCTCCACAGATATTCGATATCCGTCTTTTTGGTAATGCTGTCACAGGAAGTAATTTAAAATATGAAGATATTGAGCGGGAGCATTTCTCAGGAGAAGGCAGGTTATTCTATAACGGAATGACCCGGGCCAGAAAATATCTTTATATTACATCCTGCAAATCCAGGGGTACTTCTGTATTTTTTAAAAAATTAAAGGATATTTTGGAAAACATGGAAAAGGATGAAGGTTTCTCTTCAAATAGTAATGTTAATAAAAAATATGATGGCCGGGGAAAGTCAAATAGAAATATATATGCAGACAGGGGCTGGAAAGTAAAAAAAAGGCTGCTGGCTGCAATGGTAAGGTTGGAAAATGGCTTAAAGATTGACTACGGCATATTTTTAAAAGATATTATCATGCTGAATAACATGTATAATTCAGAGAAATGGTGGAACCTTAACAAAAATACAATTAATTCCCGCAATCCTTTTAAAATACTCAGGAAGCCTTTTTCTTACAGCGGTCTTGAGGTATACAGGAACTGCCCTTTCAGGTATATGGCCAAATTTTTT
Source organism: Actinomycetota bacterium (assembly GCA_018400395.1). Classification (GTDB taxonomy): domain Bacteria; phylum Actinomycetota; class Humimicrobiia; order Humimicrobiales; family Humimicrobiaceae; genus M55B120. The sequence goes on from JAGYMN010000038.1 coordinate 5,040, forward strand.
TATAATATATCTGGAGAGGAAGAATTTAATTTAAGGGTAGGAAAGATATACCATGATATATTGTTAGAGTTTTTTAAAGGAAAAGAAAGTAATTATACATGGGAAAGACTGGAAGAGATAATAGATTCAAGCTTTGAAAAGCAATATTTTGAGTTCCGGCCCCTAAAAGATGAGACTATCACCAGAGCGAAGTCAGACATGAAAAGGTATTATGATGATTATCTCCCGGAAGACCCGGACAGATCGGTAATGGAAAATGCCTTTAGTTTTGAGCTGGATGGATTAAGGATTGAGGGCAGGATTGACCAGATAAATTTCCTCCGTGACGGCAGACTGGAAATTGTGGATTTTAAATCCGGCCAGGGCACATACAGGACAAAGGATCTTAGAGAAGAACTGCAGCTTAAGCTGTACCGTCTGGCTATAGAAAGAGGGAAAAAAGATTATGGGGATAAGAGAATAATAATGAAATATATCAATCTTGGAGAGGAAAAGAATGCAGAATACTTTGTTCCTGATAATTATTATGAAGGTGCAGAGGTTGAGAAAATAGTTAAAAGTCTTACTTCAAAAATATTGAATGAGGATTTTAGAAATAATCCAAAAAATTTTATGTCCTGTAAAAATTGTGAATATAAACTTATATGTCCGGAGTTCTACGGCAATGAATATTAGAGGCACAGATCAGCAGCTTGAAATATTTAAAGATAATGGTCCGGTAAAAAGGGTTATAGCATGTGCAGGTTCCGGCAAGACGTGGGTCTTAACCGGTCATATAGCCAAAGTACTAAAGGATAAATATTGTGAGGCCAGCCAGGTTCTGGCACTTACTTTTACAAAGAATGCAGCGGAAAACATGCGGCGGAGAATAAAAAGATTAATTGGAGATTACGGGGGTTATTCTGAAATTGACATATACACCTTCAATTCATTTGGCAACGAAATTATTTATGAGAACAGTTTTGAACTGGGGCTTGGAAAGGATTTCGGGCTGATAACAGGCAGCCAATCATGGCAGATCCTTTACAGGGTATTAAGGGAGGCAAAATTTGTAAATTTAGAGATAGGCAAAAATCCGGGCATATTCCTGCAGGATGTTCTTGGATTTATACAAAATGTAAAAAACAATCTTATTACACCTGAAATTTTTGAAGACTATATAAGAGACTACGGAAAGTTGCTGGAAACTTATAAGAGCAGGGCGCTTAAAAACGAGGAGATAAAATTAACGGAACTGGCATTAGAATTATTCAGCATATATTCAGAATATGAAAAGATTAAATCAGATGAGAATAAGATAGATTATTCGGATCAGGTATTTCTCCCATATTCACTGTTTGCCAGACGGAAAACAATCAGGGAGAAATACAGATTAAAATATAAATACATCTTTATTGATGAATTTCAGGACACAAATGCAGCTCAGGCAAGATTTGTTACGATGCTGTATAAAAAAAACTATAACAGGATAATGATAGTAGGTGATGATGATCAGGCCATATACTCGTTCAGGGGAGCATGCGTGGAAAATATACTTGAATTTGATAGATGGGATTGTTTTGGACAGGATAATGTTAAAAACTTCTATCTTTCAGTAAATTTCAGGTCAGGACCGGAAATAATACAGGCAGCAGGAGCGGTAATATCAAAAAATAAGAAAAGATTCAGAAAAGTATTTGAATGCTATGATGATAGCAAACATTCGGAAATCTTTTTCAGTATTAGCAGGACAGTTGAAGATGAGGCGGAATCTATTGCCGGATACATAAGGGGCATAATAAAAAAAACCGATATAAAACCAGGTAAAATTGCGATACTGGGGCGACGCAAAAGATTTGAGGAATTAATAAAAGCACTGAAAAATGAAAATATAAGATATGAATTAATAGGAAGCAAGAATCTTTATTACGAGCCAGAAATACTTTTTATTACTTCCTGGTTGAAAATAATAGACAATGTATACGATGAAATATCAATAATATACCTTTTAAAATCTGATAAATACCGCATAGGTGACAGGGATATTTTTTACATTAAGAATAGTAAGGCCGCAGGCAATGAAGCAGCAAGCCTGATAGACGGTATAAGCAGCTGCAGTAATAATAGGTTTTTAAGTTATGAGGCAAAAAAAAGGCTTACATCATTTATAAAAAGTCTCCTCTTCTATATAAGGCAGTCTGGAATTTTGGACCTTAAAGAGCTAATAAGCCTGATATTTGAAGATTCTGGACTTGCTATGGAACTGAAGTCAGGATTTGGTAAACATTATCAGAGGAGGTTACGGAACGTTGAGGATCTTATAAAAATAGCTTCGGATTTTACCTGCCAGCATCAATCAGGAGGATATGGGAGTTTCATTACTTATCTAAAGGATATTGCAAGGACTGATTATGATAATCCGGATAAAATGGAAATATCTAATGATAATTCCGTAAAGATCATGAGCATACATGCAGCCAAAGGGCTTGAATTTGACGCTGTAATAATTCCAATGCTGTGGGGGAGCGATTACCTGGGGAGAAATGCGGGAAATCCAGGTTTTGCAATACCTTCTGAATTAAGAAAGGATAATTCTATATGGAGCAAAAAGAAAGATTTTAAAAGCGCCGGGGAGTTTAAGAAAGCATTGAAAGAATTAAAAATTGAAGAAGAAAGAAGGATATTTTATGTTGCATGCAGCAGGGCCAGAAGAATACTCCTTCTTTCACACAGCTGTTTTAAAAATAAGAGCGATATGAAAGATGAGGGGAAGAATCCGAAAGAAGTTGTCCCCTTCTTTAAAGATCTTTTAATTGAAAACATTCATATGGTCAAACCTCTGGGGAAAGATGCAAAAAGATATATTCATGATATTGATGGCAATATGCCTATCAATAAAGATAAAAATAAGGGGACTCTGTCTGGAAATGAAAATACAGAAAAGACATTAAATCCTGTAAATTTAAAGAAATATGACTGGAAATATTTTGAGGAGAAATTGAGCGTGCTGTCAGGCATGATTGAAAAAAACAGATTTGCTGTTTTTAATGATTATTTCAATAAATCTTACGGCACAGCTATCGAAGCTGACAGAGCAAGAGAGGCAAAAAGATATTTTCATAACATTAAATTTGATACTGTTTTAAAATCTTATGGCCGGAATATAAAATCCAGGAGGCAAATTTTTCCCCTGACTCCCATTCTGGATTATCTGGAATGTCCTGCGATGTACAAATGGAAGTATATATATTACATACCCCCAAAGCCCGACCGTAAAATGGAAATAGGAGAGAGAGTCCATAAATATATTGAAAATTTAGTGCTTATGTGTTCACAAAATAATTCTTTTGAAGTTAGAAGTTTTTTGGATGTATGCCCTGATGATATAAGGTCCTATAGCAGGGTATTTGCAGAAAGCAGGTTTGCAGATTTTCATTCTTATCCGCCGGAAGAGGTTATGCTGGAAAGATTATTCTATCTAAAGACAGGAGACTATTTCATAACAGGTAAAATAGACAGGGTGGATATAAGGAAAGAAGTAATTGAAATAATTGATTATAAATTATCAGACGGAACAGTAAAAGGGATACCTTTGAGATACAAAATACAGATACTCTCATATATTTCTGCATTTTCAAAGATAATGAATATACCCGTTGATAAAATAAAGGGTACTATTTTGTATCTGGGTAACGGCAAGTCCGTTTCTATATGGGGGAACAGGGAAGATATTGAAAGGAACGACCAAATTCTTTCCGCCAATGTTAAAAAGATAATTAATGGACAGTTCGACCCGGTTAAAAAGACAGCCTGCAATAAAAATTGCGAGTACCTTGATTTATGTACCCGATAAAAATCGATGTAAAATTGTGTTATCTGTCAGACTTCAGTACACCAGGCGGAGTATTCTTCAATCTTATTTGTGACTAATTTGAAATAATTATCCTGGAGTTTCTTTGTAACAGGTCCCATGCCTCCATCTCCTATAGTTCTCTTATCAACCGAACCTATGGGTGATATCTGGGCACCGGTGCCGCAGAAGAACAGTTCATCTGCAGTATAAAGTTCTGTTCTGTCTATTGGTCTTTCAACGACTTCCATGATGTTCAACTTTTTTGCAAGTTCGATTACGGTATTTCTAGTTATACCTTCAAGTATGTCGTCTGTTACGGCAGGGGTAACGAGCTTATTATTACGAACCATAAATACATTCATAGCACTTCCCTCACATACGTGTCTTCCATCAGCTGAAAGTACCAGTGCTTCGTCATATCCATTTAAAATAGCCTCTGTTTTTTGGAGAGCTGCATTTACATATGAACCTGATATTTTTGCTCTTGGAGGAATGGAATTATCAGATATCCGGTCCCAGGATGAAATACAAACACTTATGGCTCTATCAGTTTCGAGATATAAACCCAATGGTATTGAATAGATAAAAAGATCCTGATCATTACCAATTAATTTGGGCCCTATTCCCAGCCCGCTGTTGTAGGCAAACGGTCTTATATATGCATCTTCTGAATATTTCTCTTTTTTCATTAGGTCAAGAGTGATATCACATAATTGATCTACTGAATATTTTACTTCTATCATTATTATTTTTGCATTTCTGATAAATCTTTCAAAATGATCTCTCATTCTGAATATATAATTTTTCCCTGTATCATTGTCCCAATAACTTCTTATACCCTCAAAAATCCCTGTTCCATACTGAAGAGCATTTGTCCTTATGTCGACCTTTGCCATTTCTATGGGGATTATATTTTTATTAAAAAAAGCATAACCTGGATGACTCATTCTATCCTTTCTGGAAGATATTAATAATGTTTTTATGATTTTAAATTTTTTTTTGCAAAAAGAAAACCCCTGGTTATCTTTTACCTTTGCTTACGCTTTAGGCTACTCAACATCCTGGGGTTTCTACCCTGAATCTTTTCTCAGGCCTTTTTGGAATATTGACTTACTATTTACCTTCTTTCGTTGGTCCGTTTCAGTCATTTCCTCAAGTTACCTCCTGATTCAGAACATGTTAAATATATCAAAATTTATATTTGAAGTCAATACTTAGATTTTTTAGATTTTTTGATTTTTTGATTTGATTTTTTGTTCAATTTTTGGATTGCTATTCAGTAATATTGTGATACATTGATTTCAATACTTAAAGTCAAATGCACTGAAGATATCAGAAATATTATCCATGAACCTTTTTAGTTATATTCTGGCAGGAAAAGGTTTAATCTCAAAAGAAGACATGTTTTAAATAGTTAAAATAGTATATAGTGTATACATTGATAACAAATAAAAAATTAATAATATTTAAAGGGATATTATTTGAAATAGAACAGAGTAAGTATAAGTGCCTGAAGAAGGTACTTCATTCCGGAGTAGTCAAGAGTTATACATAGAAAATTGGCCTCAGCCTGTCAATATTTATGATCAAGTAGAAGAAAAATATCGGTGGATAGAAGATTGTATTCTTAAAAAATCCAAATATCATATGAATGAACAAGCAAAAAAGATTGTTGTAATGACAGATTCAGTTGCTGATTTGCCTGAAAGGATAATTGAAAAATATAATATAAAGGTCGTACCTCTGTATATCAATTTCGGCGGAAGGTCTTACAGGGAAAATCTTGAACTGAGTCCTGATACGGTATATAAGGAATTGATCTCTGGAAGCGCTATTAAAACATCAACACCTTCTTTGGAAGATTTTATAGATATATATACAAGTATTAAAAAGAATGAAAATCCAGAAACCATATATTCGATACATATGAGTTCGGCACTTTCAGGTACTTTTAATTCTGCCGTTTCAGCGAGAAGCCTGATGGGAGATATGGATATTAGGATTGTAGATTCTAAAAAAGCAGCTATATGCGAAGGGTTCATAGTGCTTTCTGCAGCCAGGGCCGCAATGTCCGGGGCATCTACAGAAAAAATAGACAGGCTTATAGAAGAAATGATAAAGTCCAGCTTTTTTTATGCGACTTTTGAAGATTTTAAATATGTATTAAGAGGCGGCAGGGCACCATTTCTGGCAGGATTCATAGATAAGGCGATGCCCCTAAAACCTGTTATTACCTTCAACACGGCCGGCAGATTAAAACTAAAAAAGTTCTGCTTGAATAAAGAATCTTCAATCCGGGAACTTTATAATTCTGCAAGAGCAGATATAATACACACCGGAATGGGTAGATGCATGATAGGCATATGCTACGGAAATGATATAGGACCTGCACTTACATTAAAAAGACTGGTAATGGATGATCCGCAAATCAATGCAAGTGAAATAATAATGACCCAGATGACGTCAGTTATGGCCGTACATACAGGTCCTGGTATATGGGGGATAGCTGTATGCCCGGATTATGAAAGCAGATAATAAAATTACGTTATCACCCTGTTATAATTCCTCCTCCCAGGAGTATATCATCATTATAGAATACGGCAGATTGTCCCGGTGTCAGAGATTCAGCAGGGTTTTTGAAGTTTATTATTGCAGTGCTGTTTTCTGCAATTGATATTTTTGCCGGTACTGGTGTAGTTGGGGATTGTTTTAATAAGAAAGATAT
>JAGYMN010000039.1 GCA_018400395.1 Actinomycetota bacterium
CATCCAGACCTGTTATTATATCGCCCTTCGAAGAAGTCTCCGGATATCCCCTGGAAGCTGCTATTACACATACGCATTTTTTATTGTCCCAGGACAGGTTTTCTCTTGTAAGATTACCTGCAGCACATTCAAAAAGCAGCGGCACAAGATCATCATTAAGCCTTGGAAGTACTGCCTGCGTTTCGGGGTCTCCGAACCTGCAGTTGTATTCAAGAAGATAAGGTTCCCCTTCTCTTACCAGTATTCCTGCATACAGTATACCCCTGTAATCTATGCCTTCACTTTTCAAAGCATCTGCTGTCGGATATATTATATTATCCAGTGCTTTTTTATACACATTTTCATCCACCATGGGAACAGGACTGTAACTGCCCATACCTCCGGTATTTTTACCCCTGTCCCCGTCAAAAATCCTCTTATAGTCCTGCGCCAGTTCCATGGGTACGATCTTTTTCCCATCGGACAGGCAAAGTATCGATATCTCGTAGCCCTCAAGAAAATCTTCAATTATGACCCTGCTCCCGGAATTCCCGAAAACCTTCTTTACCATAAAATCTTCAAGTACCTTTAATGCATCACCCATATTATACGTTATTACCACACCCTTGCCTGCTGCAAGACCGTCTGCTTTTATTACAAGAGGGAACTTATTACGGTTTTTTATGAATTCCGCTGCGGTCCGGTATTCTGAACGTTCAAAGACTGAAGCTTCTGCGGTTGGTATCCTGTATTTACTGAGGAGGCTCTTGGAAAATACCTTACTTCCTTCTATCATAGAGGCTTTTTTACCGGGGCCAAAGGTTACCAGGCCCCTGCTGTTTAAATAATCAGAAATGCCATCTACAAGAGGCGCCTCCGGGCCCACTACTACCAGCTCTACACCTTCAGAAACGGCGAAATCCGCAATCTTTTTAAAGCCTGCCGATGAGATCTCTATGTCGATGCAGCTGGCAATATCAATCATGCCTGCGTTACCGGGGATTGCATAGACCTTTTCCACCATATCGCTGGCAGATATTTTCCATGCCAGGCAGTGCTCCCTTCCTCCTCCTCCTATTATTAATACTTTCACCCTTCTCCTCTTTCTTATACTCATAAAAAAATAAACAGTACGGGGCTAAAACATATCATTACCATTCCAGTATTCTAAACTATTAATGTAGAGCGGCTGCCCCTTCTAAAAAGTCTTCTTTTAAGACTTCTGTCCCTGATTATTATCTGGCTCCTCTCCGGTCCCACGCTTATCATCGAGACCGGGATTTTTACCACCTGCTCTATAACCTCAATATATTTTTTTGCCTGTTCCGGCAGGTCTTCATAATTTTTTACACCTGCTATCTCATCTTTCCAGCCTTCAATCTCAATATATTCAGGCCTGCATTTGTGAAGCACCGTCTGATGGTAGGGGAGGTCGCTGTATTTCTTACCTTTATACTCATACCCGGTACAGATCTTTAGACTGTCCAGTCCCGAAAGTATATCCAGTTTTGTGATTACAATGCTGTCTGGATAATTGATCATGGCCGAATATTTCAATATCATAGCATCCAGCCATCCGCAGCGCCTGGCCCTTCCCGTAGTTGTGCCATATTCATTACCCTTTTTCCTTAAAAATTCACCTGTATATCCCTTTTCTTCTGTTGGGAAAGGTCCTGAGCCTACCCTTGTCGTGTAGGCTTTTACAACCCCTATTACCTCGTCAAGTCTTCCCGGGCCTATTCCTGCTCCGATACACACTCCTCCCGAAGTTGTAGACGAAGAAGTTACATAGGGATAGGTCCCCTGGTCTATATCAAGCATGGTACCCTGCGCACCTTCAAAAAGTACCTCTCTGTTATTGTCCAGATACTGGTTAACCATCAGGGTTGTATCAGTTATATATTTACCTATTCTCTCAGAATAAAGCATATAATCTTCATATATTTCTTCGATGTCCAGCGGTTCCAGACCATAGACTTTTTCTATAATTGAATTCTTCAGGGATAATTCTTCTTCCAGCTTTGTTCTGAATATTTCTCTGTCAAGAAGATCCTGTGTCCTTATCCCTGACCTGGCAGCTTTGTCTGTATAGACAGGCCCTATACCCTTGTGAGTAGTCCCTATATTATATTTTCCAAGCCTGTGCTCCCTTGCCTTATCCAGTATTATATGATAGGGCATAACAAGATGAGCCTTGCCGCTTATCCTCAGGTTTTCCGTATTGATATTCTTCCCCTTCAAGTCATCCAGTTCATCAATCAATACTGCCGGGTTTACAACTACCCCATCCCCTATAATGCACTTCACGCCTGGATTTAATATTCCGGAAGGAATGAGGTGCAGTTTAAATACTTCATCACCTTTTATTACAGTATGCCCTGCATTATTACCTCCCTGGAACCTCACAACCAGATCTACCCTGCCAGAGAGCAAATCCACTATCCTTCCTTTTCCTTCATCTCCCCATTGGAATCCCAGAATAGCAATACTAGACATCGGCTTCACCCCTGCTTTCTGCCTGATTTGGTCTTATTAAATTCGAGAAAAGCGCATATCTATTATTAAACTGAAGCTCCACTCTGCCCGTAGGGCCGTTCCTGTGTTTTGCTATATTAAGTTCGGCCATTCCCCTTTTTTTAGAATTCTCGTCATAATATTCATCCCTGTATATAAACACTACCATATCGGCATCCTGTTCTATTGATCCTGACTCCCTCAGATCTGAGAGCTGGGGTCTTTTGTTATCCCTCTTTTCTACTTCCCTGGAAAGCTGGGATACAGCTATTACAGGTATATCAAGCTCTTTAGCTATGCTTTTTAGGTTCTGTGATATTTCAGTTATTTCCAGCACTTTATTCCCCCTGTAATTTGATTCACACTGCATAAGCTGCAGATAATCGACAATAAGCATTTTTATCCCGTATGTAGAAACCATCATCCTGGCCCTTGTCCTCAGGTCCATTACGGTAAGGAAGGCAGAGTCATCTATATAAATCCTGCATTCTGCCAGTTTTTCAATAGCACTGGCAAGCCTGGTCCATTCTTTTTCCCTTATTTTTCCATCCCTCAGTCTCTGGAGGTCAATTCTGGATTGAGCGCTCATAAGTCTCTGGGCAATCTGCTGCCTTGACATTTCCAGCGAAAAGATAGCTATGGGTATCTTTTCTCTCATAGCAATGTCTTTGGCCATTCCCAGCACGAAGGCAGTTTTCCCCATACCGGGCCTGGCAGCTATTACAATCACATCAGAATTATGAAGTCCGGAAGAATAATGATCGAAATCTATAAAACCGGTCGGAATCCCGGATATATCAGAGCCGGACTCGTGAAGCATCTCCACCTGTTCGTAGACCTCTGATACAATATCCTTCATAACCGCAACCTTATTCCTGCTGTTTCCACTATTAAGCTCCCTGTAGACGGAAAATATAAGTTCCTGAGCCCTGTCAACTGCGGCATTGATATCTCCCGGCACCTCGTAACCCATTGTAGCAATATCTGTTGCAGCATAAATAAGCTTTCTCAGTATTGAATGATTCCTTACAATTGTTGCGTAATATTCTGCATTTGCAGCCAGAGGTATATTGCTTATTAGTGAATGTATAAAGATCTTCCCGCCTACCTCATCCAGCTGGCCCTTCTTTTTGAGGTGGTCTGCAACAGTAATAGGATCAGAAGGCTCCCCCTTTGCATACATTTCCATTATTGCCTCAAATATCATCTGGTTTGAGCCCCTGTAAAAATCATCCACTTTTACCAATTCTATTACCGAAGAAATGGCATCCCTTGAAATGAGCATCGACCCCAGAAGAGATTCCTCGGCTTCAATATTATACGGGGGTATATGCTGCAGCCTGCTTGTATCCAGCGGGGTAAAACGGCCTTCTTTTTTTAATTTATCCTGCATAAGTACGTAAAACTATTACTTTTGCTTTCTGCTTTCTTTCCTGGATTTCTTCTTAGCGCTGTCTTTTTCTCCAGGCTCGGAAGTTTTTGGTTCCTTATCTTTTTCAGCCGGTATGACTTTTTCCTCTATTTCCTTTTCTTTACTTCTTTCTGCTTCTTCTTCTATTTCTGTATCCAGTTTATGCTTTTCCTCTTCTTCTGCAGCTTCCTTTTCCTTTTTATGTGCCTCAATTAGTATTCTGGATTCCTCGTCAGGTTCTACTATTACCCTTACAGCTGATTTTATTTCTTTATATAGTTTGACATCAACATCATACTCACCCAGTTCCTTAATATGCTCCGAAAGATCTATTTTTTTTCTGTCTATCTCAATATTTCTTTCTTCCATTATTTTTTCTGCAAGGTCCTTGCTGGTTATAGAACCATAGAGCTTACCTTCTTCTCCAGTTTTTACTATAAATTTAAGGGTAAGGTCTTTCAGTTTTTCAGTCATTTCATTTGCTTCTTCAATGTTCCTTGCCTCGACCTTTAACGCTGCCTTCTTGACCAGCTTCATCTGATTTATATTGCCCCCTGTGGCCAGCACGGCAATCCCCTGGGGTATTAGATAATTATTTGCAAAACCGGCCCTTACATCTACAATGTCTCCAATGTCTCCTAATTTCTCCATGTACTCTGTAAGTATTACTTTCAAGTCTTCCTCCTGTATTAAACTTCAAATTGTATTATTTAAGCCCGCTCAAGCTTCCTGAAATTGGCCCATATATCTATGATTCCAAGAACTGGGAATATAATCAACGCAAATCCGAAAAAAAACCATAAAAATATTATTATCAAAACCCTGAATAAAAACGCTATTTTAAACCTCTCAAATATGCCCCACGTAACCGAAATACCCAGCACCATATAAAGCATACCAAAAATAATTATAAGATTATAACCTGATATATCAACCAGGCTGACCAGCACTGTCCTGCCTTCCTGACCTGCACCGCCTATTACGGGGATAAGGACCAGCAAGAGCCCTGCTATTATACCCCATATATAGTACCAGGGGATATCCCATCTGGTAAACTGCCTGATCTTTTCTATCTCTATACTGAATTTTTTAAATATAATATAAGAAAAAATGTAATTGAACAGACTTATCATAAAAAAAGAAACAACAATTATCCCAGGCAGTATTTTCGGGATAAACTTAAGTATTGCCTTCGTCTGTGATATTGCTGCATCAAACCCGGCTCCTCCCCCATTTATGAGCTCTGCATAACCCGAGACCAGAGGATCTTCGGCAAGATTTTCTATATATATATTATATGTCTGGAAAGCTCCGGTAAAAAATTCCAGGCCGTAGAATATAAGGTACAGCAGCATAAAGAAAAATAATGACCCCAGTAAAATAAAAAACACTGAAAATACCGACTTCCATGCCGGCCAGTCATTGCTGACTGCACGCCTCTGGCTGAACGCTACGGATATAACCGCCGCTATCAAAACAGCCGGCAGCATATAATCAAAAAAAAGCAGCAAAAGAAGTGGTACCACAGCACAGATAATGCCATCCCTTACCCTTCCGCTGATTATCAGCAGCGATGCCGGGATAGGCAGCAGTGCTGCACCCAGAAAGCCGATCCCCGGTATAATAAATATAAATACGAGAGCCAAAAATGTAAAAAAAATAAGGAGCCACAGGCTTGGCCCTGTTTTCTTTATCCCGCTTAAATTATCAAAGGACATATTCAATAATCCAGAAATTACCTTTTATAATAGGGTATCAGCGCAAGGACCCTGGCCCTTTTTATGGCTGATGCAACCATACGCTGATGCTGAACACAATTCCCCGAAGATCTGCTCGGCCTTATCTTTCCCTTATCAGAAATATATCTTTCAAGCAGGCCTATGTTCTTATAATCAATGGTATCTATATTTTCCTTGCAAAAATAACAGTACTTTTTCCTCTGCCTAAAACTGCCTGTAAGTGTTTTCTTATCTCTCCTGTCACTGTTTTTTCTTGCCAATTTATCTCCTTTCATCTCTATCAGGAATTTAGTATTTTAAAAGGGTATGTCTTCATCAGTAAAGTCAACCTCTTCAGTCTTAGTCTCCTCCGGCGTGGAAACTGCTCCATTATCTAGCCTGGGGTTCTTTTCAAGCTTGCAGCTTGCAAATTCAAGGCTGGGTCCTATTACATTTGCTATTATCTTTACCGCAGAACGCTTCTGCCCTGTCTTGTCTTCCCAGTTGTCCTGGGACAGCCTGCCTGACACCAGCACCCTGTCTCCCTTTGAAAGGCTTTCTGCACAATTCTCAGCAAGTTTGTACCATGCTGTCACATTGAAGAAATCAACATCTGTCTGCCATTCCCCTGAATCCCTGTTCTGGATATTACGGTTAACTGCAATACCGAAACTGACCACTGCTGTTCCGCTTGGTGTAAAACGCAGTTCAGGGTCTCGTGTGATATTTCCAAGAATGGTTATATTATTGATCCCAAAAGCCATTTCATATCACCTTCTCTAAAAATTAATATTTTTATTGCTGATCACTTTTTACTATCAAATGACGCAGCACAAGATCATTTATCATGTTTATGCGGTCAAGCTCATGGATTACTCTGCTGTTGCCTGTAAAATAGATAAAGGCATAAAATCCGTTTTCCTGTTTTTTGATTGGATAAGCGAGTTTCCTGACACCCCATTTATCGATTTTTTCTACCGCGCAATTTTCCTTTTCGAGAAGTGAAGTCTGCTTTTCTATCTCTTTGTCTATCTTCTCCTCTTCAAGTGAAGAATTAAAGATAACACCAAGTTCATATTTTCTCAATTACTATCCTCCTATGGACTAATTAACATAATTAGGTCCTGCCAATCCCGGCAGAACAGAAAGATGAAAAATATTCAATTTTTCAACTTATATCAACAGTAGGGATATTATAACAAAAGAGGCTATTAATCAATACGGATTTTGATTATTTTAGAGGGCAGCACGTTTCCGCCTATCATTCCTCAGGCTGCTGTAAATCTCTATTACCCTGTCTTCGCTGTCATCATAAATCTTCCTTAAATGGCCTGTGTAATTAATGGCTGATATATAGGGAAAGCCCCTGTCTATTACAGCAATATTTATCGCACCCTGCCTCTGTATTAAGGATTTCCATCTGGGGAGTGGTATTTGAAGCCAGCTCACAATCAATGAAAGTATAACACCTCCATGTGTGACTACGGCTATGCTCGAGCCATCGGGATTTTCTGAGATTATGCTGTCAATAACCCTTACAGTCCTTTTTGTCAGTTCCCTAAAACCTTCGCCTCCGGTAGGCCTGTTATTATACGGGTCTTCAAGCCATTTATGATAACCCTCCCTGTACCTTTTATTTATCTCCTGGAACTTTAATCCTTCCCATTTTCCAAAATCGACTTCCCTGAGATCATCGGCCACCCTTATATCCAGTTTCCTTTTACCATTAATTATATCTGCTGTCCTGGCAGCACGCTTAAGCGGGCTGCTGTATATGCTTTCGAAACTTACCCCTGATAGATATTTTGCTGCAAGACCAGCCTGTTTTATTCCTGTCCTGTTTAGCTCTATATCCCTGTCACCCTGATATCGGCCCTCCAGATTCCATCTGGTCTGGCCGTGTCTTATCAGAAATAATTTTATCCCCATTTTAAAACTCCAAAATAGCTCATAAATTGGTATAATCTTTCCTGCATTATGCATGAAACAAATAAAATATCTGGATGGAAAACCATGCATATAAAAAATAATGATACCATCACATCAATAAATTTTGTAGAATATCTAAGATAATAAATTATTTCAAGAATTGATCTGGACTCTAAAGGAGAGGGGCGATGTCATGAAAAAGCTGGAATTTATTTTTTCTATCATTATTCTTACCATATTTTCTATTATCATACTCTGCTCGTGTTCAGAATCGGCTACCCTTTATTTTGCAGATGTTACCGATAAGGATGCTTATCTTGCAGGGGAGGTAAGGATGATCAAAAATACCGGCAACATATACAGGGCTGTGCTGGAGGAGCTAATAAAGGGGCCGTCCGCAGAGGGTCTCTATCCTACACTGCCATCCGATACCAAAGTTAATTCTGTAAATGTATCAGATGGAATGGCCGCTGTAGATTTCAATATAAGGATTATAGATAATTTTGAAGAGATTCCCCACAGCTCTACAACTGAGACCCTTGCTATTTATTCTATAGTTAACACCCTTACAGAGTTTAAGGAAATAGAAAAGGTAAAAATTACCATAGAGGGCCGTGACAGCGGCCAGGTCGAAGGATATTATGTAGAAGATTTCTGGGGCCATATTGGCATACACGAACCATTTGAAAGAAACGAAGCTATAATAAAAGATGAAAAATAATCTAATCATAGAAGATTTCTTAAAAGAAAAAGGGGTTCAAAAAGAAAAGCTGAAAAAAATAGGCTGGTTCTGCACATATACCCCCGAAGAATTGATAACAGCCAGCGGTTTTTCCCCGGTTCGCGTAATGGGGAACAAAAATACTGTAAAATCCGGCAGCTATTTCCCCATAAATTTCTGTCCTTATCTTAAATCTGCCTGGGAATCCCTGCTAGCTTCGGAAGATGGGCTTCAGGGGGCGGTTTTCACTGATTCCTGCGACGGTATGAGAAGGTTATATGACACTGCAGAATATTATCTTAAGGACCTGCCGGTTTTTATGTTAAATGTGCCCAGGAATACAGACAGCCGCTCGATAGATTTTTACAGTTCCAACCTGGAAGATATGCTTGTATTCATAGAAGGCATAAAAGGCAAACAAACATCCAATCAGGACCTCCTTAAAGCTTTAAGATTGCACAACAGGAAAAGGAACCTTTTAAAAGAATTCAGTACATCGTTTTTCAATAATAAATACTCGCTTGATATATCTGACTATTACAGGGTAATGGAAATATCCCTTTCCCGGACATCTGAAACCTTTCTTGACAAACTTCAGTCTTTTAAAGAATTAATATCTAAAAACAACAATAAGGATAAAACCCGTAAGCCGGGCATTATGATAATAGGTAATTTTATTACTGAACAAAAACTATGGAAAATGTTTACGGATCTTGATGTCAACCTGGTATCAGATGATCTCTGTGTATCAAGCCGCTATTATCAGGGGCCTGTACGTATACCATCGTTTATGGAAGGGGCAGACAGGAAAAAGATACTGCATCTTATAGCCGAAAGATATCTTAATAAACCAGCCTGCATGCGCATGTCTGATATGGGCAGCAAGATCAGCCAGTTAAAGAAAGAAGCGTCCGATAATGATATCCGCGGGATCATATTCATAAGCCTTAAATTCTGCGATAATGTTATCTATACATTCCCCCTTATAAGAAAAGAGTTTGCCGGCTTAAAAATACCTGTACTTTATCTGGAGATAGAATATAGTAATTTTTCGGAAGGCCAGTCAAATACCAGGACACAGGCCTTTCTGGAAATGCTGTGATTTTAAGAATTTTTAGTAGTAATGGGAATAAAAGAGAAGATAAAAACCAATATTCAGAGAAATCTTGACCAGCGTTACTTCAGGAGGCTTCTTGGAATAATCGCCACAAGGCCAGTACTCTTTGCATATGGAAACACCTTCTCCTCCATCTCCGACAAGTATCTAAATATCTTCAGCATAGAAAGTATAAGAGATGCATACAGCGGCAATAAGCCTGTGGGTTTTGGCTCAATTTTTCTGCCCTATGAATTTTTTAATGCTATGGGTGTTTCACCTTTGCTGCCGGAGGTTATGGCAGGTTTTACCGCAGGCCTCGGCCTTTCGGATCAGACGGTTAAAAAAGCTTCTGCACGATGGTATTCCCAGGACCTCTGCACTTTTCACAGAAGCGCTTCAGGAGCAGTAGAACTGGACCTTTTCCCCAGGCCTGATTTTATATTATGCACAAATCTTGCCTGTGATGCCGCCCAGAAGTCCTTTTATCATTATGCAGTAAATTACAATATTCAAAATCGTTATTATCACCTGGATGTTCCCTATCATTACAATTCCCGCTCCTTGAGATACCTGGCAGATCAGCTGGAGAAGCTGGCTGAAAAAATCGGGGATATTACCGGTAAAGGTGTGGACCTGGATAGATTTGCAGAGACTATAGAACTTTCAAATGAATTCAGAAAATGGGCAGTAAAATTAAATAATGTCAGGAAAGAGCTCTTAACATACCCCCCGCATTTTAACGGCCTTAATTTTATTCTTCCATTTCACGCTTTTCCGGGTACCCAACAGGCAGTAAAACTATATAAAAATATATATCTTGAATTAGACTCTTTTCTGCAAAAGCAAAGAAAAGACCCGGACATCCATAAAAACCCTCCAAAAAAAATACTCTGGCTCCATCTCAAGCCTTACTATAGAAATGAGATCTCCGATATCCTGGAAAATGGCAACTGCAGGGTAGTATTTGAAGAGATAAATTACGTATACTGGCCGGAACTTGATCCCTCCCGGCCATTTGAGAGTCTCGCACTTAAAATGCTTTCCCACCCTCTCAGGGGGAATATCTCCAACAGGACAGATGCAATAGGCAAAATGGCAGAAGAGTATGGGGTTGACGGGGCCATACTTTTTACGCACTGGGGATGCCGGCAGAGCAACGGAGGATCCAGGATTATAAAGGATTACTTAAAAAGCAGGGGTGTTCCATTACTTGTACTGGACGGGGATTGCGTGGACAGAGCCAATTCTTCAACAGGGCAGATAAAGACAAGGCTTCAGGGATATATGGAAATACTAAACTGTGGCTAGCGATATCTTTTTATTTTTAATATATTATTATTAATAACAGTTATATAGCAGAAGGACAAAAAATGTATGCATGCGGCATCGATGTTGGTTCGGTATCAACTGAAGTTGTAATATTAGAAAGCAAAAACGGCAAAGAAGACAGTGATATCTGTTCATATGTAATCTCCCCTACCGGTTCAAACAGCAAGACTGCAGCGGAAAAAGCCCTTGAAAGCGCCTGCTTAAGATTATCAATCGACAGCAGTGAGATAAATGCGATAGTGGCTACAGGATACGGTAGGATAAACATACCATTTGCAGATAAGAATATAACCGAGATAAGCTGTCATGCGCGCGGTGCTGTATCGATTTTCAAAGGTACCAGGACCGTTATAGATGTAGGGGGCCAGGACAG
>JAGYMN010000004.1 GCA_018400395.1 Actinomycetota bacterium
TTTGTTTAGATTCCAATATTCCAAATAAAAAAGTATTTTTTAAAAAATTAATAGTTTACATAATATATATTATCGGAAGTAATAAGGATAAGTTATTTTAGTGGTAATATTCTTTTTTGTTTTAATTAATATAAATAATTTTAAAAAATTTTAACCGGTGCTGCCGAATCCATCTTCGCCTCTGATAGTTTTATCAAGTTGTTCTGTTATCTGTATATCAGCATACTCAACTTTTTGTATTACAAGCTGACAGATCTTATCACCACGTTTTATTATGATATTATTATTTCTATCCAGATTTATTAAAATAACACTTACTTCGCCGCGGTATCCTGAATCGATCAACCCGGGAGTATTTAATAGGCTCAGACCACTTTTTAATGCAAGCCCTGACTTTGGCTGCAAAAAACCTGCATAACCATCAGGTATGGCTATCTTTATACCTGTAGGGACTTTAACCCTCTCAAATGGCCTTATAATGCAATCTGTTGAGCTGTAAAGGTCAAGTCCAGCATCTCCTTTATGAGCATAATCAGGTGTTTTTAATTTACTGTCAAGTTTCTTTATTTTTATTAATAACACTTCAGGCCCTTTCTTATAAATAAATATTTACAGATATCAGATAATGTAATTATTTAATAAAATTAAATAAAAAAAATTAATATAAGAATTGATTTTATATTATCTTTGAAAAAGATAACATGAATTTATTATTTGATCTATAATCTGGTATTAATTTGATTTAAATACAGGTATCAAAACCGTACTTTCATCAATAAAATTTGATGATAAGTTATTTACTCTTTTTAATTCACTCAAGAATATATCTTTTTCATAAGGATTAGAGTATCTGTCGGCCAGCTTGTTTATATCAATTCCTTCATTTATGCTAACCCTTGCATATCTTATAGTGCTTATTCCATTAAATTTATAACGGTTGCTGTAAAAAGCCAAGATAACCAGTATGCTTACTATAACTATTAAAACTATCATGAAAAACTTCTTTATACCAATTGCTATTGCTGTTTTCATATAATAATCTCCTTTTGCATTACTAAAAAACTATATTCTACTGCGAACATATGTTTGTATATATAATATAACCGAACATATGTTTGTGTCAACATTTTTTTATATATAAATTTAAAAAAAATTATTACTTTTTTACTTATTTTGTTAAAATGGTTGTTATTTCTAATAACAATTTTTTAATTAAATATTGATTATAAATCTAAAAAGGAAGGCAAAATGGCAGAGATTTTCTATGACAAAGACATAAATATGGAAATCCTTAAAGGAAAGAAAATATCTATAATTGGATATGGAAGCCAGGGTCATGCCCATGCCCAGAATCTCAGGGATAGCGGCATGGATATTATCGTAGCAGCAAGGGAAGGCAGCAATACATGGAAGATAGTTGAAGAAAAGGGATTTAAAGTAACTACAGCTGATAAGGCTGCGGCTGAGGGTGATATTATAATGATACTTGTCCCCGATCATGTCCAGCCTGATATTTATAATAAAGATATAGCTCCTAATCTTAAAAAAGGAAATGTTATATGTTTTGCCCACGGATTTAATATTCATTATAATCAAATAATACCCGAAAGTGATATTGATGTAATAATGATAGCTCCAAAAGGTCCTGGCCACATAGTAAGAAGAATGTTTACGGAAGGAAGCGGCGTGCCTTCTATTATAGCCGTCCATCAGGACTACTCTGGTAAAGCAAAAGATTATGCCCTTGCTTATGCCAGGGGCATAGGAGCGGGAAGAGTCGGCATTATTACAACAACTTTTGAGGAAGAAACAGAAACAGATCTATTTGGTGAGCAGGCTGTTCTGTGCGGGGGTACAACGGAACTTATAAAAGCAGGTTTTGATACTCTTGTAGAAGCAGGCTACCAGCCTGAAATAGCTTACTTTGAAGTTTTGAATGAACTTAAACTTATAGTAGATCTAATATATGAAGGTGGAATATCCTGGATGAGGTATTCCATAAGTGATACTGCTGAATATGGAGATATGGTAAAGGGAAAAGAGATAATAACAGAAGAAACAAGAAAAACAATGAAAAGAATTTTAAAAGATATACAGACAGGAATATTTGCCAGGGACTGGATACTTGAAAATAAGGCCGGAAGGCCTAATTATACGGCAATTAAGAAAAAAGAGCATGAACATCTTATAGAGAAAGTTGGAAAAAAATTAAGAGAGATGATGCCCTGGATAAAAAAAGCTGAATAATTTATAAAATAGTACATTTTTAAAAAGCGAACCTTTGTTTGCTATGGGTCAGCTTTTTTGATATAATTATCAAAAATTATGAAATTAACTGATAAAAATCCAAAAATAGGCACCAGGCAAAGAAAAATACTTGAGTTTATATATAACAGAATAAAGCTGGATGGATATCCCCCTTCGGTAAGAGAGATTGCAGAAGCAGTCGGCTTAAGTTCATCTGCAACAGTTCATTCTCATCTTAAAAAATTACAAGAACTTGGATATATTAAAAGGGACGCTTCAAAACCCCGTGCAATATCGCTTATATCTACTGGCATGGATTTGCATGAAAATATTGAAAGACATTCTGGTGATCTGATATTTGTTCCTATTATAGGCAGTGTCGCTGCAGGCAAACCTATTCTAGCAGAAGAAAACATAGAAGATTATTTTCCTTTGACCCAGGATTTTGTAAGAGGAAAACATGACATATTTATGCTTAATGTTCATGGTGACAGCATGGTAAATGCTGGCATCCTGGACAGGGACCTTTTAATAGTAAGAAAACAAAACACTGCAATAAACGGCGAGATAGTAGTTGCACTGCTTGAAGATGAGGCTACTGTTAAAAGGTTTTATAAGGGTGAATCTGAAATAAAGCTAATTCCTGAAAATGACTATATGGAGCCAATAGTGGTTAAGGAAATAAAGATCCTTGGAAAAGTCATAGGAATTATAAGGAAATATTTCTAGGATATTTTTAGTTTTTCTTTATTATAAATAAAGGGCAATAGCTGGTCTTTGTATTTTGGTTCTATATTAAGATCAAATAAAATACCATTTTCTGAATCTTTTCTATCCAGAACCTGGCATTTATCATAAATAAAAGAAACAATTTTTTGGTTGCTATACGGTATTCTTATTTTTATATTCATATTATGTTTTTCAATAATTTTTTTAATCTTTAATTTTATTTCTTCCAGCCCGATTCCCTTTAAGGCAGACACAAAAAGAGCATTTCTGTATTTGAAATGCAGCCTTTTTAAAAGCTCAGGGCTGATTTTATCGATTTTATTAAATACTATAAAAAAAGGTTTGCCCCATACGTCAATTTCTTCTAAAACTTTTTTTACACTTAATATATCCGATTCAAAATTATTATTGCTTACATCAACAACAATCAGCATTAGATCCGATATCCTTACTTCTTCCAGCGTGGATTTAAAAGCTGCTATTAGCTGATGAGGGAGCTTATCAATAAAGCCTACTGTATCTGTAATTAAAACTTCCGGTCTTGCATCGAGATTGAACTTTCTAGTAGTAGAATCGAGGGTTGAAAAAAGCATATTTTTAACATAGACTTCAGATTTTGTAAGGGAATTTAATAGAGTGGATTTACCGCTGTTTGTATACCCGACAAGCGCTATTTGAAAAATATTATTTTTTCTACTTTTTCTCTGTGTTACCCTCTGAACAGATATTTTATCAATCTTTTTTCTCAGGCTGATAATCCTATTTCTAATTTTTCTTCTATCTACCTCAAGTTTTGTCTCTCCCGGTCCTCTTGTACCTATTCCGCCACCGAGTCTTGAAAGTTCTATGCCCTTTCCTGTCAATCTGGGAAGAAGATAGTCTAACTGTGCAAGCTCGACCTGTAATTTACCTTCTTTACTATTCGCCCTCTGTGCAAATATATCAAGTATAAGAGCAGTCCTGTCCAGTACCTTTCTATTTAATTTACCATTCAGGTTCCTCTGCTGTGTTGGAGTTATTTCATCATCAAAGACAACAAGTTCAATATCTTCTTCTTCCAATATACTCTTTATATTATCTAATCTTCCACTGCTTATAAAATATTTTGGATTTGGTTTTTCCTGCCTGTATCTAAGGATTTTCCCGATTTCTGCACCTGCGCTAATTATAAGGCTTGCTAGCTCTTCAATATTATTTGAATGTTCCCTTCTCTCTGACTTATCTTCCTTTTTTATATTACCTTTAAATTCAATAAATATTAAAAGTGCTTTTTCTTTTGTCATATATAAATCTTTGATACACCTCTTAAAAAATTTTAAATTCTCTTATAAAGAATCTTTAATCCTTTTAAGCGCTTCCTCTAATCTTGCATCTTCTATTGTGAGCGAAATCCTAAAATACCCCTCTCCCTGTTTTCCATAAGAACTTCCTGGTGTTACTACTACATCAGCCTTATTAAGTACCAGCTCAGCAAATGACCTTGATGTATAACCTTCTGGAACTTTTGCCCATATATATATAGTAGCATTAGAAGTATAATAATCAATTCCTATATTATCAAGAATGGAAGCCGTCATATCTCTTCGCTTCTTATATATAATATTGTTATTTCTGCTGTATTTTTCATAATTTTTAAAAGCTTCTGCTGCTGCATACTGAATGGCATTGAAAACTCCTGAGTCCACATTTGTTTTATATTTTCCCAGGCTTGATATTATTTCCTTATTCCCGACAGCACAGCCTATCCTCCAGCCGGTCATATTAAATGTCTTTGAAAGCGAATAAAATTCTATACCGACATCCTTTGCGCCATCCGCATTCAGGAAACTGCACGGTTTACTGCTGCCAAAATATGTGTCTGCATATGCATTATCATGACAGACTATTATGTTATTTTTTTCTGCAAAACTTACTATTATTTCAAAAAAATCACTGCTGCAGACTGCAGATGTTGGGTTATTCGGGTAATTTATATGCATCAATTTAGCTTTTCTAGCAATTTTTTTATCTATACCATCAAGGTCTATCAAATAATTATTTTCTTCCTTCAGGGGCATAGAATATATTCTGCCGCCTGCAAACACTGTTCCAATAGAGTACACGGGATAAGATGGATCTGGTATCAGTGCATAATCGCCTTCATCAATAAAAACATATGAAATATTGGCAATGCCTTCTTTCGCTCCTATTAATGAAATAATCTCGGTTTCGGGATCGAGCTTTATTTTAAACCTTTTCATATAATACTCTGCAACTGCTTCTTTAAAATAGTCCAGCCCGTAGCTTGAAGGATAGCGATGATTTTCAGGATTCTCTGCTGCTTTTTGCAGCTTTCTTACGATTCCTTCCGGAGTAGGAATATCAGGGTCTCCTATACCAAGACTTATTACATCTATTCCCCTGCTTCTTTTTTTCCTTATTATCCTGTCTATTTCTGCAAATAAATAGGGAGGCAGCTCTCTTAATCTCCGTGATTCCTCAAATTTCATCCTATAAATTCCTTTCATGAATAAAAAACAATAATTTTGCTAAAAATTTGCCTGGATCAAAAGTAATAAACTCCATCAAACGAATGCTGCACAGTACCTTCAAGGAATATTGTGCCATCAGGTGTTTTCCATGAAACATACAAAACTCCACCCCGGGCATTTACCTTTACAGTTGGTGATTTGATTTTACCAAGCTTTATAGAACATACTCCTGAAGCGCATGCCCCTGTCCCGCAGGCAAGGGTCTCCCCTACTCCTCTTTCCCATACTCTCATATCCAGCTGATTTTCATCTCTTATTTTAAGGAATTCAACATTAGTCTTTTCCGGAAAAATAATATTTCTCTCAATAACAGGTCCCCATTTATCAACCGGTATATCCTGGAGATCTTCATCTTTATCTATGAATATAACACAGTGAGGATTTCCTGCTGAGACACAGTTTATATCAAAATCTCCTACCTCGGTTGAAAGTCTGTATCCAAAAACTTCAGGGGAATCTATATTTACCGGTATGTCGTCTGTTTTAAAAATTGGCCTGCCCATATCCACTGTTATGCTGCCGGGTATTCCATCCTTTATCTCCATTTTAATATCTCTTTTTCCCGCAAGGGTCTCTATGCATAATCTGTTATTGCTGCTCAGTCCTTTTTCATATATGAAAGCGGTCATGCATCTTATCCCATTTCCGCACATACCCGCTACACTTCCGTCCTTATTATAATAATCCATAAAGAAATCTGCTTTCTCTGACTTTCTTACAATTATCAGTCCGTCAGCACCTATGCCGAAATGCCTGTCACATATGTTTTTTATCTGATCTTCTGAAAACGATATCTTATTTGCTGTCCCATCTATTATCACAAAATCATTACCCTGCCCATTAAATTTTGAAAACTCAAATTTTTTCATAATCAGATTCATTATTGATTATTTTTATTGTTTCTATTGCTAAGTCAATTATATTATCATATTTGTCTGCACTGAGCCAATTAATCCTCTTATCCCCCCTGAACCATGTCAGCTGTTTCTTTGCAAGTCTTCTGGTATTCTTTTTAATTAGTTCCCTGCATTCTTCAAGATTTATATTACCTTTTAAATATTCTATCACTTCTTTATATCCAACTGCCTGTTTTAAGCTTAACGAATCACCATAACCGTCATTGATTAGTTTATTCACCTCTTTTACCAGACCTTTTTTAAACATATCATCAACCCTTTTTTCTATGTCCCTGTAAAGAGATTTTCTTTCCTTTTTTAAGCCTATGAGAACAGAATTGAAAGAGTTTTTTCCCTTCCATGATCTCTGCATCTCAGAAAATGTTAAACCTGATTGGTTATAAACTTCAAGAGCTCTTATTATCCGCCTTATATCGTTTCTTTCTATTCTAAGTGCATAGGGCCTGTCAATTTTTAACAGGATATTATAATATTTATCAGGTCCATATTTTTCTATATTTTTTTTGATTTCCTTCCTGAAGTCGCTGTCCTCTCCAGGTCCTTTATCCAGCCCGTCAATGACAGCCTTTATATACAGGCCAGATCCGCCTACTAATACCGGAATTTTCTCATTATTAAAAAATTCTCTATTTATTATCTCAACAGCAATATTTCTGAATTCCATAACTGTCAATTTATGATCTGGATCAAAAATATTTACCATGAACTGGTTTATTTTTTTTGAATTAGTATTTAGCTTATCTGTCCCGATATCCATTCCGCGGTAAACCTGCATTGAATCCATCGAGATCAAATCAGTATTTAGCAGATCCGATATAGTTATCCCCAGTTTGCTCTTTCCCACACCTGTCGGACCACAAATCAAAATAATTTTTTTTGAAGTTTTAAGCTTACGGATAAGAATTTCCAGATTAATATAATCTTTATCAAGTGCTGATACAACTTTTCCCCTGTTTTTATTTTGCAGCGCATGCATCCCTAACATTATTTACCTTACCGGCAATCTTACCAATCAAATAAAAAGACATTGCTTTTTCAATTTTTAGATCTATTATTTTTCCTATCAGATCCCTGTTTCCGCTGAATATTACAATCATATTATTTTCCATCCTGCCCTCAAGCATTTTTTCATTTTTAGGGCTTAAACCTTCTACCAGTACTTTAACTATTTTCCCGATATATTGTTCATTTACTTCAAACGATATCCGGTTCTGTACTTCAATAAGTTCTTTAAACCAGTTCTTTTTTTCTGTCATTTTTACAGGGTCAGGCATTAATGCGGCAGGTGTTCCTTTTCTTGGAGAATATATGAAAGTAAATGCACGTGCAAACCTTACCTGCTTTACAATTTCAAGCGTATCATTAAAATCAGCTCTTTCTTCTCCGGGAAAACCAACTATAGTATCCGTGGTTATAGAACAGTTATCAATATTATTTTTTATATTTTCTATAATACTAATATAATCTTCTCTTGAATATTTTCTCCGCATCAGTTTTAGGATCCTGTTTGAACCTGATTGAAGAGGAAGATGGATATGGTTTACAATATTATTTCTTTCTTTTATTATCTGTATAAGATCTTCTGAAAAATCTTTTGGGTTTGAAGTCATAAATCTTATTCTTTTAAGACCTTTGATGTCCGAAACTTTTTCAAGAAGGTCTGAAAAACATATTTTATCATCCAGATCCTTACCGTAAGAGTTTACATTCTGACCAACAAGTGTAACTTCGATTACACCTTCTTCTATAAGCTTTTTAACATATTCTATTATTAAATCAGGTTTAAAGGACAGTTCTCTCCCTCTTACATACGGAACAATACAAAATGAACAAAAATTATTACATCCTATCGAAACCGGTAAGAGTGCCTTATATTTATTTATTCTTCTGACTTCATAAAGGGGATATAGTGAACCTTTTTTAATCACGGAACATACATTTTTAATTCCAGAAATTCTTTTTTCTATAAGTAAAGGAAGTTCTGAAATATTATGGGTGCCGAATACTATATCCACAAATGGAAATTTTTCCTGTATTTCTATTCCCATGTTCTGGGCAACACATCCGCCCACACAAATAAGAATATCATCTCCTCTTTGTTTTTTTATATTCTTGAATCTTCCAAGATGGCCAAACAGCTTATTTTCTGCTTTTTCCCTTACAGCGCATGTATTAATTACTATAATGTCTGCCTTATCTGAAGATAAGATTCTTCTGTATCCAAGTTTTTCGAGATAAAACAATATACGTTCAGAGTCATATTCATTCATCTGGCAGCCAAATGTTTCTATGTAAGCTTTTTTAAAACCCATAATTAAAAATAAAGTGTTACCTATAAATAATATAGAATGTTTTTAAGATATGTTAAAACCGGGACTCATTCATCTTGATTCAATAGTAATAACGATAGCTGTCTTCGTTTCTCCGTTAACTTCTATATCCTTAAAGAAAGGTATACATATAATTTCCTGGCCCGTGGGAGCAATAAAACCCCTGGCAATTGCGACACCCTTTATTGCCTGATTAAGTGCTCCTGCTCCTATCGTCTGTACCTGAACCTTTTGCTCAGACCTTATAATACCAGCTATTGCGCCTGCTACTGAATTTGGTTTTGTTTTTGAGGATACCTTCAATAGTCTTATTTCTTTTTCCATATTTTTGCTGCGTTACTTGCCCTCTTTGTCAATAAGTTCAATTATTATCTTAATTATATTATTACTTCTACTAAATTTAATATCTTTATCAACATTCAAAAAATATTTTTCTCCCAGTCTATTGAATTCATCTTTTAGTAATCTAATTATAACCTTTATTTCTTCATCTTTAAACCTGCTTGCAAGTCTTGCTTCATCAAATAATCTTAACTTAAGATCTTTTTTATTTATTTTTTTTAACCCATTATTGTTATCTCCGGACGTATGTACATCTATAACTGTATGATTTAAAAGTTCAAGTTTTAATGGATTAAGAGGTTGTATTTCATTATATATTATCCTCTGTATCCCTCTTTTGGAAATATCCATATTAAATATTTTTTCGGCTATTTTTTCCATCAGATTATAATTATCTGTAAGAGCAGGTATTTCTGTTACTTTTATATTTTTTCTTGAAATAAAATCATCCAGTTCTTCCCATTCGTTAAATTTTGGATAATCAATATCCTGGTTTTTTCTCTTTAAATCTTCCCTAATTGTTGCCAGTATCTGTATTGGGCTGCCATAATAAAAATTTATATCCCTGTACTGTACCTGAAATTCTATAATAGTCTTTATAATATTGTTTACACCACCAATTATGTTAACATCGTCATCCGTTTTAATTATTTCAGGAATAAGAGACTGGTCTTTTTTTTCAGGAAGGTCATCAAGGTTTATATCCAGGAAAAAAGATGCGCCCCTTGATTTACCTGAAAAGGTGAGTATTATATCTCTTACATTTAACTTTATCGAGAAAAGCGCCATTCCCCTTCCATGAAACCCGTAAGAATCTTTTATCCCATTTTCAAGCTTGGATGTTACTCTGGCTTCAAATATTAGATCCTTAAGATTTTCCGGTATTCCATTACCGTCATCTATGAAATGTATAAACCTTGATTTATCCTTTATTTTTTTTGTTCCTATGAATATATTCTTACTCCCGGCATCCCTGCTGTTTCTCAGCAATTCCAGGAATATATCTTCCACACAGTTTATATCCTGGAATGCCTGTCTTCTTTCAGCCTCAGATATCTTTAACCTTACATATCCGTCACCCAGGTCTTCTTCTATGCTAAGAGAATCCTTAATGTTTAACTGTTCTAAAAATCTGCTTAAATCAGTGCTATTTTGCATATTCTATTGCCCGGCTTTCCCTTATTACAGTAACCTTTATCTGTCCCGGATACTCCATCTCGCTTTCAATCTTATTGGCTATATCCCTGGCAATCACAACTGCCATATTTTCATCCACTTCCTCAGGTTTTACCATCACCCTTATCTCTCTTCCGGCCTGTATTGCAAAAGCTTTTTCTATTCCTTTAAATTCTGCAGCTATTCTTTCAAGCGATTCAAGTCTTTTAACATAACTTTCAAGTGTTTCTCTCCTGGCTCCAGGTCTTCCTCCTGATATCTGATCTGAAGCCTGTAT
The DNA here is from genome assembly GCA_018400395.1 of Actinomycetota bacterium. Lineage (GTDB taxonomy): Bacteria > Actinomycetota > Humimicrobiia > Humimicrobiales > Humimicrobiaceae > M55B120. The sequence continues at coordinate 10,550 of JAGYMN010000004.1, forward strand.
TATTACATCCAGAATAGATTTAACTTCAACTTCATTATGGTGTGCTTCAATTGCATGGCATATTTCTTCATCTTCGTGAAGTCTCCTGGCAAGTTCTGCACCAATTATAGCATGCGAACCATCAATATCATGCGTAAGTGCTTTCCCGATATCATGTAATAATCCTGCTCTTTTTGCCTTTTTGATGTTCATGCCCAGCTCAGCAGCTATTATCCCTGCAATATATGCCACCTCTTTTGAATGAAGAAGAACATTCTGCCCATAGCTTGTCCTGTATTTCAATCTTCCAAGCACCTTTATAATCCCCTGGTTTAATCCTGATATACCAGTATCAAATACAGCCTGCTCCCCCTCAAGTTTTATTTCATTATTTATTATTTTGCTTGCTTTTTCATACATCTCTTCTATGCGTGCAGGATGTATCCTTCCATCCATTATAAGGTTTTCAAGTGTAACCCTTGCTATTTCCCTCCTCACCGGATCAAATGAAGACAGTATTACTGCTTCGGGTGTATCATCTACTATTATATTTATCCCTGTAAGATTTTCGAATACTCTTATATTCCTTCCTTCTCTCCCTATTATCCTTCCCTTCATCTCATCATTTGGAAGATTTACAACCGAAACCGTTGTCTCGCTAACATGGTCTATTGCACATCTCTGTATGGCCTGCGAGATTATTTTTCTCGCCGCTTTATCTGAATCTTCCTTAAGCCTTGCTTCTATTTCTCTTATCTTTTTGGCTGCTTCATATTTAGCATCATCTTCAATCTTTTTCGTCAGTATGGCCTTTGCTTCTTCCCTGGTAAGTTCAGCAATAGCTTCCAGCCTCAAAATCTCCTTCTTTAATATTTCATCAAGTTTTTTATCCTTCGCATCCAGTTCATTTATTCTGTTTCCCATTGACTGTTCTTTTTTATCCAGATAAAAAGCTTTCTTTTCAAGAGACTCCTCCCTGTTCATCAACCTGTCTTCTATCTTTTTTAATTCAGATTTTTGTTTCCTTATTTCATCCTCTATAGAGCTCTTAAGCTGCTGAATTTCTTCCTTACCCTCCAGAATAGCTTCTTTTTTTATTGTACTGGCCTCTTTTTTTGCATTCTCCAAAAGCATGGATGCTTTTTCTGAAGCAGATCCTGCTTTGTTATCGATAATGTATTTTCGGTAGAAAAATCCTATAAAGAATCCTGCGATAATAGAAATTAAAATTATCAAAAGTATTACCCATATATCCATTTTTATAACCTCCTGAAAAACAAAAAAGTCGAGAATAACCTCGACTTATAATATATCTACACAAATTTTTTATAACTAATGACTTTATAGATACTGATCTTGCTCTAATTAATATCTGAGTAAAGTTTTTAAACTATAATAAAATTTATACTATTTTTAAAAGAAATCCTTTCAACTTTCTTAAAAATATATCATTAGCAATATTTTATTAATATAGAGCCTATAATATTATTTATATAATAGCAATTTATTGCTAATAACCCTAAAAAATGTGTAAATAATTATAAATCCGGTAATTCTTATATTTAAATACTTTGTTTATTTTATCTTATAAATTCTACTTAAGTCAATACAAAACCTGTCTTAAGGCTAAATCCTTCCAGATTTTATTATACCATGTTTACACATATTCTAAGAATACAGTATCTTCTTTAATTTATCCCAGAACTCAATAATCTTTTTTGCTGCGGGACTTTTTGGATTATCTACTATAAATTGTTTCCTGGAGAGTGCCTCGGGTACCATTTCGTCATAAGGTATCTTCCCGAGAAGTGTAAGGTCATTATCCCTGCAGTAATCAGATATAATCCTGCTGTTCTTCTCATTTATATCTGATTTATTAATGCAGGCAAAAGTTTCAATATTAAAAAATTTTGTTAATTCATGTGCTTTTTTAAAATCACTAATTCCAGAAAGTGTTGGTTCTGTTACTATCAGGGCATAATCAACTCCATTCAAAGAAGAAATAACCGGGCAACCAATACCGGGGGCGCCGTCTATCAGTATAGCTTTTTTATTATTATTTACTGCAATATCTTCAGCAATTTCCCTGATCCTTGATACTATAAGCCCGGAATTTTCTGATCCCGGATCCAGTTTGGCATGGACCATCGGTCCATATTTAGTTTCGGATATGTAATATGTTCCCTGCTTTTCAGAAAACAGTTCTATTGCATCTACTGGACATATTTCTTCGCAGACACCACAACCCTCACACTTTATTGGATCTATTTTAATATCTGTTTCAGAATCACTTATTGCCATAAACCTGCAGGCCTCCTCACATTTACCACACTGTATGCATTCACCTGTTACCCTTGCTGCTTCACCTCCAATAAAATCATTGCTTTCTTTTATAACAGGCGAAAGCATTATATGCAGATTTGCAGCGTCCACGTCACAATCCACAGATACCTGGTCCCCTGCAAGTTTTATAAAACTTGAAGTTATGGTTGTCTTTCCAGTACCGCCTTTCCCGCTTATTATACTAATTTGTTTCATTTATTTTCCTTTTCTATCAAGTCTATTACTGCCATAAATCTTTTTATCCATTTTTTATTGTATTCCGGCATGGTTATACCATCTGAGTATGCTTTTGCAATATTTATATCATTTGGTATTTTTTCAAGGATTTTAATATTATTTTTATCACAGAATCGCTCTACCGAATCATCCCCGATCCCATCACGGTTTATTATAACTCCATGAGGTATTCCGAGTTTTCTTAAAACTTCCGCTGATATTTCCAGGTCATTGAGCCCAAACGGGGTCGGTTCTGTAACCAGAATGCAAAAATCACTATTTTTTACAGATGCGACCATGGGACATGATGTACCGGGTGGACAGTCTATTATCACTGTCTGTTTTTCATCAATATATTCATCAAGTTTTGCCTGTACTGTAACTGTACGAAGGCTTCCAGGGTTAAGGTCTCCCATTATGAAATCAATTCCCGGACTTGCCCTCCCCCTAATAATTTTTCCTACCTCAATATCTCTCTCTTTTACAGCACCAGGCGGGCCTACAAGCAGGCAGCCGCCGCAGCCGTGGCATAGTTCAGGGAAAAAAACTACCTTTCCCCTTACATATGCAACAGCATTATAGCGGCAGAACTCAACACATTTGCTGAAATCAGCACCCGTTTCAGTTAAAAAATATGGCTGCCTCATTGTAACTTTTTCTACATTTTTTATATCAGGTTTCAAAAAAATACTTGCATTTGGAGCTTCTACATCATAATCAAGAAACTGGCAGTATTCAATTGACCTGGCTATGCCTACCGCCACAGAAGTCTTTCCTGTGCCACCTTTTCCGCTCGCTATAGAAATCTTCAATTTATCTCCGGCCTCTCTTTCCGTGACCTGGGCCTGCCCCGTATTTATGCCCCACATTTGGTGATGAGATTAAGCCCAGTGTACCTTTCTTAAAATTATCTATTGCCTCCTTTACGGTACCCGATACTCCTGAATATACCTTTATTCCTGCTGAATCAAGAACACGGAAGGCATTTGGCCCTATATTTGTTGTTATAAGGACATCTGCATTCATATCTGATACGGCCTGTGCAGCCTGTACTCCGGCACCGCCATAAGCACTCTGGCCTGAATTATTTATCGCTTCAAATGTATCTTTATCAGTATCATATAATAAATAATATGGACATCTTCCAAATCTTGGATCTACTGAAGATTCCGGTGTTTTACCGCTTGAAGTTATTGCCACTATCATCCTTCCCCCCTACACTTTCATAAAAATGTCGTTAAATAAAATCAATTAATCTTTTACCGCATTCGGGACACTTTATCTTACTTATTTTATATTTCTGTTCTTTTTCACCTATATCATTACTTTTTATTCTGTAATGATAAATACCCTTAAGACATTTTGTCCTCTTTATTTCATTGTTCTTTATATAATTTCCACCTTCAAACTTTATTGCTTTTCCCTCGATAATAGAATTTATTATTTTTTTCCTTGCAGATTTCAAAAGTCTTTGAAAAGTAGATCTGGATATTCCCATACTTTCAGCTGCACTTTTTTGGTCGAGCTCCTGGCTGTCTTTAAGATTCAATGCTTCAATCTCTTCAAGGTTAAGTGTCTCCTCCTCAAGCTTTTCAAGGGATATTCCATTGGGCTTATAATAAACATAAAGAGGTACTGTTGTTACGATCTTATCTATAAATGGTCTTGCACTCATATTAACCTGCCCCTCCTTTAATTACTCTTTTTCATGGTCGCACTCACTTTTTTCCAGACCATAACCCTTTCCGGAACCAGGTATACACGGACTTTCACCTTCATCCAGGGCATTATTTAAGAGATCTTTTATAACATCATCTATCTTCCCTCCTATTCCAACCATCACATTAATTTTTTTTTGCTGGAATAATTCCCTTGCCCTTATTCCCATTCCTCCTGTTATAACAGTATCTATATTTATACTATTAAAGTAGTCAGGGAGTAATCCGGGGTTATGACCGGGATTGTCAATGTTTTTCCTTCCCTTAATCTTTCCATCCGATATATCTACAACTACAAATTTTGGACACCTGCCAAAATGTTCTGCTACCCTGCCATTTTCAACCGGTATTGCTATTTTCAAGTTTTGCCTTTCTTTTTTTTATAATTATAACCATTTATTTATAGAATAATTACTTTACCAGTATATCCAAACTCGCATTTTGGACCAAACTCATTTTTTATTTCAAAATATCCATTATAACCTGTGCAATGAGATGGTATTATTCTATCAATCTTTATTTTTCTCAGTTCTGAAATTACTTTACCCATATACCTTTTATCTTTATTAAAAAGGTGAAAACCTCCTATTACAGCAAAAAACGAATCCTTTCCCGACAGTCTCTGCGCCTGCTTTATCATGTTTATTATTCCCCTATGAGCACATCCTGTAATAAGTACCTTCCCCCTGGGAGTTTCGATTATTATGCCAGTATCATCAATAAGACTGTCATTTATATATATTCCGTTCTTTTTCTTGATCATATTTATTTCGGGTTTTTCAAATTTTACTGTTTTCTCTATCTCTCCCAATGAATATATATTTTTAGAGATCCTTGTTGAGCCCCTGTCAAATCTAAACTCTGCACCATTTTCAATATATTTTTCCTTGCTGAAAGGTATGCCTATGTATTTTTTCTTTAATCCTTTTGACACCTTGTATTTTTTTTCAAATATTTTTTCATGTGCAATAATTTCTATCCTTTTCCCTGCCTCCTTTGTAACGTCGTAAAGGCCTCCTGTATGATCATAATGTCCATGACTGATGAAAATTTTATCTATTGTCCGGGGTTCAAAACCCAGGTATCTCATATTATTTAATACAAGGCCGCTTGCTCCGGTATCAAAAAGTATCTTTTCGTTTCCGTTTTCAATCATTATTGACCAGCCATGTTCTGCCTTCAACCCTGATGATCTTACATAATTATCAATTATTATTGTCAGCTTTATTTTGTTGTTTTTCATATTCATTTTTTTTTAAGACATTATAACATATTTTGAGTATATGCCCATAATTAGTAAATAACGCAGTATTTTATAAAGATTTTTATCATAAAATAAAATTCCTTTACCCGGACCGTCTTCAATGTTTTCTTTCTGATCCATGCCTGTAGGACCTGCCCCTACCAAATCTTCTTCCAAGATCCTCAATATTTTCACTGTTGCAGACCGGGCAGAGTTCATCTTTGCTGCTGGCAACTGTATCCCATATATTACCGCATGCCACACACCTCATCCTGTTTCTTAAAAAAATATAGTTTCCGCCTTCTATTCTTATGACCTTACCGTTGACCATAGCGTCAGCAATTTTTTTTCTGGCAGAATCTACCAGCCTTGTAAAAGTAGGTCTGGAAATATTCATCCTTTTTGCAGCATCTTCCTGCTTCAGGTTTACATGATCGGCCAGTCTTATTGATTCATATTCATCAATTGTCAGTATAACTTCATTGATCTTCTTTAATGGCCTGTAACCATGAGGTGTAAAATAATCCATCCCGGGCGGATATAGTACATTTCTTTTTTTTCTGGGTTTTACCATATTATGTTATATTTGAAAACAATCATAATTTTTTACTATACATATTTTAATTAAAGATATACCAAATTTTCAAACGGTCATTATTTTTTTAAAATGCCTCTTGCCCCTCTGTAATATCTTCTCATTTAAACTGTCAATTTCCAGTTCAAGGTTTTCATCTTCTACTTTTTTACCATTTATTTTTACTGCTCCCTGGGAGATGAGCCTCCTTGCTTCTCCATTTGATTTTGCCATCCCTGAATCAACCAGAAGTTTCACTATCCATATTCTACTATTACCTGCAATTTTTCCTTTCAAATTAAATTTTTCAATATCTTCTGGAATCTCTTTTCTTTTGAATATAAGGTCAAATTCTTTTTCAGCTTTTTCTGCATCATCACTGCTGTATAAATATTCTATTATTATTCTTGAAAGCTTCCTTTTTGCAATTGAAGGATTTGCACTTCCCTTTTTAATATCTTCTTCAATATCAAAAATCTCTTCCGGTCTTAATCTTGTAAGCAGCTTAAAGTAATCAGTCATAATATTATCCGGGATTGACATGACCTTTCCAAATATTTCAGAAGGTTTTTCACTTACACCTATGTAGTTTCCCAGACTTTTACTCATTTTTTCTGTTCCATCAGTACCTGCCAGAATAGGCATTGTAACTGCGATCTGCGGTTTCTGACCCATATCCTTCTGAAGTTCTCTTCCCATAAGCAAATTAAATCTCTGATCAGTTCCACCCAGCTCGACATCCGCCTCCACTGCTACCGAGTCGTACGCCTGCATAATCGGATACATAAATTCCATAATAGCAATCGGTAAATTTCCTTTAAATCTTTTCTTAAAGTCATCCCTCTCAAGCATTCTTGCAACTGTAAAGCGTGACGTCAGGCCAAGTATATCTTCAAAAGAAAGATTCTTCAGCCATTCTGAATTTTTAACCAGTTCGGTCTTTTCAGGATCCAGTATTTTAAAAGCCTGCTTCATATATGTTTTAGCATTCCTGTCAATCTCCTTATTGGATAGTTCGGGCCTTAGAGAAGACCTTCCCGACGGATCCCCTATCCTTGCAGTATAATCACCGATTATTAATACAGCATTATGTCCAAGGTCCTGAAATTGTCTGAGTTTATTAAGCACAACAGTATGTCCGAGGTGGATATCCGGGGCTGTAGGATCAAGTCCAAGTTTAACCTTTAGAGGATTGTTTTTTATTATAGAATCTCCTACAATAATTTCCAGTTCTTTCATAGTCAGTATATCTTCCGTACCCATCCCTATAATCTGCAACTGTTTTTCTAAATCCTTCTCCATATTATGCCTTATAAATTACAATAATTTAAAATCAGGTTAAATATTAACACAGTCCGGCTAATAATGTCTATTTACATCATTAAACCAATATTATCATCCTGCATTTATTTTTTTGAATATATATCCTGGAAAATATTTACTGTTATTGATATTTGATTAAATTTTATATAATATTCCTTAAGTTCTAAACAATTTATATGGAAGGTATTTATGGTCCCGGGCAGAAGAAAGGCAGGCGGATGCCTTAAGACTTTTTTAATATTTGCTGCAGCAGTAATCCTAATTGTTGCTGGCCTGGTTATAGTATTTTCTATAATATATATAAATTCCCTTCCTACACTGGAAGAGTTAACACCATCACCCATAGCGCAGACCTCCAAAGTATACGACATAGAAGGTAACCTTATAACTGAATTCCATGCAGAAGAGAACAGGGAGATAGTACCTTTCAGCATGATGTCTGATAACATAAAAGATGCTGTTGTAGCAGTAGAGGACAAAAGATTCTATGACCACCGGGGCGTAGATTACATAAGGATCATAGGAGCGGCAATTGCTGACATCAGGGCCGGTGAACTTGCCCAGGGAGGCAGCACCATAACACAGCAGCTTATAAAAAACATTTATTTTTCACCTGAAAAGTCCTGGAGGCGAAAGATCAATGAAGCATTGATAGCAATACAGCTGGAAAGGCATTACACAAAAGACAAAATACTGGAGATGTATCTAAATACAGTTCTCTTTGGGTCCGGTACCTATGGAATAGAAAAAGCATCACAGGTCTATTTAGGTAAGAATGCTGCAGATCTAAACATACCGGAAGCGGCATTGCTTGCCGGCCTGGTACAGTCACCGGAAGTATATTCCCCTTTCAACAACATTGAAAAAGCAAGGCAGCGCAGGAATCATGTTCTTAAGGTGATGTATGAACAGGGTTATATTAATTCTGATGAATACATAGAATCCCTTGCAGAACCAGTAATAACAAACAGTGAGGGATCCGCTTCATCAAACACTGTATCAGGTAGCAGATTTGCTCCTTATTTTATAGATTTTGTTAAACTGCAGCTTTATGAACAAAAATTCAGTGACTACGATGTTTTTAAAGGCGGATTAAGGATCTATACGACACTCGATATGAACCTTCAAAAAAAAGCCGATAATGCATTAAAGACTGTCTTTCCGGATGAGATAAAACCTTCTTATTCTTTAATCTGTTCGGACCCCAATAATGGATATATATATGCTCTTATAGGCGGTAAGGACTATTCGGAAAGTAAATTTAACATTGCGACTCAGGGGAAAAGGCAGCCGGGTTCTGTTTTCAAGACAGCCGTTCTCATGGAATCTACCAGGCAGGGATTTTCTGCAAAAAATGAGTTTAATCCTGATGGCCCCATAACAATTGATATGCCTGAAGGTCCAGACTGGATAGTAGACAATTATGGAGGCCAGAAGTTCGGTGATGACATTTCTGTCGCAGACGCAACTGCTCACTCTGTTAATGTAGTATATGCACAGCTTATAATGAAAATCGGTGCAGAGAATGTTGAATCATTATGCAGTCAGATGGAAATCAGTGATATAGGAAGCAATCCTGCTATTGCTCTGGGTGGGCTGGATATCGGTGTTACCCCTCTTGATATAAGTAAAATTTTTTCAACGCTTGCATCGGGAGGATTATATCACCGGCCGGTTACAATCCTTAAAATAACGGATTCCGAAGGGAATATCCTATATCAATACAATAATCCTGAAGAAGGTTTAAGCAATAGGATCCTTGAAGAATCAGAGGCTTCTTATATCACCAGGATCCTCAAAAAAGTTATTGAATACGGCACCGGCAGCGGGGCCGATATTGGAAGACCTGCAGCCGGCAAGACAGGAACCACAACCGACCATAAGGATGCCTGGTTTGCGGGCTACACACCGGAACTGGTTGCTGTAGTCTGGATGGGTAACCCGGATAGCAATGACCCTATGGAGCCTATAAATGGCCGTACTGTTGTAGGAGGCACATATCCTGCTGATATATGGCGTGAATTCATGATGCTTGCTCTTGAAGATAGAGAGGTAACAGATTTTAAAGGCCCGGAAGATGAATTAATAGATATAAAGATATGCAGCGAATCCGGACTTTTACCGGTATTCTGGTGCCCTGAGGAAAAGCTGGTCTGGAATATCTTTGTTAAAGGAAATGAACCCGTAGAAACATGTAACGTGCATAACAGGGTTGAAGTGCCTGATGTTAGGGGCATTACAATAGAAGAAGCAAAAAAAATATTAGATGAGCTTTTCATTGAGATTACTGAAGTCCATGAATTTAATGATACTTATAACAGGGGAATTATATTTGATCAGAGTCCGGAAGCAGGATCTTTTCTTGAATCCCTTACTGGAGAAAAACTTAGCGTCATACTCTATGTAAGCAAAGGAGAGAAGACTTTTAAAATGCCTGATCTAACCGGGACCGGTATGAAAGAGGCCAGAGATATACTGGAGTCACTTGGCATGGAAATAAGCGAGATTGTTTATCAATTTAATGATGATAACCCTGCTGATATTATATTCAAACAAAATCCCCCGGGCGGATCAAAGGTAACTGCATCCGCGGAAGTACAATTAATTATAAGTAAAGGAGAGGATCCTGAGGGTGAGATCCCCGATACTACAGGATTAACAGAAGAGGAAGCTCTGGCAATGCTTTCTTTGAATGGTTTTGAAAATGTAAATGTAATATATGAAGAGAGCAAAAAAGAGATAGGGAAAGTTTTTTCCCAGATTCCCGAAGAAGGTACTTTATATAATAAAGAGGCAGAAATAATAATAATGATAAGCAGCGGTATTATGGTTCCGGATGTGACCGGTATGAAACTCGAAGATGCCCTGGAAATACTTGAGGACACCGGCTTTACAGTTCTTGTAATCCCTGATGATGCAGTGGAGGGAGAAGTAAAATCCCAGGAACCGGAAGCCGGCCAATATCTTGGTTTTGGGTCAGAGATAATACTCGAGTTAAAAATAGCAGAAGAACCTCCAGAAAAAGTGGAAAATGAATCTTAATAATAGTTATTAATGACTTTTTGAAATTATTTTATTTTCATATATAGATTTTCGACTCTTCAATAATGCTTTCAAAATCAACTGTTCTTTTTTTAAGGTCCCCCAATAGTTTAAGCAGGGATACAATTTTTTTTCTTCCTTTTTTTATATTATTCTTAACAGATTTTTTTGAAGTCCCACAGTCTGTAATCTTTGATTCAATACATGATTTGAGATCCATATGTTCATATATATCGTTTTTAAAAAGTTTTGAGAATCCCTTTAGTTCATCAATGGTAAGATCTCTGGTTTTTTTATTGTTTTCAATGCAGTAATTTATAATTTTACCGGTTATTTCATGGGCATTCCTGAAAGCTTCACCTCTGGATACAAGATAATCAGCAATATCAGTAGCTTCCATAAATCCCTCTTTTAATTTTTCACTGATAACATCTTTATTGATTCTAATTTTCTTTATGATATCAGAAAAAATAGATACACTCCGGGCAGTTTCTCCGACTGCATCAAAAAGGATTTTTTTATCCTCCTGCAGATCCCGGTTATAAGTGGAAGGAAGTGCTTTTAAAATCATCATTATCTGTACCAGATTACCTGTTACAATTGAACTTTTCCCCCTTATCAGTTCAAAAAGGTCGGGGTTTTTTTTCTGCGGCATTATACTGCTTCCGGTACAGAAAGAATCTTCGATATCTATGTAAGAGAATTCATTTGAATTATATATTATAAGATCTTCACTTAATCTGGAAAGATGTATCATTATCATACTGCAGCTATATACCAGGTCTACAATAAAATCCCTGTCACCCACTATATCCATGCTGTTTGAACTTATATTTTTAAACTTCAGTATTTTTGAAATCATTTCCCTGTCCAGACCGTAGCCGCTTCCTGCACATGCTGCTGCTCCCAGCGGCATATAATCACAGCTTTCAAAAACATTTTTTAACCTGATGAAGTCCCTTCCGAGCTTTTCAAAATATGAAAGAAGGTAATGCGAAAGATATACAGGCTGGGCTTTTTGCATATGGGTATATGCAGGAAAAGCTGTATCGATTTGATCTGTTGATATATCAATAATGCACTTCATCAGTTTTATAACCTCTTCCATGAGAGAGATTATTATATCCCTGCAAAATAATTTTTCGTCAAGGACAATCTGGTCATTCCTGCTTCTTCCAGTATGTATCTTCAGGGCAGTATCACCTATTATCGAATATAATTCATTCTCAATAAGGCTGTGTATATCTTCATACTTACCTATATCAATACTGGCATTTTCGATTTTTTGTTTCAGCCTGACAAGACCTTCTATTATTATCTTTAATTCTTCACCGTTAACTATCTCCAGTTTTCTTAATCCTATAACATGTGCTGCAGTACCAATAATATCGTAAAGATAAAGAGCACTGTCTATGTCAATAGAATGTGTAAAATTTTCAACTGCCCGGTCTGTGTCACCCCTGATGCGGCCTTTCCATATTTTATTCATTTATTCTCCCTTTTCTGCCAAGTATTTCATAAGGATAGCCAAAAATCTTTATGAAACTCTCTGAATGTACCGGGTCAAATTTATCCTTCCGGTCATAAGTTGCCAGGTCTCTGTCATATAATGAGAAATCTGACTTTCTCCCGGATACTCTGAAATTTTTATACTCCAGCCTTATTTTTAATCTTCCAGTCACATATTCCTGACTTTCATCTATAAATGACATAAGGCACTTTCTTAGAGGAGTAAACCATAGTCCGTAGTATATTAGTTCTGCCATTTTTTCCTCAATAAGGTATTTATAATGCAGCAGTTCTCTGTCAAGAACAATTGATTCCAGCTGCCTGTGAGCTTCTATAAGTATTTCAGCTGCAGGTGATTCATATATTTCCCTTGATTTTATGCCTATAAGACGGTTCTCTACCATATCTATCCTGCCTATACCATATTTTCCTGCCTGCTGGTTCAGACCCATTATAAGATCTATTCCTGATATGCTTTTCCCATTAAGCGATACAGGTAAACCGTTTTCAAAGCCAAGCTCGATATATTCATAATCTCCTGTTTCTCTGGTTATTTTAGTCCATTTATATATCTCTTCGGGCGGTTCTGCCCATGGATCTTCAAGAACCCCGCATTCTATACTCCTCCCCCAGAAGTTTTCATCTATACTGTATGGACTTTTTTTATTTACATTGATCTTTATATTATTCTTCCTTGCATATTCTATTGCATCCTCCCTTGAAAGGTTCCACTCTCTTTGAGGAGCTATTATCTTAAGATCCGGAGCCAGGGTCCTTATTCCTACATCAAACCTTACCTGGTCATTGCCCTTCCCCGTACATCCGTGTGCCAGGGCTTCTGCACCCTTTGATCTTGCCAGCTCCACAAGTTTTTTAACTATAAGTGGTCTGGCAATCGCTGTTGCAAGCGGATATTTCTTCTCATATTTAACGTTCGATTTTATAGAAGGGTATATGAAATCATTAACAAATTCATCCTTTGCATCAATTATAAATGCTTCACTTGCTCCGGCATCTATTGCTCTTTGATATGCTTCATCCAGGTTGTCAGGCTGACCGCAATCTACAAGTGCACATATAACATCCATTTTGTAATTATCTTTTATCCACTTTATAGATATCGAAGTATCAAGACCTCCCGAATAAGCAAGTACAGCTGTCTTATTCATTTTCCTGCCTTTCAATCATATTAATCTAATAAAAATTTATCTGATAAAAACTTACTGTTTTTCCATAAGTTCTTTTATGGACCCTGCATGTTCTTCACTGTCGGAAATAGATATTATTGTATCATCGCCTGCAACAGTGCCCAGGATCTCAACAAAGTTCATTCCGTCTATCACAGCAGCAGTTCCCTGGGCTTCGCCTGGATATGTTTTTATAACCAGTATGTTTTTTGCCTGCATCACAGAAAGGACGCTGCTCCTGAATTTTGAAGTAAACTTTTCCAAATCGAATATACTGTCCCTTTTAAACCTGCCTTCTGGAGAGTAATATTCTTCACCAAGATGATTTCTTACTTTTGTTATCCTGAGGTCATAGAGATCTCTTGAAATTGTAGACTGTGTCGTATTGAAGCCCCTCTCTTTAAGCTCTTTTACCAGCTCTTCCTGTGAAGAGATTTTTTTACTTTCCATCAATTCTTTTATAGCTTTGAGCCTTTCCCTTCTACTCAACTATAGCCTCTTCTTATAATCTTTTATAAATATATATAAGTAACGCCTTCTGAGCGTAAAGCCTGTTTTCTGCCTGCTGGAATACCACTGAATTTTTACCGTCTAATATATCGGATGTAATTTCCTCTCCTCTATGAGCCGGAAGGCAGTGCATTATCTTTACATCACTGCCTGCATGCCCCGTAATATTTTTATTTACCTGATAAGGAGACAATTTGTTTATTTTATCCTTGCTGTCAGCATCACCCATGCTAAACCATACATCTGTATATATTATATCAGCATCCCTGGCTGCTTTAACCGGGTCGTTCTCCAGGATAACATTTGAGCCATCAATCTTACTGCAGTAATCAATTATTGAAGGATTGGGGCTATATTCAGCAGGGCATCCTATTGTAATTTTTATACCCATTTTTGACAGGCCTATCATAAGGCTATTTGTAACATTATTACTATCTCCCAGGTATGTTAATCTTAGATCCGGCTTTAGCAGGCCCAGTTCCTTGATGGTAAAAAGGTCTGAAAGTATCTGACATGGATGATAGGAATCTGTTAATCCATTTATTACCGGTATCGAAGAGCTTTCTGCAAATATTTCTACAATCTTATGATCAAAAGTCCTTATAACGACTCCATCAAGATAACCCGAAAATATCTTTGCAGTATCACTATAATTCTCGCCCCTGGAAAGCTGAAGGCTCTTTGAATCAAGATATATTGCATTGCCGCCCATCTGACTTATCCCTGCTTCAAAAGAAAGCCTTGTCCTTGTGGAATTCTTGTCAAATAAAAGTGCTATATTTTTATCTTTCAAAACTTTTTTATATTTCCCGGGATTTTTTTTAACCACTCCGGCCAGATCGACCAATTCTATTAGATCATCTCTATCAAAATCTTTTAGTGTTAAAAAATCAATCTTTTTTATTTTCATTTTCTATTATCCCGCTTTCTCTATCAAGCCATCTTATTACCCTGTCTATGTTGGCCTTTGTTATTATTAATGGAGGTAGAAATCTTAAAATATAATCCGATACCCTGTTTAATATAATTCCGTCATTTAATGCATCGCCTACAATCCTTGATGCAACAGGTTTCAAATACTCCATAGCGACCATTAACCCTATACCCCTCGCTTCTTTTATTATATTATATCTGTCCTGGATTTTTCTAAGTTCTGAAATAAAATATTCTCCAAGTTTTTCAACCCTCTCCGGAATTTTATTAGCTAAAAGATAATCAATAACTGCAATTCCTGCTGCGCATGAAGCCGCATTTCCGCCAAATGTTGAACCATGCATACCCGGGGCAAATGAACTGCTTATTTTATCAGTGGATATTATTGCTCCTGCAGGCATCCCTCCTCCAAGACTCTTCGCTACCACAAGTATATCTGGTTTTACACCATAATTTTCATATGCGAACATCCTGCCTGTTCTCCCAAAGCCTGTCTGAACCTCATCAAAAATTAGTAAAATATCATTTTTATTACAGGCATCCCTCAAATATTCCATGAATTTTTTATCCGCAGGGTATATACCCCCCTCTCCCTGAACAGGCTCCAGCATTATTGCACAGGTACTGTCGCTTATAAGTTTTTTTGTTGATTCTATATCATTAAACTTACTGTATATAAAACCTTTAAGAAGTGGTTCAAACTTTTTTTGTTTTATTTCCTGCGCAGTTGCTGAAAGAGCACCCATGGTTCTTCCGTGGAAAGAACGGTTAAATGTTATTATCTCAATACGCTTATTTCCGTATTTATCCGTTGAATATTTTCTGGCAAGCTTTATTGCTGCTTCGATTGATTCAGTTCCGCTGTTTGCAAAAAAAACTTTCTGGCCAAATCCTGAAATCCTGCAGATCTTCTCCGCCAGTTCAACCTGCAGTAAATTATAATACAGGTTTGAAGGTTGTATTATAAGCGGGATCTGTTTTAAAAGAGCATTAACTACATATTTATTGCTGTGGCCGACATTGAGACAGCCGTAACCTGCTATAAAATCTAAATATCTCTTCCCTTCTATATCCCATAAATACTGCATATCCGCTTTCTTAAATACTACCGGCATGCGGCTGTATGTATTCATCAGGTATTGCTTTCCCCGATTAAAAATTACACTATTGTTGATCTCCTCCATAATATTTCCCTTCAAGCTTCATTTCCTGTTATCATGGTACCTATCCCCCTGTTGGTAAAGATTTCAACAAGTATCGAATGTTTTATGGTACCATTCAATATATGCGTCCTGCTGACTTTCAAAGAAAGTGCTTTTATACATGCTTTCACTTTTGGTATCATGCCCGAACTTATTTTCCCGCTTTCTATCAATTCAAGGCATTCTTTAGAGCTCAGTTTTGATATAAGCTTCTTGTTACCATTTTCCTCGTCTATTATCCCGTCAACATCTGTAAGTATTATCATTTTTTCTGCATTAAGCGCAATCGCAATCTCAGATGCGCAGGAATCTGCATTTATATTATATAAGTCCCCATTATCATCAACGCCAAGCGTTGCCACTACAGGAATATAACTGTTATAAAGAATATCATCAAGAAACTTCCGGTTTATGCTTTTAATTTCACCTACAAAACCAAGGTCAATCTGTTTTTCATTCTTTGAATACTGCTTTTTTATACATCTAATAAAATTAGCATCATTGCCGGATATACCTATGGCAATATCTCCATGCCTGTTAAGATATGAAACAAGCCTTGAATTTATGCTTCCAATAAGTACCATTTTTACAATATCTATTACCTCCCTGCTTGTAATCCTCAGGCCGTCAACAAACTCGGCCTTAATCCCTTTTTCCTTCATAAGTTCTGTTATCTGTTTACCTCCCCCGTGAACAAGAACGACTCTTATTCCGACAAATTTCATAAGAACCAGATCATCAAGCACGCTTTCAACAATTCTGTCATCTTCCATCATGCTTCCGCCTATTTTTACAACCACTACCCTGTTTGAATACTGTTTAATATAAGGCAGGGATTCCAGAAGTATTGCTGCTTTCTTAAGATATGAATCTTTATTTTTAGTGTTATCATTCATATACTCATTAATTTTATAAAAATCCTTCATACTGCAACCTTTTATTTATATTTAAAATTAGTTATGGTACATGGCATTTATTTTTATATAATCAAATGAAAGATCCGATGACCATACTTTTGAATGCCCTCTGCCATTTTTCAGATCGACTCTGAAATATAGTTCTCTTTCTTTAAAAATATTTTTTATGATGCTTTTCTCTATATCCAGACCTATTCCTTTGTATACGATTTTTATATCATTAAGATAAATATCCAGCTTCTCGGGATAGAAATCACAGCCGGAAGATCCAAGTGCGGCAACTATACGCCCCCAGTTAAGGTCTCTTCCAAAAATTGCTGTTTTAAAAAGATTTGAATTTGCTATTTTAAATGCAGCTTTTTTTGCCTGGCTGTTGCTCAGGGCCCTTTCAACTATAATCTCAATAAATTTTGTAGCGCCTTCGCCATCCATTACAATTTTTTTTGCCAGCTCTTCCATTACAAAAAACAAACCTTTAGAAAATATCCTGTAATTTTTATCATTTTCATCTTCTATTTTAATTCCGCTTTTACCATTTGCCATTACAATCACCATATCATTCGTACTCTGGCAGCCATCCACAGTTATACTGTTAAAACTGTATTTATTTGCATTTTTTATAGTCTTATCAAGAAGCTTCTTTTCAATAGAAACATCTGTTGCTATAAAAGCCAGCATTGTTGCCATATCTGGCTCTATCATGCCCGAACCTTTTGCAATCCCGCCGATATTTATCTTATTACCACTATGAAGTATTCTGCTTATTGCAATTTCTTTCTCAACCTTATCTGTGGTCATAATAGCACTTGCTGCTTCGCTGCCGCCGTTAAAATCAAGTTTAGCTGCAGACTCTACTATACCCTTCTTAATCTTATCCATCGGCAGCTGGGCTCCTATTACACCGGTTGAAGCAACCAGGATATTTTCCCTCCCTATGCCGAGCCGCTGTCCCGCCAGCTTTATTGTCAATAATGCATTTTCCATACCTTCTTTACCGGTGCATGCATTCGCAACACCGCTATTTACAACAACAGCTTTAATTATATTGCCTTTATTGAGTATTTCCTGATCTATTACCACCGGAGCAGCTTTAAATTTATTTTTAGTAAAAACTCCACCGCATATACAACCATCTGGAGAATATAATATGCAGATATCAAATTTTTTCTTTGAACTTTTCAGCCCACAATGAGAGCTACCTGCCAAAAATCCTGGAACAGAAGTTATGCTTCCGTTTTCTATTAATTCCCATCCTTTAATTATATTATCTTCCATATAGTGAAATTACTCCTCCATCTATCATAATCTGATACTGTCAGCTGTATATGCACGTGCTCTTCAGGCCTTCATCTTCATCAAATCCCATCATAATGTTCATATTCTGTACAGCCTGTCCGGCTGCTCCTTTTAAAAGGTTGTCTATAGCACTGAATATCTTTAAAGTATATGTCCTGATATCATAATCTATACCTATCATACACAGGTTGGTTCCCGCGGTGTTTTTTATCTCCGGTATATTCTCCCCCAGAAATTTAACAAATATACTGTCTTTATAAAATCTTTCATAAATATTTATGACATTATCCTTAATATCTCCAGCTCCTGTAATTTTGCAGTAAATTGAAGAAAAAATCCCTCTGTTCAATGGAAGAAGATGGGGTGTAAAGCCTATCTTTAACCCGTAACCACATATTTTTTTAATCTCCTGTTCCATTTCTCCAGTATGCCTGTGTCCAGAAGCGCTGTACGCATAAAAATTATTATTCAGATTTCCATAAAGATATGCCTCTTTCAATTTTCTGCCTGCTCCAGTAACACCGGATTTTGAATCTATATTTATATTCTCTAACCTGTAGCTGCTATTCAATAGAGGCGCAAGACCAAGAAGCACAGATGTAGGATAGCAGCCGGGATTTGATATATTTCTGCTCTTTTTTATTTCTTCCTTGTTGACCTCCGGAAGCCCATATGTAAATTCATCAAGCAGTTCAGGGACAACATGGTCCGTTCCATACCAGAATTTGTAATCATCTGCATTTTTTAACCTGAAATCTGAACCTATATCTATTATTTTAAATTTTCCTTTACCATAATTATCTTTAACAAACTCCATTGAGCTTTTTGGAGGGAGGCATAAAAATAAAATATCAATACTCTTAAGATCCGATTTATCTGGAATAGCTTTAAATAAAAGATTGCTGTATTTGCTCTGCAGAAAAGACGGAAATTCATCACCCAGCTTTTTCCCATTAAGTTTTCGTGAGGTTATAAATCTTACATTGCTGTATTTGTGATTTCCCAGTATTTTTACAAGTTCAAGACCGGTGTATCCTGAACCACCTATTATTCCTATATTTATTTTATTCTTCATAATATCTCCAATAATAATATTTGCATATTATACATAGTTAATAAATATTATGCAACATTATTTTTTATGGAATTTTAAAAACCTGCCAGCCTGTTTTTTTAATTAACTTTTTATATTCAGGCTTATACAGAGGTTATTGATATCAGAATATTTATAAGACTTCTTTATACAGTATCATTGAATTTTGAAATAAATATAGGTTCGATAAAAAATAATAAAATTTAGGAAATAATTATTCTACAGTTTTTCTACCACATAATCTAAAAATACTGCATATCCATAATCAGCAGATCATTTTTTATAATTGACAATGCAGGAAATTAAACATATTGATCCAAAAAGTTTCTTAATTATCTCATTTTTCATGTCACCTTAAAAAATCCTTAAGACCTTTACTCCTAAAAGGATGTCTGAGTTTTTCAAGTGCTTCATTTTCTATTTGTCTTATTCTTTCCCTGGTAAGATTAAAATTCCTACCCACTTCTTCGAGAGTCCGGGGATTGCCATCATTCAGACCGAATCTCTGTTCTAAAATATTTTTTTCCCTTTTTTCAAGAGTACCAAGTGCAGAGCTTACCTGATAGCGTAACCCTGAATCAATTGCATTTTCAATAGGGCTTTCTGCTCTATCATCCTTAATAAAATTCCCAAAAGTCTCACCCATATCTTCACCATAGGGCTCATCAAGTGATAGTGGTTCCTGCGATATCTCCATCAGTTCTTCTACTTTTTCTATTTCTATATTCATTTTATAGGCTATTTCATTGCTGGTTGGTTCCCTTCCCAGTTTATCCCTGAGTTTTTCCTGTGTGGAAAATAATTTATATATCTGTGTTATTATATGCACAGGTTTTCTTATAGATCTTGCTCTGTCAGCAATTGCCCTTGTAATGCCCTGCCTGATCCACCATGTTGCATAAGTCGAAAACTTAAAACCCTTCTCAGGATCAAATTTCTCTGCAGCTCTTAAAAGTCCCATATTTCCTTCCTGAACCAGATCCAGAAACAGCAGCCCCTTCCCCAGATATCTTTTAGCAATGCTTACAACAAGCCTGAGATTTGCTTCAATCATTTTTCTTTTTGAATCTTCATCGCCTTCCCTTATCTTTTGCGCAAGCCTGTATTCTTCATTTTTTGTTAATAATTTTATTTTCCCAATATTATTGAGATACACTTTTGCCGAATTATTATTTAATA
>JAGYMN010000040.1 GCA_018400395.1 Actinomycetota bacterium
AAAGATCTCTCCAAGGTTTGATTTTCCCTGAAGGAATTTACATTGAAAATGATAAACTTCGAACCACAAAAATATCCACTATATTCAAGGTTTTAGATGAAAAATTTGCCCTAAAGTCTAAGATGGTGGGCCTATCTGGACTCGAACCAGAGACCTCATCCTTATCAGGGATGCGCTCTAACCTGCTGAGCTATAGGCCCCTCTGATACAAAGGGAAAAATAACAACATAACTATTTTTTGTCAAGATAAAACGTAATACGGCAGTTTGAAAATTAAACTAACTATTCAGTCTTTGCTGTATCTTTCTTCTCGATGAACCTGAGTTCAATACCTCCGCTTATTCTGAGAATTACATTAACTATCCACACCATCAATGTTCCTATTGCAGCATAAAAAACAGAAGCTACCAGTCCACCAATTACTGCTATAATAAGGTAGAGTATGTTGCCTTCTTCCAACTTTAACAGTCCAAAATTACCTATTCCATAGCCCTGCAATAAATCCCCAATATTTATTCCTGCAGAAGAAAGACCGAGCCATGCAATTAAGTAAATTATTCCTATTACTATTACCCAAATTATGAAAAATACCAGGTAAAATATCAGAAGAAACTTAAAGCTAGAAAGCTCGCTGATACTTCTAAGAACTTTTTTATTAATGCTGGCCATTTTACCTCCCCGGGCTGCGTATAATCCCCACTTTTCTATTAAGGACTATACTATTTTAAGGTGAATTTTTATATTGAACATAGCTTACATCTTTGTCCATTTATCCGCCATCTCTCCAAGCCATGGGAACTTATAATACTCGCCGCTACTGGCTTTCATAACTATAATTATTCTTATGACCAGTGCTGCTATCCATATTACAGGAAAGCAAAATACTCCAATGACTGCCAGTATAAGTATTGATGCAATTATATACAGTATTATCTCCGCTACGCCAATTACAAGGGATTGCATTGCGTGAAATTTGACAAAGCGATTTTCTTTTTCCAGCAAATAGATTATCAGACCGGAAAGCCATCCAGCTCCTACAAGAAAACCTATATGTGAAATCAGCACAGCTACTTTTGGTTCCATTCCGGTTGAACTTTTTTTGTTGAAATCTGGATGAACTTCGGGTTTTTCTTCCGCCATTTTTTACCTCCTTATTCTAATTAGATGGTCTTATAATAAAAATATAAAACATTTTTAAAGTGATACGGTTATTGAAAAATATAATAACAGATTTGCTCCTTAAATAAAATAAATTATATGCCAGCAGATTCAACTGACCCCGGTTCATATTTCTTTTTATTACATATCTCCTTCAGATGCAACTATAGAATAAGACCCGACCTTGTTCCCGTCTCCAAGATTTATTACTTTAACTCCCTGCGTGGATCTCCCTGTCTTCGAGATAGACCTGGCAGGTATTCTTATCAATACTCCGTTTTCAGATATTATCATTATATCGTATCCATCTTTTAATATTCCTGCTCCTGCCGCTTTGCCCTTTTTATCAGTTATCCTAAGGGTTATAACCCCATGACCTCCTCTCTTCTGTCTTTTATATTCAGACAGTGCAGTGCGTTTGCCAAAACCATTCTCTGTAAGTACAAAAAGATCTCCATCAATTTCTTTAACAACCATCATCGAGAGCACTTCATCATCACCTGTAAGCTTCATCCCCTTAACTCCCTGGGACACTCTGCCCATTGGCCTGCAGTCTTTTTCACTGAACCTGATCGCCTTGCCATTTCTGGAAACCATTATTATCTCATCATTACCGTTTGATTTCTCGACTGCAATCAGCTCATCACCATCTTTTATATTTATTGCAATGATACCGTCTTTCCTGGGAGTATCATATTCTGTTATTGGAGTTTTTTTAATAATACCTTTTTTAGTGGCCATTATAAGGTACTGCTTTTCATTATATTCCTTGACTGCGATTATTGCTGCCACTTTTTCCTTTGGAGCAAAAGGCAAAAGGTTAACAATCGCCTTGCCCTTGGATGTCCTGCTTCCTGTCGGCAGCTGATGAACTTTCAGTCTGTATACTTTGCCAAAGCTCGAAAAGAACATCATATAGTGATGTGTGGAGGCTATGAAAAGATGCTCCACGAAATCATCCTCTTTTAGATTTGTTCCGGTTACTCCCCGGCCTCCGCGTCCCTGCTTCCTGTAGGTTGTTACCGGTACCCTTTTAATATAACCTGAGTGCGATATCGAAATTACATTTTCTTCTTCTGGGATCAGGTCTTCAATATCAATATCTGATTCATCTGCAGAAATGCCGGTCCTTCTTTCATCCTCATATTTTTTCTCGATTTCCCTCAGTTCTTTTTTAATCTCTGAATATATAAGAGTGTCACTCGCCAGGAGCTCTCTTAAAACTTTAATCTTATCCAGTATACCCTTATGTTCCTTTTTGATTTTATCCCGTTCAAGTCCTGTCAATCTGTGCAGTCTCAGGTCCAGTATTGCCTGGGCCTGTACTGCAGAAAGTTTGAAATTTTCTATAAGTCTTTTTTTAGCCGTAGGAGCATCCTTTGAAGACCTTATGGTCTTTATAACTTCATCAAGGTTGTCAAGAGCTATTAGATAACCTGCAAGTATATGCTCTCTTTCCTCTGCTATCCTCAACTCATATTTGGTCCTTCTTACTACGACCTGATACCTGTGCTTTAAATATTCTTCTATGAGGCTTTTAAGATTGAGAGTTCTGGGGACACCGTCAACAAGACTTAGCATTATAACCCCAAATGTTTCCTGGAGCTGGGTATTTTTATAAAGGTGGTTTATAACCACATTTGAAACTACATCTTTTTTAAGTTCTACCACTACCCTCATACCGCTTTTATCTGATTCATCCCTCAGATCACTTATATCTGTAATTTTTTTACTTTTCACAAGATTTGCAATTGCTTCTACAAATTTAGATTTGTTAACCTGAAACGGCAGCTCGCTTATAACAAGATTTGTCCTGCCTCTGCGTGTTTGTTCCTGATGCACCCTTCCCCTGACGACAATCCTTCCTTTTCCGGTATTATATGCCTCCCTTATTCCGCCAAGTCCCATTATGATTCCGCCTGTTGGAAAGTCGGGACCTTTTATCTT
This sequence comes from Actinomycetota bacterium, assembly GCA_018400395.1. Classification (GTDB taxonomy): domain Bacteria; phylum Actinomycetota; class Humimicrobiia; order Humimicrobiales; family Humimicrobiaceae; genus M55B120. The sequence continues at coordinate 3,106 of JAGYMN010000040.1, forward strand.
TTTCATCAGATCCTTTACGGAAGCCTCCGGATGATCGATTTTATATATTATTCCTTCCGTCACTTCACCTATATTATGAGGCGGGATATTGGTTGCCATTCCAACTGCAATCCCTGATGAACCATTTACCAGTAGATTTGGGATTTTAGACGGAAGTACCATTGGTTCCTTCAGGGTATTATCAAAATTATCTATAAAATCTACCGTATCCTTATCTATATCGACAAGAAGCTCCTCAGCAAACTCTGAAAGCCTGGCTTCAGTATATCTCATCGCCGCTGCACTATCCCCGTCAACAGAACCGAAGTTACCGTGACCATCAACCAGCATATATCTTTCTGAAAAATCCTGTGCCATTCTTACCATTGCATCATAAACAGCAGTATCACCATGTGGATGGTATTTACCGAGGACCTCGCCCACTATCCTTGCACTTTTCTTATATGGAGTATTGGAGCGCATTCCCATATCATGCATAGCGTAAAGTATTCTGCGGTGCACCGGTTTAAGTCCGTCCCTTATATCAGGCAGAGCCCTTCCTATTATTACGCTCATTGCATAGCTTAAGTAAGAATCCTGCATTTCAGATTCTATTTCAACATTTCTTATCTTCCCTTTAAGTTCAAATACCATTAAATCTCCCGACTAGAATTTTATCCATTCTCATCAGATCTACAATCAAATATCTATAAATGAGACTCCTTTTGCATTTTTTTCGATGAATCTCCTCCTGGGCTCGACTTTGTCACCCATAAGTGTAGAGAATACGTCATCCGCAATAAGTGCATCCTCTATTTCAATCTTAAGCAGAGTCCTCGTCTCTGGATTCATAGTTGTCTCCCAGAGCTGTTCGGGATCCATTTCTCCCAGGCCCTTGTACTGCTGTACATTTAATTTCTTGCCCTTATATTTATTCTTGAGTTTATCCAGTTCTTTCTCGGTATACGCATAATTTACTTCCTTACCATTCTTAACCTGATACAGGGGCGGCTGCGCAATATACACATAACCTGCTTCAATAAGTCCGGGCATATATCTGTAAAGGAATGTAAGAATCAATGTCCTTATATGGGCCCCGTCAATATCAGCATCAGTCATAATAATTATCTTCTGGTACCTGGAATTCTCAATTTTAAAATCTTCACTTATTCCGGCACCAAATGCGGTTATCATAGCCTGAATCTCATTGCTTGAAAGAATCTTATTAAGTCTTGCTTTCTCGACATTCAGTATTTTACCGCGTAATGGCAATATTGCCTGAAATCTCCTATCTCTGGCCTGCTTGGCACTTCCTCCAGCAGAATCTCCTTCGACAAGATATATTTCAATAAACCTGGGATCATTTATTGAGCAGTCCGCCAGCTTGCCTGGAAGTGAACCGCTTTCCAGGAGGGATTTTTTTCGTGTAAGGTCCCGTGCCTTTTTTGCTGCATTCCTTGCCCTGGCTGCATCAATCCCCTTATTTACAATAGCCCGTGCAATTGAAGGGTTCTCGCCCATAAACTCGGCAAGCTTTGTATTTACCGTTGATTCTACGAAACCCTTTATTTCACTGTTTCCCAGTTTAGTTTTAGTCTGCCCCTCAAACTGGGGGTCCTTAAGTTTGACACTTATAATCCCGGTCAGACCCTCCCTTACGTCCTCACCAGAAAGATTTTCATCTTTTTCCTTAAGGATATTATTATTTCTGGCATAATCATTTATTGTCCTTGTAAGAGCCCCCTTAAAACCGCTGAGGTGTGTACCTCCTTCGGTTGTGTTTATATTATTGGCAAATGAGAATATGCTCTCTGAATAGCCTGATGTATACTGCATCGCAATCTCTACTTCGTGATCTGCATCCTTATTGGAAATGTAAACTACCTTTTTATGCAGGGGGTCTTTCTTTTCACAGAGATAGCTTACAAAATCAATTATACCGCCATCATATTTATATTCTTCTTTTTTCTGGGGTTCTTCCCGTATATCTATTAGTGTTATCTTCAAACCTTTATTGAGAAATGCCATCTCCTTCATCCTGCTGGAAAGTATCTCGAATTTGTAATCAAGGTCATCAAAAACTTTCGTATCCGGATAAAATGTTATTGCTGTCCCATGACTTTTGGTCTTTTCACATTTTTTCAGGGGACCTGTGGGCTCTCCCCTCTTATATTCCTGATTGTATATATAGCCTTCTCTTCTTACTTCTATTTTTAATTTTTCTGAAAGTGCATTAACCACAGATATGCCGACCCCGTGAAGGCCCCCTGAGACTTTATACCCTCTGCCGCCAAACTTTCCACCGGCATGGAGTTTCGTAAGCACTATCTCAACTGCAGGCTTGTTATACTTTTCGATATTTTTTACAGGTATGCCTCTCCCATTATCGATAACCGTGACCGAATTATCTTTATTTAATACAACTAGCACATTGTCACAGTATCCGGCCATTGCCTCATCGATGCTGTTATCAACAACTTCATATATTAGATGGTGGAGTCCCCTGGTCCCTGTAGAACCTATATACATCCCGGGTCTTCTTCTTACTGCAGAAAGACCTTCAAGTACCGTAATGTCTTTAGCATCATAACTCGATTTTTTCAAAAAAGTCCCCTTTTTTAACCTAAAATTATTATTTTTTAAACGAGGATAGAGGAAAATAAGTGCCAGATAAAATGACTATTTCACTCATTACCCTTAATGATCCTAATATAAAACATTAATTAAAATTACTAAAAATATAGCTTTTACCATATGATATTATATCATATTTTGCCGCAGATTTAGTCAATATATGAAAAAAAGAATTTTAAAGATCTGTTCTGAATCTTATAGTTTTTACAACCTTTTCTCCGGCAAAAGCGTTTATCTTCTCTATCAATTGAACCGACATGAGACTGAGCTCACTTGCCCACGTAGAACTCGAAACAGATATATATAAAGTACCCCGGATAAGCTTTTCAGGACTGGACCTTTTTGCAATTTCTTCACCAACTATTTCCTTCCAGTGGTTAAAAATCCCGGAAGTTTTCAATTTCGAGCTTATACCCATCCCCTTCACAATAGAATTTATTATATTTCCAATCTCTTCAGGTTTTTTCATTTGAAATACACCGTTTTTAATCAATGGATCATTTAACCATCTTAACTTCATTATCTTCAATTAAATATTTTTTGTGAAAATCAATATCAAGACAATCGAAATGGCTGCTATCTGCCGAAGTGACAAAAGTCTGGGAATTTCTATTGATAACTCCTACAAGTTTTTCCCTTCTTTTGATATCAAGCTCTGAAAGAACATCATCCAGAAGAAGAACAGGTTCTCTTTTAAGCATCTTTTTTATAATATATAATTCACATAATTTAAGACTTATAGAAGAAATTCTCTGCTGTCCCTGTGAGCCGAATGCCCTTACATCTTTATTTTTGAAAAAAACTTTAAAATCATCTCTTTGGGGTCCAATGTTAGTTGTCCTGTTTGCCAGATCTCTATCAAGGCTTTCATTCAATTTATCCATAAATATTTTTCTTATTGATTCTCCATCAATTATATCTGTATGGTTTTCTCCATAAAGGGTTTTACCGTCTCCGCAGTTTTCAGTTTTTCCATCTCTATCCCAGCTAAAAACATACTCTATATCAGGATCAGCATTATCAAATAATGCGTTAACATAACTATTAAACTGCTGGACTATGCTTCTTAAAAGATTGAGTCTCATTAAAATTATTTCAGTTCCATATTTAACAAGATTCTGGTTCCAGACCTCAAGAGTGCTCCGGTGATTGCTACTGAGTGCTCCCTCTGTACTTTTTAGCAGACTGTTTCTCTGAAGGAGGATCTTGTTATACTGCAGCTTCAGGCGGTAGTAATCCTTAAAAATCTTCTCCAGTATCGAGTCCATAAAATCCCTTCGTGTACCCGGATTCGATTTTATTATCTTTAAATCGTCGGGTGAAAAGATTACCGAGGGAACCAGTGAAATAAAATCCGCTTTCTTTTTTTGATATACTCCGTCCATCCTGATCTTTATGTTATTATTTTTTCTTATTTCAATTTCTAATATATGCATTTTACTTTCATCACCGGATTCTATACATGCCCTGAGCAGCGCATATTCACTGCCCCACCTGATAAGTTCATCCTGTATATATGTCCTGTGGGAACGGCCGGCCGAAAGATAATGTATGGATTCCAGAAGGTTGGTTTTTCCATTACCATTATTTCCTGTAAAAAGTATAGATCCCTTATCGAATTCAAGGTTTATATGATTGTAATTCCTGAAATTTCTTAATTCGAGACTTTTTATATACATTTAATCTAATTTATAATTAACGAGAAATTAACTAAAGGACCGTATTTGTATAACATTTTACCAGACAAAAATACTATTCACAGTAAACAAAAATCTTACTGTAATATTATTTTCTAATGGATCAAAACCTTTGCTCCCAGAGGAATAGTTTCATAAAACCATTTTGCGTCATCCAGACTGAGTCTTATGCAGCCGTGGCTGGCAGGTTCTCCCAGTTTCTCAAACTCCCCGGTTATCATTTCCCCATTTTCATCAAATGGCACGCTATGGAAAAGATAGTCTTCGAAGAATCTCACCCAGTAATACGCCCCCATATCAAACCGATCGACCCACGAATACTCAATTTTTTCTGATGTCACAAATTCACCCACTGGCGTTGGCGATTCAGGCGCACCTCCCGAGCATATCATTTCTCTTACAGCACTGCCTCTGTAAAAAATTATGACTTTCTGGCTTTCAAGATCCACTTCTATTTTAATATTCTCGACATCTTCGAAATCAATATCTTCTCCATCACCTGTTTCCGGGTTATCTTCCTTATTCTTATCGTTTGCAGAAGCAGAATTATAGTAACTGAGCACAACTCCTGTAAGACCAGACGCTTCAGCTTCCCCCTGCTTTTTAGAACCTCCATTTTTCGTGTAATATATTCCTGAGTCAGCAGGGTTGCTTTCTTTGCCCTCGCTGCCTTTTGCCTTTTCATATATGTTGTAATCCGTTTTCTGCTCAAAAAGTTTTTCATCCACTGACCTGTCAGGATAGATCATCCTATCCTTGAAAGCTATGGTATCAGCAATAATCTCTTCATCTCCCCTATACGCATCATCTGCCTGTTTTTTAGGAAGCCCGTATGTCTCATTTAATGGGATCATATTTTCAGCGAACACCATCATAGTTGAAATAGCTAATAAGATCAAAATAACGTTTATAAACTTCTTTATTTTTTCCATCCGTTATAATAAATACGAATTTACAGGATATATTATAAAAGAAAATTTTTCTATACCCTGAATTATCTCATTAATTTCAGCGTACTGTCTCCTCGATATTCTTATTTTTCAAATACTCAAGGTCATCAACTAATATATCACCAAGCCTGTATTTACCCTTAAGGCTATCCTCTATCACGGGACATTTTACTTTCATAAGAAAAAATATATTCTTATCCTCATTACTTAGGGCTTCATAATTTCCCATTCCTTTGGATATTATGACATCGGCTTCTTTATATTCTTTCATAAATTCTTCAGAACAGCAGGGCAGAAGCGCCCCGGCCATATCTATTCCCGTGCTTATAACCTTTACAGTGTCTGCCATTCCTGTCATCTGAGCATCTTCTATAGTAGCATCGTTCATTACCGGTCCTCCCCTGACTGCGAATACTGTCCTGTCAACAGGGAAAAACTTTTCGATAAATATGCGGTCAAAGACTATTTCTCCCGTATTGTCACCAATATATAATATTTTTTTTGCCTTTCCTATCTCTTCCTTTAACCTGCTTATCGTGGAATTATCCAGCTCCTGTCCAAGAGCCTGTTTAATGGCACCTCTTATTTTTCCTGCTTCTATATTATTGCCCTGTCCGAAATCAATTATATTTCCTCCTATTGCTATTCGAAGTGCTGTTTCAAACGGCCTTTCAGAATCTTCAATGATATTAGTAACTTCATCTGCCATATCCATGCAGATAAGGTTCATCTTTTTCTTTTCCTTTTTATATGGGTCGCCCGAATGTGCATACTTTTTTAATATCCTCTGTATTTTAGCATTTGTCATCAGCCCTATGCTTTCGGCATCAAAAGTAGATGTCGCCCTCAGGACTTCCCTCATTATTTTTTCTTTTAACTCCTGATCATCTGTGAACATATTTATTGCCTCAAGTGCCTGCCTGATAAAGCAGGGTATGCATTCCAGATATAATTTCATTGTCCGACCAGCTCCTATTCTACTATAATCAAATAATAATTTTTATAATACTGTAATTTACCCGGGTCCCGTCCTTTTTATAATCTATTAGACCTGAATTTTCAAGTACTTTTAGATGTCTGAATACCGCAGGCCGGGAAAGGCCTTTTATATTACTTATCTCGCATGCGCACAGGCTTTTCTTACCGTATAAAAAAAATTAAAATTTTTTAAAACTTATAATAATTATCTGCGTCTTTTTATTTAAAGGGTAGTCAGGCCTTCTTTAAATTGACCCTCCTTTCAAATATCCTGACTGCCCTTTTTGCTTTATAATATACAAATTTGATTTATCATTTATATTATTTGAATAATTTCTTAATCATTTTATTAAGATTAAATAAGGGACGAAATACAAAGGATTACCATATAAAAATGTCTGAAACCGATAAATGGGTAAATAAATATGGGGTAATATTTCTTAGACAGGCAGGTATTAAAAAGGGGGATATAGTCTTTGATTGCTGCTGTGGCGAAGGAAATTATACCATACCAGCCGCAAAAATATCCGGGAGCAATGGTACTGTATATGCCATGGATATGAATAAGGATAAACTTGACAGATTAAGAGAGAAATTTTATTTAGAAAATCTTAAAAATATAAATATAATAGAACTGGAGTTTGACAGATCAGTACCCCTGGCTGATGGGTCAGTAGATATAGTACTTCTATATGATATATTCTGGTATTTTTCTGCCTATGATGAAAAACTAAAGTTATTATTAGAAGAATCATACAGGATTTTAAAAGATTATGGGTTAATTTCAGTTTATCCGGAACATACTGATTCAGGCAAACTCAAACAAGTTATATTAAATTCAGGCTTTAAATTGGACAGGGAGATCTCTGGTATAATAATACACGAACACAGGCTTCAAAAAAAGTATGTCTGGAATTTCAGTAAAATTTTAAAATGAACTCAAAACCAAGAGTAGAAATAAGAGGATTCACAGCAAAGCATTATGATTCATTAATGAATACCATAACGCTTGGCCGGTATTCCCTTTTTATTCAAAAAGTAATTTCTTTAATGAAAATCAGGCCCGAAAATAAAATAATCGATCTTGGAGCAGGAACGGGCAGAAATGCCTGTTTGATGTTGGAGCAGCTTTCTAATAAAGGAGAGCTGGTAGGATTTGATATTTCAGAAGAGATGATTGACCAATTCAATAAAAGATGTTCGGTTTTTACGAATGCCATAATAATCCCCGGCAGGATTGAACAGGACCTTGGATATAGAACGCATTTTGATAAAGCTTTTATTTCTTTTGTACTGCATGGATTCCCCCAGGATAAAAGAAAGAATATTATCAAAAACACATATAACGCATTAAAAAAAGACGGAGAATTCTTTATACTGGATTATAATGAGTTTAAGCTGAAAGAGATGCCTTTTTACTTTAGGATCCCTTTTAAACTTGTTGAATGCCCTTATGCTTTTGATTTTATTG
>JAGYMN010000041.1 GCA_018400395.1 Actinomycetota bacterium
TTTAATAACAAGGATGCAACTATAAGAAGCTTAGAAAAAAATTTTAAAAATCTTTCAATTTTCCGGGTTTTTATTATAGTATTATAAAAAACTTATTTGTACAAACAGGCATGTATTTAGAATCAATAATTTTCCGCCGGATAAAGGATTGCCGGGCTTTGCTGCGGCCGGGCAGTTTTTATTACGATTAGATAAATAATTGATATAATAGACATTGACAGGAAAATATTACAGCCCAAAAATCTGAAAGGATTGTATGCCGGGCAAGAGAATAATGATACTTGGCATGAGCCCCATGCCTTTTGAGAACATAAGAAAGGTCTACGGTACAGGAATAAGGACCTGGCAGTTTACACGTCCCCTGCTGGAGAAAGGGCATGACCTGTGTGTAGTCGGATACGCCATACCTTCAGCATATCCAGGTGATTTTAAAAGCATCAGCATTAAGGACTTCAGTACGGGAAAGTACAGGTTTGAATACCACATACTGGCAGAGAAGGATTTTACGGATACAGCCGTACTTACTGAAATAGCCCGGGATTTCAAACCAGACTGCCTGGTCGGATGCACATTTTATCCCTCATTCTACGGTTCAAAAATAAAGGAAAGCCTTGCCTCCATATACGGTACCTTAAAGACACCTCCCCTGTGGGCAGACCTTTTTGGCCACGTTATGGCGGAAGCCCAGGCCAGGGCCTCTGTAGATGGTGATGATTCGCCGCTCTTTCATTACTGGAACAGCGAGTATAATATAATAAGTACGGCTGATATTTTTTCATGCGTATCAAAGAGGCAGGAATATGCTACCATAGGAGAACTGGGCGCGGCAGGGCGGCTTAACAGATTTACTGCCGGATATGAATTTACAAATACCATTCCCTGCGGGATGCCTGCCGAGGGCTACATTCATAAGAATGATGTCATAAGGGGAAGAAACGGCATTGAAAGGGATGATTTTGTGGTGCTGTGGTCGGGGGGATATAATACCTGGACAGATGTGGACACGCTTTTTAAGGGTATTACAGAAGCCATGGGAAGTGACCCTTCCATAAAATTTGTATCAACAGGAGGCGAAATACCGGAACAGGATATAAAGACTTATCCCCGTTTTCTTTCGATGATAGAGTCAAGCAGATTCGCAGGCCGCTTTCTAATGAAGGGTTGGATCCCCGGAGAAGAGGTACCCGATCATTACCTGGAGGCAGATGCCGGCATAAATGTAGACAAAGACATATATGAGGTACGCCTGGGCAGCAAGAACAGGATACTTGACTGGTTCAGGGCAGGCCTGTGCGTTCTTTCATCTGATGTGTGCGAACTCACAGAGCAGATGGCTGCTGCGGGAGCAGGTTTTGTATTCAGGCCGGGTGATCCGCATGACCTGGCAGAAAAACTGGCGATGCTTGCTTCTGACAGGAAAAAAACAAAAGATACCGGTGAAAGGGGAAGGCAATTCGGAATGCGGGAGTTTAACTTCAACAGGACCACAACGGCTCTCCAGGAATGGGTGCAAGAGCCTGCTGCAGCACCTGATTATGGTAAAGAAAGGAAGATTTTTTTCGAAAGGGAAGAAGCTTTGAAAAATATGGAAAGGATTGCCTCAGCCCAGAAGAAGATGATAGAAGAAAGGGATATGAAAATCTCTGAACTTGAAGGTGTTGTAAAGGCAAAATTTCCATACAGGATATATAATTATATAAAAATAGCATTCAGGAAAATCCGCAGTAAACACGGAGTCGGGTCCTAAATATGGATGGAAGAAGTCTAATAGTAATTGTAACATATAACAGCAGCGGTTTTATTGAAGAATGCCTGGGGTCCATTTCGGTACAATCTTATACGGACTGGAAGATCATACTGGTAGATAATGGTTCGGACGACGATACTATAAAAAAAGTAAGGGAATTCAGGAACCAGACGGCTGTCTTTGACAGCAATAATTTCAAAATGATCCGCCTTAAAAAGAATATTGGTTTTGCCGGTGCAGTAAATCTTGCCGTATTTAAAAGACGAAGGAGGCCGGTAAGAAAAGGTGATTTCAGATATCTAGTGCTTTTAAACCCCGATGTATCCCTTTATCCTGATGCGCTTGAAAAACTTGCAGGCACCTTCGGTGGGGAAAAATTCTCAGGCAGGCCTGATATAGGAGTATGCGGAGGTCTTGTGCTGGATTATGAAGGTGAAAAGGTGCAGCATATGGCAGGCAGAATAACCCCGAATTTTATAACATACCATCAGGGTGCCGGGAAGGATTATCCTCTCAGGATACCTGTTTTTAATACACCGGGAGGCGATATTGAACCGGATGTAGTAAGACACATGGCCGGAAGCAGCAGCCTTATAGAGGCTGATTATGTGACAGGGGCATTTTTCGCTACCATATTTTCGCTGTTCTATGATTCAGGAGGTTTTGACAGCGGCTACCGGCCCGTATATTTTGAAGAACTGGACTACTGTCTGAGGATAAAGGAGGCAGGGTGGAGGACAGTATCCAATCCTTCTGCAGTATGCCGCCATTTTGAAGGATCGTCTTCGAAAAAATTCAGTAAAAAATTTTACTGCAGTTACCATAAAAACCGGATCAGGTGCGCAGTAATAAATATGGACCTGCCTGAACTTTTAAGAATATTCATACCTGCTGAAATAAGATGGCTGCTGGGGGGAGCAGCCGCCGGACAGGCAGAACCGCTTCTCTATGCTTATTTTATGAATGCATTCTTTTTTATTTTCAACCTCTGCGTGAGGTTAAAAAATCATTTTATATTGAATAGAATAGAGTTAAAATGAATGGTGCTTTTATATTTTTGTTTTATTAAACGGAGGGCTGTAGGATGCAGATGAAGGCTTCCAGCAAGAGAAATTTGAAGAAAATTTCAATAATTAGTTTCGACATTGTCGGGAAGAAAATGGCAGGCCCCGGTATAAGATTTTATGAATTTTCAAAGATCCTATCAGGATTTATGGATGTTACCCTTCATATCCCCAATAAGGCAGATATAGGAATAGAAGGGGTTAAAACCAGACGTTATAATTTAAAAAATCCTGATAGCCTCATGCGCAATCTTGAGAATGCTGAAGTGATAATGATACAGGGCCATTTACTATATTACTTCCCAATGCTTAAAAATTTCTCCGGAAAGATAATTGTTGATCTTTATAACCCCTTTAATCTTGAAAGCCTTGAGATGTTCAGTGACAGGGATATTGGCGAAAGGCTGAGGATAGATTACAACAATAACAATCTTATAAAGCTCCAGCTTGCAATAGGAGACTATTTTATATGCGCTTCTGAAAAACAGAGGGATTACTGGACCGGGATGCTGTCAGCTATCGGCAGGATCAATACCTATAACTATGATAAAGATTATACTTTCAGGGATTTTATAGATGTAGTAACATTCGGCATACCTTCGGAACCTCCAAAAAAATCCGGCTCTGTAGTAAGAAGTATTATCCCCGGCATCAAAGAAGATGATAAGCTGGTGCTATGGGGTGGAGGCATATGGAACTGGCTGGACCCGGTTACAGCGATTAAGGCGATGTGGGAAGTCTCAAGAAGCAGGGATGATATAAAGCTTATCTTTATGGGCGTAAAGCATCCTGATCCCAAGTTGCCGGAGATGAGAAAATGCCTGGATTCAATTAAGCTTTCCAAAGAGCTGGGCCTGTACAATGATAAGATTTTTTTCAATGAGTGGACGCCGTATACTGACAGACAGACCCTTCTTCTTGAATCTGATGCAGGGCTTTCAATACACCTTGAAAGAATAGAAACTGAATTCTCCTACAGGACCAGGGTGATGGATTATATATGGGCAGGCCTGCCGGTTATAACCACAGAAGGAGATTCAATTGCAAAGATGGTAAGGGAAGAAAATATAGGAGAGGTGGTAAAATATGAGGATACCACCCAGCTTGCCAGGGTAATCGAGAGCGTGCTTTTAAATAAGAGCCTTCAGGATATATATAGAAAGAACCTGAAAAAGATCAGGCACAGGTTTTTCTGGGAAAATGTTTCGAAGCCCCTGGTAAAATACTGCAAAAACCCGTATTTTGCAGCTGATAAGGTAGAGATACACAAAATGGTCGAATTCCAGAACAGCAGATTCAGCAGGATAATAAAAAAGGAATTTGAAGGCAGCACGAATGTATTGATGATAACAAAAAACAGGCTCAGGGATAAAAAAATGGTAGAGAAAGGCGATGTGGGTAAGATTTTCTACCTGGAAGTTGAGGGTATGAAGCCTGATAAAAAAAGCGGAAACGGCATCGACGAAATCGGTTTGCTTAAATCAAGAATAACACAGAGGACTAAATTTGATGGAGTTATAGCCATGGACCCATTCGATAAGGTCTCCCCCCGTTTATTCTATGATCTGGTAAGCGTCATTGAAAAAAAACTTAAAAAAGGCGGCCTGCTTTTTATTTCACTTCCCGGAAGGAAGGGGCTGGGCAGGCAGCTTAAAGGCGGAAGAGACGGCAGCAGCACCGATATAATGATAGATGATTTCACTGTCGGTCTTGTTTTTAAGGAAGCGGGTTTTGAAATACTTGATAAGGGCATGCAGGATATGATAGAGAAATTTAAACAGGTAACAGGAGATAAAGAACTCGGGGAAGTTTATGGTACAAACGAACTTTTTGAGCTTTTTGAAATAGGTCTTGATAGAAGTAAGTTCCAGGACCTGGATCTTCTGGGGAGTTTTGATATTCTGGAATCCGATAAATTTAAAGATGATCAATCATTAAAGGGAAAATTTAAAAAATATGCCTACCTGCTTACCAGCATGTATTTTGAGAATATGAGAAGAAGTTATAATAAATCCATGATGAATCTTAGCAATAATATACACCTGCAGATAAATAATGAGATAAACGAACTTAACCGCAAAAACCGTGAGAGGATGCTGCTCATTTATTTCAACGTTTTCAGGACACTCTATAATGAAATAAAAGGTCTGGGCTATGACGTAAAAAGTATCAGGTCACTGCTTGACAGCCTTTATGAAAAAAAGAAGTCAAAAACTGAAACATCCGGCATAAAGGAGAAGCTGGAAACAGTCATGAGGGATCTTGATAATATAGACGTGCTGCTGGGCCTTTCTGTCAGCCACAGATATTACCTGGCAAAGAAAAAGTAGATTTTAAAACATAAATCTGATATAAGAATAGATTAAATGAATCGCATAGGAGAAAAAGTTTGTATATCCTTTTACGCGCTTAATATTTATTCTGGTCTCTGTGATAAAGGTTCCGGTATTGGAAAGAGATGCAGGAATAACCGGGCAGGTGATTTTATATCAATTATGTTAATGTCACAGGGATAAAAAATATTCTAACTGAGAGGTATTAATTGCCCCGGGAAGACGACCCCTTAATATCAATAATAACGGTTAACTGGAATGGAAAGAAGTATCTTGACGACCTTTTTTATTCTATTGAAAAATTAGATTACCCTCAGGACAGGCTGCAGGTAATAATGGTAGATAACTGTTCTGACGACGGTTCAGTAAGCTTTGTGGAAAAAAAATTCCCCGGAGTAGAGGTGGTAAAACTTGGCCAAAACAGGGGGTATGCAGGCGGGAACAACGAAGGCCTGAAGCGTGCCGGGGGGGATTATATAGCCCTTATAAACAATGACTGTATTGTGGATCCCGGCTGGCTGAGGGAAATGCTTTCCATATATAAAATGTCTTCAGAAGATTCAAAAATAGGGGCTGTGGGCCCAAAGGTAGTATTTTACTGGCCTTATTTGCCGCTTCAGATAATATCCGGCAGCAGGGATAGCGGAAAGGATATGAGAAGACTCGGAGTAAAAATAACGGATGCGAGAGTAAAGTATCCAGGATCTTATACCGTAAGGAAGATAGAGGGAGACCGCTGGGCATCCTCTGAAATAAAATATATCGAGGGCTTTTATCCGGCCGAATCAGACGGCAGAGGTAGGGCTTTCAGGTGGACATCGGGAAATGCCCTGATGGGCATACCGGTTTTTGACGATGAAAGGGAAACCTGTCTCGAGATCAAATTATCATCAGAGATTTCACCAAACATGGTAAGTATTGTTGCAGGTGATAAGATTCTTGAGGAAATAAAGGTGGGGAAAAGGCCCAGATGGATAAAGCTTATAATCACTCCTGAATTTTATACCAGTAAAAAAGATATAATAAACAGCTGCGGAGTCAAGGTAAACCATTCATTATACAGCATGGACAGGGGGTTTATGAATTTTGATGAAGGACAGTATAACAGGGTGGAGGAGGTATTTGCCCTGAGCGGGGCCAGTTTTATGATGGACAGGAGGATGATTGAAGAGACAGGCTTTTTCGATTCCTATTTTTTTACCTATTATGAAGATATAGACCTTTTATGGAGGGCAAGGCTTAAGGGATGGAAACATTTCTTCACCCCCAATGCGCTGGTAAGGCATCACCACTGCGGCTCCGGGAGCGAATGGTCCTATAATTTTACTTACCACGTACTTCTAAACCGGCTGCTTATGATATTCAAATGCGGATGGCTTACCCTGTTTGCAAGAAGCCAGGCTGCATTTGCAGCCTCGGGGATAATCAATGCTTTTTCCCATTTTATACGGCTTTTAAGAAGGATGAAGACAGAGAGGATAGATATTGGAATAAGATTTAAGATTTTCTTAAAGCTGACGTACCTTCTTTTATTATTTCTCCCTGAAAGGATCAGGATAAGAATTGGGAAAAAGATAAGCGATTCCCGTATAAAGGAATGGTTCAGGGAATTTTAAAAATCCTTTGCACTGCTTTTACTGATTATGACAAAGATTGCAATCTACGATAGGTATTTATCTACTGCCGGCGGGGGTGAAAGGTACAGCTGTAAAATGGCCGAGATCCTCTCCAGTGTGCCGGGATACAGTGTCGATCTCGTAACGGACATATATGCAGATACAGAAAGCATATCCCGGGGGCTGAACCTCGACCTGTCAAAAGTGGAGCTTAAAGTATTTCCCTATATATCTGATGAATATATAAGGGGATTTACCGAAAAATACCATCTTTTCATAAATGCGACATATCTGAGCGCCCTTCCGGCATACGGAAGGAGGAATATTTACATTTGTTATTTCCCTACACCGTTTGATGTAGATTTTAATTTTGTGCACCGGTTCCTTTTATTTTTTTTCAGGGTCCCGGCCGTTTGGATCTTAAGGCTTGCTTCAAAGATTACACGGGGGTTTACTGAAATAGAGGTAAAAGAGGGCATATATCAGCCGAAGCGTTTCATGCTCGGAAGGGGCAGCTGGACCACGGGAAGGGCAGTTATTGAAACAGGCAGGAAAAATAAATTCGCACTGGGTATAAAAAATCCCCTGACCAGCTCCATACCCGATATGAATGTAGGGGTGGAGGCAAATCTATTCCCTGATGACTCCCAGGAAGGCCCAGAAGATGCAAAAAAGTTTATATACAGGACGGTTCTTTCAAGAGGGGAAAAGAAAACTGTTGTTATCCCGGGCACAGGAGAGGATAAAAACCGTTACAGAATTGTTGTAACTTCTGATACTTTTATCCCTTCAGACAGCGACGGGTCTTCGGCAGATTCAAGGATCCTGGGGGTTGCAGTCTATGATGAAGGCAGCAGGGGCGTTTTAAAGAAATTATTGCTTAAGCTGATCGGATATGTACCTTTATTTCTGGTAACCTACCCTAAAAATCTCGAGTTCCTTGAAAGCTATAATAAAATAATCTCAATATCAGAATATACAGCAGGCTGGGTTAAGAGATTATGGGGAAAAGAAAGCACAGTGCTTTTTCCTCCGGTAGACACGAAAAGCTTTGCATGCAGAGAAAGCACGGTAAAGGAAAAGATAATACTAAGCGTCGGCAGGTTCTTCCCCGAGCACCATAACAAAAAGCAATACGAGCTTGTCCGGACTTTTATAAAAATGCTTGAGGATTATCCCCGGGATATGGAAAGATACCGGCTTTATCTTGCCGGAGGGGTATCCGGCAGGGCAGAGCACAAAAAATATGTGGAAAATATAAGGAAGCTATCAGAAGGCTACCCTGTTAGAATAATGGAGAATATTTCTTTTGACGGTCTGGCTTCATTATTTAAGAAAGCCTCTATTTTCTGGCATGCAGCAGGTCTCGGGGAAGATGAGAATTCACATCCGGAGAAATTCGAACATTTTGGAATAACGACAGTGGAGGCCATGTCGGCAGGGTGCATACCTGTGGTAATAAATAAGGGCGGGCAGAAGGAAATAATAAAAAATGGGATAGACGGTTTCTTTTTTGAAAACCTGGAAGAGCTTTCTAAAATAACCATTGATATAATAAGGGGAAAGATAGACCCGGGGCCCATAAGGAGAAATGCTGTAATTAACTGCCAGAGATTCTCTAATAAAAGATTTGAAAAGGACCTGCTCGCAATAATTAATGAATTGTTAGACGGTATTTGAATGACCCGGGAAATAAAGATAATCTAGAAATGACAGATCTCAGCATTATAATAGTAAACTATAATGGCAGCGGTTTTATAGAAGGCTGTCTTTCAAGCATAAAAAAGTATTTTGGCCAGGGAATGCCCCTTATTTTGTATGAGGCAATCGTTGTTGATAACTCTTCGACCGATACAAGTGGAACATACGTAAAGGAGTTCTGCAGTAAAAATACTGGATTCAGGCTGATAGAGAATACAGAAAATATTGGGTTCGGCCGGGCTTCAAACAGGGGGGCCTCGGAAGCTTCGGGCCGTTTTTTACTTTTTTTGAATCCTGACTGCAAGATAATTGAAGGCAATTTCGGGAAGGTAGTTTCATATTACCTTTCAAATGATGATGCAGGGGCGCTGGGGGTAAAGATCATTGGAACCGATGGCAGGCTGCAGCACAGCTGCCGCTCATTTCCCTCCATATCCAGGCAATTTTATGAAAGTTTTTTCCTTCATAAAATATTTGCCGGGAGCAGGGTTTTCGGTTCGTATTTTATGACATGGTGGGATCATAAAAATTGTGCGCAGGTGGACTGGTTATCGGGATCATTTCTGATGATAAAAAGAAAGTATTTTGAAGAAGCAGGCGGTTTTGACAGCGATTATTTCATGTACAGCGAGGATGCAGACCTGTGTCTTAAGCTTTACCGTAAAGGATTAAGGAATTATTATTACCCCTTTTACACGATCCAGCATGAAGATGCGGCAGTAGCCTCCGTGGATATGGCCCTGAGGGAATCACAGTTATGGAGAGCCCGCAGGCTGTATTTTTTAAAAAACTATTCAAAGCTTCATGCAATACTGGTAAGTCTTCTGTACTTTATTGGTCTGGTAAACCGCATAGCAGTATTCTTTCTGATTTCGGTCTTTAACAGGGATATAAAAAAACAGAAAAGGGTCCCCAGGTATATCAGGGCTGTGAGGTTGTATTTTGGCGGTAGGTCTTATAAATAAAAAAGAGGAGGTCCCGGTTTCTGAATATGTTTAATAAAAAAATAAGAGGCAAGAGAGTACTTGAAAAGACAGGCTTTATTACCACTGTATATAATGAAGCGTCCTCCATACGCCAGTTCCTTGGAAGCCTTATGGATCAGACTGTCCTGCCATCGGAAATAGTGATAGTAGACGGCGGTTCAGAGGACGGCACTTTTGAGGTTATTGACGGATTCTTCAGGGGCCTGGCCCGCCGGGAAGGAACTGAATTCCTAAAAATATATTATGGTGAAGGGGCTGAGAATGAAAAGCCCCGCCTTATTACTGTAAGGCTGATAAAAAAAGCCGGAGCAAAAATATCGGTGGGAAGGAATACGGCCATTATCAATTCATCCTGCAGTTTTATCAGCTCCAGTGATGCAGGATGTATCCTGGACCCCCGGTGGCTGGAAGAAATAAACAGCGGTATGGACGGTAGCAAAATCAAGATAAACGGCGGTATGAATTACCCGTTGTGCGTAAGTTTTATCCAGGATCTGCTGGCGCTCTGCATCATGCCGGGACTCAATGAAATAAAGAGAGACAGGTATATGCCTTCGTCAAGGAATATTTGTTTCAGGAAAACTCACTGGGAAAAAGCGGGGGGTTATCCGCAGTACCTTGATTACGGGGAAGATATGAAGTTTGATTTCAATTTAAAGGAAAAGGGATATGAGATCATGTTTAATCCAGAAGCTGTTGTCTACTGGAAGATGCGGGATAGCCTGAGTGATATATTCAGGCAGTTTTTTAGATACGCAAAGGGAGATGCCCTCGGTAAGATGTACCCACTCAGGCATTTTATAAGATTTCTTTCAGGCTTTATATTTGCTGCAGCAGTATTAACGGGAATACTTATAAATCCATGGGTATTTCTGATACTTGCAGCACCTGCAGCTTTTTACTGTTATAGGTCATATTTCAGGCTGTTTATAAGATGGGACGGAAACGAAGGATGCAGGCCGCCAAAAAATAGGATCATTGCTGCAATCTTATTGATACCCCTCCTGCTTATATATATAGACATTGCCAAAGCATCCGGCTATATTTACGGTTTATACAGTAGAAAAAACACTGCAGAAAGCCGTTATTTTTCATAGATTCACCGTATCTTAAAATAAAAATAATCCTGATATAATATTAT
>JAGYMN010000042.1 GCA_018400395.1 Actinomycetota bacterium
TTTAGCTCTACACAGTTTTCCATTGATTCCCTTACAATTTTTTCAACTTTTTTACAATCTGTTTCCCTTAGTTCAAGTACCAGCTCGTCATGGACATGGAGAATAATATTACTATCAATATTTTTGGACCTTAGATCCTTATAAAGTTTTATTGTAGAAAGCTTCATAATGTCCGCTGCACTACCCTGGATAGGGGTATTAACAGCAAATCTCTCGCCAAGACTCCTGAGCCTTCCGTTACTGCTCCCAAGTTCCCTTATGTATCTCTTCCTGCCAAAAATTGTTGTAGAGTAACCTTTACTTGAAGCACTTTCAATTAGACCTTTTAGATATCTGCCCACTTCGGGATATCTTTCAAAGTACCTCTTTATATATTCTGCCGCTTCCTCCCCACTTATCGAGAGCCTGCTCGCAAGTCCGAATTCTGTCATACCATATATTATCCCAAAATTTACTGCTTTGGCTTTTCTTCTCAGATCTCCCGGGACATTTTCATAGTCTACGTCGAATAATTCAGATGCTGTCCTGCTGTGGATATCTTCGTTTCTGTTAAAAGAGGCAATAAGGTTTTTATCCCCTGAGAGGTGTGCAAGTATTCTGAGCTCTATCTGCGAATAGTCTGCTGTCATTAAAAGATCGTAGCCTCTCCCGGGTATAAAAGCCTTCCTTATCTGTTTTCCATATTCGGTTCTCACTGGTATATTTTGTAGATTCGGCTCACTTGAGCTTATTCTTCCGGTAGAAGTTCCCATCTGGTTGTAACTTGTATGTATTCTTCCATCATCATTATCAATAAGCTCCGGAAGAACGTCAATATACGTATTCTTTAACTTGTTTTTTTCCCTGTATTCCAGTATCTTTCCTATTACAGGAGAGTTGCTCTCTATTGCCTTTAAGGTCCCTGCATCAGTAGAGAGACCTGTTTTTGTCTTTTTAAGAGCAGGAAGCTGTAATTTTTCATACAGGACTTTTGATAGCTGCTGTGAAGAATTAATATTGAATCTTTCTCCACACAATTTATATATTTCTTCTGTTAATCTTTTAATTTCTATATCATATTCTTTTATAAGCTTTTCGAGATAGCTTTTATCTATGCTCACACCCCTGTATTCAATTTCAGCAAGTATACCTATCAGCGGTTCTTCCAGCTTCCTGTATACATCCATAAGTCCGTTTTTTTCTATCAGATCAAGTAGTCTTTTTTCTATAATTTCAAAAACAGAAAGCCCTTTAAGCATTGCCTGGTTAATCTCCTGCTGCTTTTCTCTATTGCTCTCTTCAGTGAAGACAAGCCTCATCTGACTGTCCATATCCAGAGTCCCGGGCTCCTGGGAGCTTACACCCTGCTGAAATTCGATGTTTCCGATATCTATATTCAGAATATTTTTGGATATATCAGATACATCTGCAGATGCCTTAACTGGATTAAGCAAAAGATACATTATTTCAAAATCATTTATAATACCCTTCATAACAATATGATATCTTCTCAGGAATTTCATAGCCTGCTTCAGGTGTATTCCTGATTTTTTTATATCACTGTCCTGAAATATTCCCCTTAATGATTCTATTGTCTTTTTACTAGAAGGTAACCTGTCATCGACAAGATACGCAAAAGAACCTCCGCAGTAAAGTACAATGCCCTCTGCTTCATGATTTATAAGCATTGTGGAAATGTATAACTTATTATCATTTTTTTTAATGACCTTTTCAATACCTGCATCCGCTACCATTAAAATAGGTTTTATTTCGGCGGCTTT
This sequence comes from Actinomycetota bacterium, assembly GCA_018400395.1. Classification (GTDB taxonomy): domain Bacteria; phylum Actinomycetota; class Humimicrobiia; order Humimicrobiales; family Humimicrobiaceae; genus M55B120. The sequence goes on from JAGYMN010000042.1 coordinate 1,761, forward strand.
TATGCCATTACTTCCATTATCTTTTTTTCTGAAATCGATTATATCTTTATATTTGGGCAGCCTTTCAAGAAGTTTTTTAAATTCAAGCTGCTCAAAAATACCCTTTACATCTTCATAATTTATCTTCTTAAAACTGGTCTTAAAAATTTTCGGATCCACATCTATATCATCCTTTAATGTTGTCAGCTCTTTGCTGACAATAGCGAGGTCTTTATTTTCTACCAGTATACTTTTTACTTTATCATTCTTAATAACATCAATATTATTATATATGTCTTCAAGACTACCAAATTCTTTTATAAGCTTTACAGCTGTCTTTGGACCAATACCGGGTACGCCTGGAATATTATCAGAGCTGTCGCCCATAAGAGCCAGCAGATCCCTTACTCTTTCAGGACCTACTCCCATTTTTCCCTCCACGTCTTCTCTATCATATATAATAGTTTCAGTAATGCTTTTTTTGGAAGATAGCACTTTTACCCTGTCCGATACCATCTGCAGCATATCCTTATCACCTGTTACTATAATAATCTCGTCGTATTCCCCGGAAGTGTTTCTTGTAATACTCGCAAGTAAATCATCAGCTTCCAGGCCTTCTTTTTCAACACAACTGATATTGAAAGCACACATCACCTCTTTTATAAGGGGAAGCTGGCTGTAAAGCCCGTCAGGCATTTTCTTGCGGTGCATCTTGTACTTTTCAAACATCTCATGTCTGAAAGTGATACCTCTGCTGTCGAATGCGCATATCACTATTTCCGGATTAAGATCTTCTATTAATTTCATAAACATGTTTGTAAAGCCCAGCACTGCATTTGTCATTACTCCCGAATATGTCGTTATAGAATCAGGAAGGGCATAAAAAGCACGGTAAGCAATATTATTTGAATCGATAAGAACCATTCTTTTTTTCATTTATACCTGGCTCACAATGTTTAGCATATCTATATTTATGGATTTAAAATCAGAAAGTTTAAACTTAAATTAAAAATCAATATAAATTCGATCAATGTAACCCTGACGCAATAAAACTTTATTCATTATAAACAATATTTTTATATTATAACATTAACTAAAAATTGATATAAGATAAAGAAGCCCTGATTCAATAAAGCCAATTCTTTAAAAGTACATTTTTTGAAATTGTCCTTTTATTATTTTTTACTTCTTCTCTTATAAATATTTTCTAAATAAGTATTTTGCAAAAATTGTTCAATGCTAATAAATATATATGATTTTTACCCTGCAGCAGGCTGCTTAGAATATATTTTCTTGATTATAGCTTTGATAAATTGTATGATTTTTATCGTGCCGAAGTGGCGGAATTGGCAGACGCGCTGGACTCAAAATCCAGTGGGCCGAGAGGTTCGTGCCGGTTCGATCCCGGCCTTCGGCACCATTACAAAGATTAAAATATTTAAAAAGTTATTTAAAATCTTCCAGGAATTTTACCAGTTTTTCCCTGTTTTCAGGTTTTAACCCGCAGAGGGGAAGGCGGAACACTTCTTTCAAATAACCTTTTAATGCCATTGCTGTTTTTATCGGAATGGGATTCTGCTCAATGCACATCATTCTAAAAAGCGGCATCAGTTTATAATTTAGCTTTGCCATCATATCAAAATCCCCCCTCAGGCCCGATTGGACAAAATCATTCATATGGCCCGGGAAAAGATTGCTGGATACGCTTATTACTCCCCTTCCGCCCGCTGCAGTAAGAGGAAGGGTTATACTGTCATCTCCGGAGAGCACTGCAAAACTATCCGGTGTCTTCTCTATTATTTCCATCATCTGTATTATATTTCCGGACGCTTCCTTTACTCCGGCAATATTTGGATGAACGGCAAGCCTTACCATTGTATCTACCTCGATGTTCCTGCCTGTCCTGGAAGGTATATTGTATATTATATGGGGTATCTGCACACTGTCAGCGATTTTTATATAATGCCTGTACAGACCTTCCTGGGTCGGTTTATTATAATAAGGTGCCACCTGCAATGTTGCATCTGCTCCAGCATTTTCGGCTGCTTTTGAAAGTTCTATGGCTTCATCTGTATTGTTTGAACCGGCCCCTGCTATTACTTTGACTCTATTATTGACCTTCCTGCATGTATATTCTACAACTTTTATGTGCTCCTCCATTGTAAGGGTGGGGCTCTCACCGGTTGTACCAACAGGTACTATTCCATTGATGTTATTATCTATCTGAAATTCTATTAACCTCCCGAGGCTTTCAAGATCAAGGCTTCCATCATCATTGAATGGTGTCACAATTGCGGTAAAAACTCCTTTAAACATAATACTTCACCTTTAAGTAATAATTTTTATTCCTTTTATATATTACCAATTCTAATTATTTACCTGAAGTTCTCTTCCTGTATCAAATATACCAGTTATAATCTGGGATTCAATCACCTTGAAAGTATGTCCGTAAGGTTATAAAGGCTTTCGTCTATACCCTTTACTGTTTCAAAAATATCTTCAAATTTTTGGGTTATTATTTTCATTGCCTTTATTCCTACCATGCAGTCGCTTTTACCTTCGATCAAAAGATCTACGGATTTCTTACCAAATTCAGCTGCCAGCTTCCTGTCAAGAGCAGTCGGGGAACCGCCTCTCTGTATATGTCCGAGCACAGATACCCTGACTTCCCTTCCCACCAGTAGTTTTATTGACGAAGCTACCTCGCTCGCTCTGGCGGCTCCCTCTGCCACTATAACCAGTGTATGCCTCTTGCTGGCCCTGTTCTTTTTTATACTTTCTGCAATACCGATTATGTCAACTTTTTTTTCCGGAATAAGTATAAAATCTGCACCGCAGGCAAGGCCTGTATTTATGGCAATAATACCTGAGTTCCTTCCCATAACCTCTATTACAAATATCCTGTCATGTGAGTAAGCTGTATCCCTTATTTTTGAAATTAGCCCTATTATGACATTAAGGGCCGTATCAAAACCTATACTGTAATCAGTACCGGGTATGTCATTGTCTATGGTAGCAGGGATTCCTATAACTTTTATTCCCTGTTTGTGCAGCTCGTGCGCCCCCCTGAAAGAACCATCCCCGCCTATCACTATGAGCCCTTCTATTCCGTTATTTTTCATATTTCCGATAGCTTCCTTCTGGCCTTCCCGGCATTTAAATCTTTCAGATCTTGCCGAATAAAGAAATGTACCGCCCCTGTCAATGATGCCCCCAACGGATGCGGGATCCAGTACTATAAAGTTATTGTTTATAAGACCCTTGTAGCCTTCATAGAATCCATATATCTCGAGCCCTTTATAAATACCATATCTGGCAACTGCTCTTATTGCCGCATTCATGCCGCTGGCATCCCCGCCGCTTGTTATAACAGCTATCCTTTTTTTTACTCCCAAATATATCCTCCTATTTCCTCCTGGATGTAAGTTCGTCATAGATCTGCCCGGGATCAATATTTTTCTCTCCCATAAGGACAAGAAGATGGTATATAAGATCACTTATTTCATATATGATGTCTTCTTTTTTTTGATGTTTTGCGGCAAGTATTACTTCAATAGCTTCCTCTCCAAATTTTTTCAATATCTCATCAAGCCCCTTTTTATGCAGCGAAAAAGTATATGAACCCTTTGCGCCTTCCGTTATTCTTTTTTTTATCACATCATTAAGACTTTTAATTATTTCACCCTTGCTAACAGGCTCCATCTTTTTGTCAAAATCAATATCCCTTTCAGGATCTGTAAGTGTACGGTAAAAACAGGTCCTGTTTCCTGTATGACACGCTGGCCCTTTTTGGTCTACAAGAATCAGGATGGCATCATTGTCACAATCATATTTTATGTCCTTTATGGTCTGTATGTTTCCCGATGTCTCACCTTTTTTCCAGAGCTTATTCCTGGACCTGCTCCAGAACCAGGTACTTCCTTCTTCCATGCTCTTTTTAAGGGAAACCCTGTCCATATATGCGAGCATAAGGACTTCCCTGGTCCTGTAATCCTGTATAATTGCCGGTATTAGTGTTTTACCTTCTTCCATATAAATATCCTTATAAAACTTTATTTAATAAATCATAATCTGACATTAATCCCCTCAGCCCTTAGATACTCTTTAGCTTCCCTTATAGTATGCTGCCCGTAATGAAAAATTGAAGCAACAAGTACAGCATCTGCACCTGCATACTTTATTACATCCCTGAGGTGGCTTAGTTTTCCTGCACCTCCGGATGCTATTACCGGAATATTTACCGCTGAAGAAACAGCTCCTGTCAGTTCAATATCATAGCCTTCTTTGGTTCCATCTTTGTCCATGCTTGTAAGGAGTATTTCTCCTGCTCCAAGCTTTTCTGCTTCCACAGCCCATTCCACAGCATCCTTACCGGTAGGTGTTCTTCCCCCGTTTAGAAACACTTCCCAGTAGTCTTTTCTGCAGTATTTTGCATCTATAGCTACAACTATACACTGGCTGCCGAATATTTCTGCCGCATTTTCTACAAGCGAATGATCGTTAAAAGCAGAAGTATTTATTGATATTTTATCAGCACCTTTTTTTAGAATCTCCCTTATATCATCTATGCTTTTTATTCCCCCCCCTATTGTATAGGGAATGAACACTTTTTCTGATGTTCTGCTGGCAAGCTCAACTACAGTTTTCCTGTTCTCATGTGATGCAGTTATGTCAAGAAATACAATCTCGTCTGCACCCTCCCGGTCATAAAAAGCTGCAAGCTCTACGGGGTCGCCTGCGTCTCTGAGATTAATAAAACCGATACCCTTGACCACCCGGCCCCTATTTACATCAAGACATGGTATTATTCTCTTGGTTATCATCTTTCACTTCCAATCTTTATTGCTTCTGCAAGGTCCATTGGCCTTTTACCTTCATATAAAGCCTTCCCGGTAATCACGCCACTTATACCGTAACTCTCAATTTTTTTCAATTGTTTTATGTCTTCGATATCTGCAATACCGCCGGCAACTATAAAATTTATACCGGTTGACATTAGCAATTTTTTAAGAAATCTTATGTCGGGACGTTCCATTGTACCGTCTCTGTTTATATCTGTTACTATTATCTCTTTTATCTCAAGTGACTCCAGAATTTTTAAAAAATCAAAAATATTGTTTAATGCCCTTTTCTTCCACCCGTTTTTATATATCATACCATTTTTATCATAATCCAGGCTTATTATGATATTTTCGCTATAATTTCTGGAGCATGATTCTAAAAAACCTTTATCCTCCATCACTCTGGTACCAAGTATAGCTCTGTCTATTCCCTCAGAAAGTACTTTTTCTACAGCATTTAGATTTCTTATTCCTCCCCCATACTGAACCTTTACTTTCAGATCATTTTTTATCCTGGAAGCTATTGAAAGATTTGACATCTTACCGGTCCTGGCCCCATCCAGATCTATTATATGTATCCACTCTGCCCCCTGGTACACCCATCTTTTTGCTACTTCAAAAGGGTCGCTGGAATATGTCTTTTTATGCCTGAAATCACCTTTAGTAAGCCTTACGCATTCCCCGTTTATTATATCTATAGCCGGCAGGACAAGCATCATATTCCTCCTGTAAGTTCTAAAAAATTCCTTATTAACCTCTGTCCTATTAAGCTGCTTTTCTCAGGATGAAACTGAAAACCATATATATCATCCTTCTCTATACTTGCAACTATATCTGTTCCGTAATCAGTAGTACTGCTTACAATGTCATAATCACTTGGGATTACATGATATGAGTGCACAAAATAAAAATTTTCACTATTTTTTATACCCTTTAAAATCTTGCTGTTCTTTTTTATTATATTTATCTGATTCCATCCCATGTGCGGTATTTTTACTTTTCCGGATATCTTGTGAACCGAACCTTTAAATATACCAAGTCCCCTCTGCTTTCTTACCTCCAGGCTGTATTCAAATAAAAGCTGCATCCCGAGGCATATTCCCAGAAAAGGTTTTTTATTGATATTTTTATAAATAGTTTTCAGAAGGCCTTTCCTTTCAAGATTTATATATGCATCAATAAAACCCCCTACTCCCGGAAGCACTATTGCAGCAGACCTGTTTATTACCATAGGGTCAGACGTGACCCTTACTTCTGCACCAGCTTTAATAAATGAATTTTCAACACTTTTTATATTTCCCATTCCGTAATTTATTAATGCTATATACATACATTGCCGCTTCTATAGGTAATTGCCAATTTTCCGTATAATTTTATCTTATTAAAGTTTTCCCTGTTATTATTCCGCCCCTGTGAAAGACCACGGGGCATATAGGAGAATATTATCTCAGATTAAACCTTTAGTTGAAGGTATTGAAACATCGCCTGTTATCCTGCTTGCCTGGCGAAGGGCCATACCAAAAGCTTTAAATACAGCTTCAATAATATGATGTGAAGCAATTCCGCAATTTTTTGTTATATGCAGATTTATAAAACTATTGCTTACCAGGGCCTGGAAAAAATCTTCAATAATGGAGGTCTCCAGACCCCCTTCAAGTACCTCATACTCCATTTCTACCCTGTATGAAAGAAAGGCCCTTCCTCCAATATCCAGAGATACTGAAACCTCGGCTTCATCCATTGGTATTGTGACATATCCAAAACGGTTTATTCCTTTCTTCTCTTCAAGGCATTCCGAAATAGCCTTTCCCAGGCAGATACCTATATCCTCGACAAGGTGGTGGCTTTCAACATATGTATCACCGGAGGCTTTTATATACAGGTTAAACTTTCCGTGGCATGTAAAACTCTCAAGGACATGGTCTACGAAGGGGATCGTCGTTTTTATATCTGAATTTCCTTCTCCATCCATATTTAGTTCCAGGATTATGTCAGTTTCTTTCGTCCTGCGCTCTATTTTAGCTTTTCTCTCCATACGATAAACAATTCTCCATATTATATAGCTTTTTTTATTCTTTCTATAAATCTTTTTATAACATCATATTTTAACTTATAGCCTGCAATGTTTGCAATAAGCCTTGTGGAGGACTCCATTATATTATCCATTTCTACCAGATTATTTTCTTTCAAGGTCTTTCCCGTGGAAGTAATATCCAGTATTTCCTCTGCTATTCCAAGAATAGGCGCAAGCTCTACTGAACCATACAGTTTTATAATTTCTGCCTGTATTCCTTTTGAATCAAAATATTTTTCTGCTATATTGGGATAGCTCGTTGCTACTTTTAAAGAACCAAAGTGCTGGTAATATTCCTTTACCTTCTGTATTTCATCTTTCATTGTTGCCAGTACAAGTCTGCACTTTCCGACCCTAAGATCTAATAGTTCATATACCCTGCTTTCCTTCTCTACAAGTACATCTTTACCGCAAAACCCTATATCGCATGCACCATATTCTACATATGCCGGTACGTCCATTGGCCTGCAGATAACATATTGCAGCATACCGCTTTCCGATTTAATAACAAGTTTCCGGTCCTCTTTTCTAAGCGGCCCTGTATCGTAACCTGCTCCATCAAGAAGAGAAAGGCATTCTTTAAAGAGATAACCTTTCGGCAGGGCAATTTTTAATTCTTTTTCCATTTTTTAAGTTCTTCCAGAAATGAGTTAATACTTCTGATACCGATGTTCCCATTTTTACAATATGTCACTTTTATCTTTGATAAGTCCTTTAATGCTTCCGCAATTATCGTGCAGCCCTTCTCTACGGCAATACTTTTAATATCCCTTACACCATCGATCAGGATCTCGACATCAGTCCCTGTATTTCTTATTTTATCTGCAATATTTATAAGCTCTGTCATATTTGCCTTTCTTCCAGGATCTGCAAGCATTATCTTTTTTTCAAACACAAGTTGCCTGTCTCCCAGAGAACCATGCAGCGTGTCAATATCAAGGGCAAATCCTGTTGCAGGTATATTGGCACCAAATTTTCTGATAAGGCCGTCGTATCTTCCTCCGCTTCCTATAGTATCGGTTATTCCCGTACTATAAATTTCAAATAGCAGCCCTGTATAATAATCAAATTCCTTTATTATGCTGAAATCAAAAATAATATATTTGCCATATCCCTGTTCTTCCAGCATATTACATAAATCCCTTAGATATTTAAACACTTCAGATACTTCTTCATTATTTATTTCAGCCGCTATTTCCGATAACCTTTTAATATCGTTCTCCGGCTGCATCAGGCTCATAAAAATCTTTTTTTTGCTTCTATCAATTTTATCCAGAAAGCTCCCTATCATTACAAAATCCTTATTGACAATATATTTTTTTAGCTCTGCCTTTTTATCATTATCTATTCCAAGCCATTCAAAAAGTCCTCTTATAAAGCCTATATGCCCGATTCCGGCTTTAAATTCATCAAGTCCCAGGGATTTCAATATCCTTATCATTATAATCAGGATTTCAAGATCAGCATCCAGCTTTTCTGCTGAGCCAAGAAATTCAAGCCCTGCCTGTGAGAAAACTCTTTTATCTCCGGTCTGGCTGCTTTTCTGTCTGAAAACATCGGAAAAATAGCAAAATCTTGCAGGAAGCTGATTCCTGTTCAATCTCATGCCGGCAAGCCTTGCTACAGGTATTGTCATATCCGTCCTGAGCGATATTAGACTGCCGTCTGTATCGATGAAGTTAATAAGTTTTTCTTTCCAGCTTTTACCGACCCCTATTGAGATATTCTCGGTATATTCCATTACAGGTGTTTTTATCTCGCCGTATCCCCAGCTCCTAAAAATACTTCCTATTATTTTTTTTATTTCATTCCTTTCAGCTGATTCAACTGGAAGGATATCCCTGAAAC
>JAGYMN010000043.1 GCA_018400395.1 Actinomycetota bacterium
AAGTTTGCCGCTGAATTTTCCCGTTGAGGATATTTCAACTTCACCTGAAGCTTTCATGTCACCGCTGAAAGAACCTGCAATTACCACATTATTTGTCTGGACACTGGCTTCGACCTTTCCTTCCTTGCCAATAACAAGTTCTTTATCAGATATGATCTCTCCTTTTACAATCCCATCAATCCTTGTAGAACCAGGAGAGTTTATTTTTCCTTCAACTGTAACGCCCTCTGCAATAACTGTTATCGTCTTGCTGCCCTTGATTTCGCGGTTTCTTTTTAATACCATTATTGCCTTCTATCCCTTCATAATATTAATATTGCATTTTAGGATGAGAGTAATTATAACATTTTAAGAAAATATTTTAATATTTTTATTTCTTTTATTTTGCCAAATAAAAATATAGAATTATATCAAGCTGCTGCCCTACGATGGTGTATGGGGTAGAAGAAATGGAGGGATTGCTGCAATCAACATTAACCAATAAATCAGGCATATGAAAGTAAGAAAAATCTACAAATTAAAATACGCATGGCTGCTGTTTTCATTTACCGCCGTCTTTTTTCTGGCCTTCTCGTGCATGCTTTATCAGCCGGATGGGCCATTAAATGATATTAAGGAAGAAGCAGAGGTTAAGGAAGACGGGGATAGCACTGAACAAGAAATATCTCCTGGAAACGGGGATGATAAAAGTCCACAGGATCTGGATGAAAGCACAGTTCCAGCATGTATATGGATAGAAGAGGCAATCCCAGGGATAATAAAGCAGGGCCTGCTTGAAAAGATAAGTGGTAATCCTGACTTTATTGCAGTAAAGGAGAGCTGTGATGCCGATGTATTGTTTGAAATAGTACCCGCAGGGGCTCTGACTGATGGAGATAGTTTATACAGGGATCTGGGCATTTCTTATTTAATGGCACCGGTGGCCGGCTTTTTTAATATCGTGGATGAGGTAAAATGGGACGATCTTAGATCCTGGTGGAATGGGGAAACCGGCTCACTGGATTATGTTTCAGAAAGCGGCTCTCAAATCAGTCTTTATATCAGTGAAGAGGATTACCGGATACTGGTAAAGATAATGGGAGAGCCTGCAAATGAAAATATAGAAATAACTCCTGGTGATGAAACGACAGGAGAAGTGCAGAAGAATGACGGAGGCATTTCAATAATACCCTTTGACAGGATAGTGAAGGAACTAAAAGTCCTGGATTTAGACGGCATGTCTGTTTTTGACCCTTCCCTGGGATATAAGGATTACCCCCTGGCCTTTTCAGTGGTTATCCATGGAAAAGACGCGGATATTGTTGAGAGGGTATACTCATTTTATGAAGATACTATTATTACTAACAGGGAGATATCAGAGCTTACCAGCCTTATGATGACAGGCGTAACGGCTATGGCACGGAGCAAGGCAATAGGCAGGAAAATGGACGAAGCAGGAGCCCTTTATCCGGCTGAAAAAATCGCAGATGTCTTAAGGTCTGCTGACATAACCCATATAAGCAATGAAATACCTTTTGTAGAAGGATGCCCTGGAAAGGGCTGGCCGATATTTTGCAGCGATCCAGAATACATGGAGCTATTGCGTTTTATAGATCCCGATGTAATAGAACTTACCGGAAACCATATGAATGATTACGGGCATGAATGGATGCTTTATACCCTTGAGTTATATGATGAAGAAGGCTGGCCTTATTTTGGCGGGGGGAGAAATCTTGATGAATGCTACAGACCGGCAGTACTTGAATCAAACGGCCATAAGTTTGCGTTTCTCGGGCTTAACTGGTTTGGTCCCCGGTCAACATATGCAACTGAAAACAGTCCAGGGTGCGCGCCGGGTCCTGAAGAACAATATTTTAAAAAGTTTGAAGAAATAATAGGAGACCTTAAAGATAATGGCTATATTGTAATTTTTACTTTTCAGTACTATGAGGCACCGCAATATTTTCCAACCGGACAGCAGATAGTGGATTTCAGGAGGATGATAGATGCCGGCGCAGATATAGTAAGCGGCAGCCAGTCGCATTATCCAATGGGTGTGGAGCTTTACAATAATGGTTTCATAAATTATGGGCTTGGGAACCTGTTTTTCAATATGAGCAACATCACTGGATTAAGGCAGGGTATAATAGCAAAACACATCTTCTATGATGGAAGGCACATAAATACAGTACTGATAACAACAATGCTTGAAGATAATCTGAGCAGGGTCAGACTTACCACTCCTGAAGAAAGAAAAATACTGCTGGAGTCAATATTTGAGGGCAGTATAAGATGATAAGTGGGTAGCTGTCTCTGTGATACATACACTGGGCCTTGAGGAATCAAGGGGGATAATGAAAAATCTCCAGAAAAACCTGAATGTAGTCTATTCGGTAGTTAATAAATGCACCCCCGCGGTTGGAGCCCATACCGGACCGGGACTGATCGGGATAATAATCAGCCGGCTAAACAGGGAGACAGCCGGACTTTTCATAAAGGATTAATCTTTTTCACCAAAAACTTCAGCAGTAAAAATATATATTTCACAGTTTGTATCTTTATAGCAATTTCTTTCAAGGCCTGCTTTGAGGCATGTATGTTCGAGGAAGCTTTTCCTGTCAAAATTATTCTCTGTTGCTACCTGTGGAAGCAGAAGTCCCTGGTAAAATCCCTTTTTTATAAAAATACCGTGTTTGCCCGTTTCTATTTCATCAATACTCCCTGCCTTCCATAATGGTGAAAGTACCGATATTTCAATATCTATTTCATCAAGCTCATCTGAAGAAACAGGCGGGAAGCGGGGATCCCCTGTGCTTGCTTCTACAGCCATATCCCTGACAGTTTTCCAGAGAGGGCTCCTGCCTATTATATTTCCTATGCACCCTCTTAGAGATCCATGATTGTGTATAGTGACAAAGGCCCCGCATTCTTTATTGAGCAGGGGGTCATCTATGCCAGGATTACCAGAAATAGTTCCCAGTACGGTATTCTTTATGGCATCCCGTGCTATTTTAAGAAGTAATTTTTTTTGTCTGTTGTCCAGTTTAAAATTTTCCATGTAAATACCATAATCTTTCTTTATTTTTTATAAAAAGCAGCAGAGACATATCCGACTACTGCGCTTCTATCACCAGCAGCATCGCCTGAGTTTGCGTAATGCAAAATCCTGGTGGAGTCTGCTCCAAGTAAACCGGAGGCTATCATTGCAGAAACAACCGGACCACCTCCGCACATCTCGATCGTATTATTTGACAGAGCCTCCAGAAGCCGGTTGCTGTCAAATGATGCTATTATTTCTATTACATCCTTATCCAGCGAAACTGCTTCAGTATAAGGGTGATAATGTGAAAGGTCGGTACTGGCAACTATTAATATATTTTCCCCAGAAAAAATCCTTCCTATAGTATTTCCAAGCTCTATAATGTTTTCCCTGCTCTGATTGCCTATTACTACAGGCACTATCCTGAAGCTGCCTCCGAGCACAATCTGGAGGAATGGAAGCTGGACTTCCAGACTATGTTCCTGGCCATGGCCATATTCAGACCTTTTGATTAAACTGCTTTCGCCTTCAAGTATTTTTGATTTTTCACTGTCAACTGTGACTACTCCAAGAGGTGTCTGGTATCCTTCACCGCTGTAAATGGAAATAAAATCAAAATATTCTGCATGAGAAGGTGCTATAATTATAACGGTATCATATCTTTGACCGGCCATCTGCTTATATGAATATGCAGCTACCTGGCCGGAATAAATATAACCTGCATGGGGGCTTATTAAAGCTTTTATATTATCAATATCGCAGGTTTCTGCTTTATCAAGATACTTATTTATCAATTTCTTCAGATTTGCAGGATCTGAAGGGTAAAAGCTTCCAGCAGCTATGCTCCTTCTTATAATCCCGGTCATTTAAGACCCCCTTAATCTTTTTTATATGAATAATTCTTATTATATTTGATTTAATATATATTTAAACAGTAGAAAAATTATTTATATCTAATGTATAATGCAGAAATACCAGTGAAATAAGAGGGATGGAGAATCCGATGGAATATATACTCGGAGTTGATGGCGGGGCAACAAAGACAACAGCAGTAATAGCCGAAGCAGGAGGGAAAAAAATAGCAGATTCGGTTTCCAGTGCCAGCAATTTCCTTAGTGTAGGTGTTGATAATGCCATAAATAATCTTAATAGTGCAGTATTCGGGGCATTGGAAAAGGCCGGGATTGGGAAGGATATAATATTTGAAAGCAGCTGCTTTGGTTTTGCGGGATTTAATGTTCCTGATGATTTAAATACTTACCGGAAAATAGTCGAGAATGAAAAATTAAAAAAACACCTAAGGACTTCTAAGACCTTAATATGCAATGATACAAGGATCGGCCTGGAAGCAGGAAGCAGCGCTGAAAATAAGATAATAATAATAGCAGGGACAGGATCTAATTGTTTTGGTATAAACGACAGAGGAGAGCAGGCAGGTTCTACGGGCTGGGATTATATACTTGCGGATGAAGGTAGCGGATACTCTGTAAGCGTAAAGGCCCTGAGGGCCGTGATGAGAGCATATGACGGCAGAGGGAAAAAGACTATGCTGACAGATAAAATTCTCGGGGAGCTGGGTTTTAAGGAAGCTATAGAGATTGTAAACTGGACATACGGAAAACCTTTTTCAAAAAAAAGAATAGGACAGTTTTCTGAGGTTGTCTGCAGATGTGCTTACAGGGAAGATGAGATATGCATAAAAATTTTGCACCAAGAGGCTATGGAGTCAGTCTTATCGGTTGAGACAGTAGCAGGAAAGCTTGGACTTTTAGATAAGAGAACAGATCTGGTATTTGTAGGGGGACTGTTTAAATGTGAAAAATATTTTAAGGATGTCGTAACAGAAGAACTTGAATCAAGATTTGATAATATAAACTTCAAGCCGCTGATTGAAAAACCGGTCAGCGGAGCTGTCAAACTGGCTATTGATAATTTATAGCATTTTTATTAATATTTCTACTTGCGGGATGCCGGCAGCTGATTCTTGACAATCTATGTTTTGATGTTGATAATGATAGGGCAAATTCATGTGCCGGTGTAGCTCAGTTGGTAGAGCAGCTGATTTGTAATCAGCAGGTCGTCCGTTCAAATCGGATCGCCGGCTCCATTGTGGAGGAGTGCCCGAGTGGTCAAAGGGAGCAGACTGTAAATCTGCCGGCGCAGCCTTCAGAGGTTCAAATCCTCTCTCCTCCACCATAAATCAAAGCCCGTGTAGCTCAGGAGGTAGAGCATTTCCTCGGTAAGGAAAAGGTCATCGGTTCAAATCCGATCGCGGGCTCCATCAAATTTGGTGCACTTTATAATAAATATATTGGAATACCTTTGTTAAATATGCTATACTACATATGTAGTAAATTGTATTATAGGAGTTAAAATTGATTATTTTTGATGCTTCTACCCTAATACTTTTATCAAAAATAGACTTAATTCAAACAGTACTTAATAAATATGAAGGGGTTATACCGGAAACTGTCAAAAAAGAAGTGGAGTATAAGGACGGGATAGACACAAGAGCGATTATACAGCAGATAAAGGAAGGAAAGCTTGTTTTAAAGGCAGATCCTGACAGGAAAGAGGTAGATAAAATATGCAAAGATTTTCCATTAGGAAGGGGCGAGGCAGCAGCATTTATGATTGCCAGACAAAATGATTGTGCACTGGCAACCGATGATGGTATAGCAATAAAGGTGTGTAAGATATTTAATATAAGATTTATTACTGCAATCCACTTTCTGATAGGGGCAGACCTAAAGGAAGATATTTCGCTGACAAAACTCGAACTGCTTGAAAAGTACGGACGGTATTCAGCAAGAATAATAGAGGATGCAGAAAAAAGGATAATGAAAGGTTGATAAGATGAGCGTAATGAGCTTACGTCTGGGTAAGGAAGAAATAGATATAATATCCAGATTATCAGAACACAAAAAAGAGGCTAAATCAGAAATAGTAAGGGAACTTTTGCATGCAGGCTGGGTTTTTTACTGGCTTAAACTATACAATGAAAAAAAAGTATCCCTGGGAAAGATGGCAGAAGAGCTTGATCTTTCCGTAAATGAAGTCCTTGATCTTCTTTCTGATTTTGGCATAGAGTCCCGGGTAACCTATGATGATTACCTTCAGGGTTTTGAAAATCTTAAGGCCTTGAAATAGGATAAGTAGTTTTAGGAACAAAATATATTAAACATATCAGTTTTGTGTATAGATAATTGATCAGGTACATACCGAAACTTACATTCCCAATAAATTCTCTGCACTATAAAAACTTTAGTTATGCTGATTCTTTATATCTTTTATTTTACTAAATAAGTCAGGTACTTTGGCCGGACTATAGGGATGTTCTTATAACTCTTTAGTTTAAGGAGATGCTTGTCACCTGATACTATCAAATTGGCATCCCCGTAAACAGCACATTCAAGTATCCTGTTATCTGACTCTCTTTCTTTTATGATATCGATCTTGATGTCCGGTCTTATATTTTCACTTATATCTGATAGTCTTCTTTTGAATTTATCAATATTATGTCTGGGCCATTTAAACTTATCTTTAAGTATCCTTTCTGTTTCGGCAATTATTTCCCCAGATACTATAAGTACTATCTTATCTTTCTGGGCCATCTCTAGTATATTTCCAGGAATGCCCTTAAATAAAAGTGCAGATATATAGACATTGGAGTCAAAGACAATCCTGAGCATGAGAATATTTAAGACCCTTCCTCATCAAGGATCATAAAGAGCTCTTTCTCATCTTTTATCTCGAACCTTTTAGCTGTCTCTTTGCCGAAACTAAACAGCTCTCTCCATTCCCTTTCGGCAACAGATTCCTTGTAGGTTTTAAACATATCCTTGAATATCTCGCTACGGCTCTTGTCTTCAGTCTTTGCCATATTATCAAGATCCCTGGCTATCTCCGGAGGCACTGAAAGGCTAAGTACTTTACTTTTTCTACCCAATTTATCACCTATTATTGTTATTACATAGTATTACACTGATAAATATTATCACAAACAATGTATATTTCAAAGAGTTTTAAAACTTTATTGCTGATTAAATCAACTATACGTTACCACAAGTGGATAAACCCGGTCGGGGTTCCATAAAATTAGGTGTTTTTAACCTTTTCATTTTCAGTTCAAAGTTTTATGATATTCTACCAAAATATTTTCTTCGGAAATTAATAAATTAGACACATTGTAGTCATTTTGTTTTCAATTCAATATTCTCAAATACTTAAAAACCAGGAATGTAATTGTACTTTAGTTTCATATCAATTAGTTTCTTAAAAAGAAAGAAGTAAATAAGAGACTTCAATGAACTGGTAATATGAGCTGTTACTTGAGATTTTTGCAAGCATTACTCTTTTTCAAAAAGCATTTAAGAAGAGGGGGTTCCCTAAGAACAGTATAATCATTATGAACACAGGCACTCCAAAATATATAACATCAACTGCTATAAAATCTTAATCAAATTAAATTAATCCTAATAATAAAGGTTCTTTTTAATAATGTTACTAATAATTTCAAGCATATCCCCATAGGAATGCTTAGTGTCGTGCTCAACCCAATTTAACATCACAGACAAGAGTCCGGCGGTTAAGAATTGTGTGGAAATATCCAGCGGCAAATGGTTAGAAATTTTTTCCTGATTTTCTTTCAGCAAAGCGTATATTGCTGATTCGATCGCATGAAATCCAATAAAATAAAGCAGGGAATCCTTATTGTGCCTGACAATGCCCGACAGCATTATCTTGTTTGCACTTAAATAGTCAAGAGCTTTTTTGGATATATAATGAAAAAACTCTTCTGTGCTTTCAAACGCCTTTTCCGCTTTGCTGTCTTCAATAATTTCCTGCTTCAAGTCCATTAAAATAGCATTGCACAGATCATATTTGTCACTGAAATGCTTATAAAACGTAGTACGATGAACCATTGCCTTATCACAAATATCCGAAACAGTGATACTATCCAGTGAATTTTCCTGCAGTAAATTTTCAACCGAACGTTTTAATAAAAAAATAGTCCGCCGTATTCTAAGGTCTTCCTTTTTATTTGAAATTGTCATAATAAAGCTCCTGTCGACATTATCGGCTAAGTTATAAAGTTAAGCTACAGAATATAAAAACTGTACCAGTACCTCCATTGTAATTGTTTATTCATATTATATAAAATAATTAAACAAAAGTTTGATAAGTATACATCTGTCGAATATGGAGAGAACTCGTTTGAGAAATATACCAAATAAGATCATTGAGAATAAAAAACCAGTTCTTATCGTATTTTTTATCCTGACTATATTTTGTGTTTTATTAAGTTTCCTGGTAGAAACGAATTTTGATCTGCTTAAATATTTGCCTGAAGACAGCAAATCTACTATTGCTCTTAAAACAATGGATGAGGAATTCAGCACACCAATCCCCAATGCGCGGGTTTTATTGAAAAATACAATGATTGCCGAAGCAATGGAAATAAAAAGTCAATTAAAAAATGTAACAGGTGTTTTAAGCGTCACCTGGTTAGATGATGTGGCTTCCATTTATACGCCGGTTGAGATGCTGGATAAAAGCACTGCAGAAAAATACTTTAAGAATGGTAACGCTCTTTTCACCCTTACAATCGACGACCAGAATGAAAAGGCAGCAGTTTTAAAAATTCGCGAAATTTTGGGGGAACGGGGAGAAATCACAGGCGATGCGGTGGACATTGTGAATACACGAATGACCATTTCCAACGATGCGCTAAAAATGATGCTTTTTGTTATTCCAATTATTTTCCTTGTTTTGCTTATATCTACCAGTTCATGGTTTGAACCAGTCTTGTTTTTTGTTGTCATTGGCATTTCAGTCATCCTCAACACCGGTACCAACGCCTTTTTGGGAGAAATTTCTTTTATTACAAAATCCACAGCTGCAATATTACAGCTTGCGATTTCCACTGATTACTCCATCTTTCTCTTACATCGCTTCAAGGAGTACCGCAACGAGGGGTATGAAGTAAAAAAAGCAATGCTTATGGCGATGAAAAAATCCTTTTCATCCATTTTTGCAAGCGGACTGACGACAATCATTGGTTTTTTGGCTCTTGTAATTATGCAGTTCAAAATCGGAGCGGATCTAGGAATTGTATTGGCAAAAGGAATTATGTTCAGCTTAATATCAATTATGTTTTTGCTTCCTGTTTTGACGATCTATACTTACAAATTAATTGATAAAACAGCGCATCGTTCATTTTTACCTTCTTTTAAGCGCTTTGCTAATTTTGCGGTTAGAATAAGCCTGCCGGTGATACTGCTGGTCGGAATAATTGTAGTGCCTGCCTATCTGGCCCAATATAAAAACAACTTTATTTACAGTCCGGCAGCTTATGGCGGAAGCGGAAGTGGAAGAAGTGAGCTGACACAGACAGAGCAGTTGTTCGGTGTAGAAAACAATATGGTTTTAATGGTGCCAAGAAAAGACTTGTTTACCGAAAAGCATTTAAGCGAAGCTCTTAAGAAACATAATCGTGTAAGCAGTGTTATATCCTATACCGAAATGGTAGGCTTATCTGTTCCACAAGAATTTGTTCCGCAGGAGCTATTCTCAGAGATGGTTTCAAAAAATTATTCGCGAATTATTTTGACTGTCAAAACGCCGCTGGAGGGAGACACCGCCTTTACGATATTGGAAGACATCAGGGACATGGCAGAACAATATTATGGGGATGATTACCATCTTGCTGGTATGGTGGCAAGCATTTATGATATAAAAAATACTATTGAAAGGGATAACTTCTTTATCACACTTGCTGCAATAATAGGGGTTGGACTTATTTTGTTGCTTATATTCCGTTCTTTATCGATTCCGTTTGTCTTACTTCTTAGCATAGAGGTTTCAATATGGTTAAATTTTGCATATCCATACTTTGCAAATGACAATATTCCATATCTGGGATTCATTATTGTAAGCTCTGTGCAGCTTGGTGCAACAATTGACTATGCAATTTTGTTTGCAAGCAGGTATATTGAGAACAGAAAACTGCTGTTAAAAAAGCAAGCCGCAATAAAAACCATATCCGATACGGCGGCTTCCATTTTATCATCCGCTACTATTTTAACCTTAGCAGGCCTGGTAATCGGATATGTATCAAGCAACGGTATCATTGGTCAGCTGGGATTTTTACTGGCTAGAGGAGCGGTGCTTTCAAGCGTTTCAGTTTTGTTTTTACTGCCCGCTTTGTTGCTGGTTTTTGACAAGCTCATTCAAAAAACCACATTTGATTGCATATTTTTAAGAAAGGAAAAAGAGTAGAAGTTAGTGAAGAGATTGCAAATTAT
>JAGYMN010000044.1 GCA_018400395.1 Actinomycetota bacterium
CCTGATGAGATAATTAATACAGACCTGTACTTTATTGAAAGGGTGGGTCTCAGTCAGAACCTTTCCCCTACCAGGTCAAACGGCCTGCTTTCAATGGTTAAGCAGATGAAACTGTATGCAATTGCCCTTAAGTCAAAACAGAAAAAATAGCTAAGCATGGAAAATAATGAATACATGGAAACAGAATCAAGGATCATATCCGTGCTGAAATCAGTTTATGATCCTGAGATACCCGTTAATATCTATGATCTTGGCCTTATATACGAGATAAGCATGGATGAGGATAAGGTGGCTAATATAACCATGACACTTACTGCCCCCAACTGCCCCATGGCAGACATGATAGTGGAGGAAGTTAAGTATAAGGTGGCCGGCACCAAAGGGGTGAAAGACTGTAATCTCGAGCTTACCTTTGATCCGCCCTGGGACCGGGATATGATGACCGACGAGGCTAAGCTGGAACTGGGATTTCTCTAGTGATATGCATAATGTAATTAAGAAAAAGGCAAAGGATCTTGGCTTTGATCTATGTGGTATAGCCCCGGTACACTCGCTTGATGATCATGGTAAGAGGTTAAAGGAATGGATTGAGCATGGTCATCATGGAGAGATGGCATATATGAACCGCAATGTCGAAAAAAGGATTGATCCCCGCTTGCTGGTTGATAATGCATG
The DNA here is from genome assembly GCA_018400395.1 of Actinomycetota bacterium. Lineage (GTDB taxonomy): Bacteria > Actinomycetota > Humimicrobiia > Humimicrobiales > Humimicrobiaceae > M55B120. The sequence continues at coordinate 676 of JAGYMN010000044.1, forward strand.
CTCTGTTATCGTTACCGGGATGAATTATTACAGCAGTTATGAGCCGGAAAAGAATCAGCCTGTTTTTTCCAGGTATGCCCTGGGTCGGGATTATCATAAGGTTCTCAAAGACCGCCTGCATGAATTACTGGCTTATATTAAGGAGAGCCGCCCTGATACAAAAGGAAGGGTTTTCGTTGATACGGCACCGGTACTGGAGAGAGCCTGGGCTGTTGAGGCAGGACTGGGATGGATCGGCAAAAACAGTATGATGATAAACAAAACTTTGGGTTCATATTTTTTCCTCGGGCTGATAATAACTGATGCAGAACTGGATTATAAAAGTGTTGAAAATAAGGATTATTGCGGAAGCTGTCGTAAGTGTATTGATGCCTGCCCCATGTCTGCAATTAATGAAGACAGGACCATTAATTCAAATAAATGCATTTCCTACCTTAGCATAGAATATAAGGGAGATATGCCGCCTGGTTATGAGGAGAAAGCCGGCAGGAGAGTTTTTGGCTGTGATATATGCCAGGAGGTGTGCCCGTGGAACAGGAAAGCACCCGAAACAAAGATAAAGGAATTTGAGCCCCTGCCGGAGATAAAGAGCTATACAAGCGAACAGTGGAAAAGCATCAGCAGTAATGAGTTTTATTCAGTTTTTAAGAACAGTGCGGTATTGAGAACAGGCTATAATCGATTTATGAAAATGTTGTTATAAACTGCTAATTGTTTGATAAAATCCGGAAATATGCAGATAGAACTTACTGTAAATAAATCCCGAAACTGGCTTCAAGATATTGCTGATCAAATTGGCGAGAAACTGGATAATAATGTATTAAATTTTCCTGCAAAAATTGCTAAGGGGTTCTGGAAGCAATATAATTTTTCTAATGGGCTTTCACTAAGTTTTTTTAAACTTTTGGCACATAAACCTATAGCTCTTTCCAGGGAAAGAAGTGAAGAGCTTATGTTTTTACCAATAATGTTTTTTATTAATAAAAATGAGGTAGAACAAAATATTGATGATAAATTAATGAAAGTTGGCTTGCGGTCCTCAAAAGGTGTGTTTTGGCCATCATCGCATATAAATTGCAAATGGGATCTGCCTGTCAACGAATGGATATCAAACATCACTATTACATTTAATAAACAGTGGGTCTTAGATAATTGTAAACCTATCGGGGAAAATTATGTCCACAAACTATTATCCTCAAATAAACCGTTTTATTTATTCGAAGAAATTACCTTACAAATGCATTATCTTATTAGTGAGATAACTGATATTATTGAAAAGAAACAACATTACTGTATGTCAAATTTATTCCTTGAATGTAAAGTAACTGAACTTTTAGCAGTATATTTTGAGAAACTGATAGAACGGCCTCTGTTTGGCACTATTTCACATTTAAACTCAACTGATGTAAATAAACTGTTTCAGGTTAAGGATTATATCCTGGATAATTTATCTGAAACACCGAAACTGGAGTATCTGGCACATATGACAGGCTTCAGCGCAAGTAAACTACATAGATTGTTTAAGCAGGTATTTGGTAAAAGTGTCTGTACTTATGCGCTTCATGAGAAACTGTTTGTAGCCAGGAAGATGTTGGAAAGCCGGCAATATAATGTTTCAGAGGTTGGCTATGAAATGGGTTATTCAAACTTAAGTCATTTTTCAGAGGCTTTTCGTAAACGGTTTGGAATGAACCCTAAGAGCTTTCTTCAGAACAGACCCCAAAATCATGGTTGAATATTTTTCCGGACACTGAATAAGCGGCAGACTTTTAAATGTGCCGTCAAAAATGTGTGAGCTTGAAGTATTTAATATTTAAATATTTATTTGATATTTAAGATCATCACTTGATTTACAAGAACTGTGATAGATGCCTGTTAATTAAACATATAACATTTTAGGGTTATTTTTTTCATTTTTGAGGTTATTTAATTTATACGCAAGAGGGTAAATTTGTTGCATTTATGATTTAATATTAAAACTCATGGCAATAATAAATTTGTTTATTAAAACATTTGTTTTGTCACAGCTTGTTTCAGTTAATTCACAATGCCAGGCAAATGTGAATCACTTGATCGAATTTGAACGAGGACAAAAAGAAAGTGGATATGAATACTTTGTTTATTCCTGTACCGATACCTTGTTCTATATTCCAGTTACAGAGTCATTGGATATTGACTTTGATCCTTCACAAATTTTTGAACACACTGATTCAGGTACGGTTTATACCGGTAAATTTCATATAACAGGATCATGGGGTGTACTGGATGTTGATGGGAAACTATTTCTGGAAGAAAACTGGGAGTACCTGGTACTGGAAAAACCACAAAAATTTACTGATTCTGTAGTTGAAGGCCCAAACTGGAAATTAGAGCTTTCCAGACACTGGTATATTGATACCAGGATTAAACCGATGTATCTGAAAAAGAAATAATTGTGCTTAAATTGGATTTGAGATGCGAGGCTGTGTTTTTATAGTGAAAAATCAAAAATTGAAATGATTAATTATTTTTAGGGGAGAGCGAAGCGCTTGCTCTGCGAAGAAGATTGTTATTTTCTTTATTTAGGATAAGTCATAACTTTTAGCCTTATGAAAAAAATATTGTTGTTTTTGATAATGATCCTAATACTTCTTCCTGCATGTAATCAGGATAAGTTACAAATAGGTGTGGATCCCAGAATTGAGCTACTTTCCGTAATGCTTGCGGTGAGTGATTATGACAGTATAATGGTATCAAAAGGAAGTTTTCATCTGATTAGCCAGCTTGATTTTGATTATAAAGATGAATTTCTGGAGGCTTTTGAATCTATGCAAAACGATCCTGCAATAGATGTTTTTATGGATATGGCATTTAAATATGGGTTTTATTACAGTCTTCCTGTTTATGCTTGTTTGCTTGCATCAGATTATCCGGAGATGCATATTAATATGCCGGTAAGCACTTTCGTTCTGAATCGTAGCGGAGGCATTGAAAATTTAAATTCATTCCTGGAGGCTTTATCTGAGTTCGGTAAAAGATCGGGGTTTGATAGTTTTTGGAAAAATCATAAAGAGTATTATAAAAGGATTACTGCAAATGTAAAAAAACACTCTCTGGATAAAATGGTGGTTCAGATAGAAGACTATTACAGAGAGGGTAAGGGTAGTTATAATATTATTCTTGTTTCAATGTTTCATGGCGGGGGCTATGGTCCTGTAATCCGGGATTCCATGGGGATTGATCATATTTATAGCATTATTGGACCCAAGAGAGTTGTGGATGGTTTGCCCCAGTTTGGTAATCTTGATGAATTCAGGTATACAATTTGGCACGAATTCAGTCATTCTTTTATAAATCCTGTAGTTGATGATAATTTTCAGGAGCTGGAGCCTTATGCCTGCTTATACGAGCCCTTAAAGAATAAACTTCAGGTTCAAGGTATAGCTGATTGGAAAGATTGCCTGACCGAGCATCTTGTAAGAGCCGTTACGGTCAGGCTTACTTATATTTATTCAGGACAGGAGGCAGGAGATAAGGCCATGAATCGGGAGGTAGAGATGGGCTTCGCTTATGTCCCCAATATTTGTGATGTTCTTAAGTTTTATGAATCGGAGCCGGAGCAATTTCCCTCTTTTAGTAAATTATTTCCACATCTCCTTAAGTTGCTTGAAGATCTGGAATCTGAATTATAATTTACTGGAAGGGGCAGTGAAACGGAAAGGAGAATATATTATTTATTACCGGATTCCGTAATATTCAATATCTTCGTATGAACAATAGATAAAGAAATGAGATTATTCGTACTGGCCCTTATAGTAATAGTAATGTCTTATGGTGTCGATGCACAGGTAAAACTCCTGCCTGTTGACAGCCTTTATATGAATTCACTTGAAGATTTTTACAGGATAGCTGAAAACAATATGGATGATATCTGGCCGGGGATGAAACCGTCGCCTGTATGTCTTTACAGGGTCAACGGTCCGGCTTTTTTATTTAACCATCCGGATCCGCCCCCTTCATTTACAAAAATTAAGGGAAAGCTATATGTTGGCTCACAGCATGAGGCGGGTCTTTTCGGGTCTACTCAGGTTGATATAAACGGAACACCTACTGCTATAGTTGATTACGGACGGGAGCCTCACCTCGATACAATGGAAGTGCTGGCTGTACTGTTCCATGAGATGCATCATGCTTACCAGCAGAAGCATGTCAAAGAGCTTGACTATGAAAATATGACTCTTTTAATTACTTATCCGGAAAATACGGATAATGACGCTATTAAAAATTACGAACAATTGCTGTTGTTTAAAATGTGTTTTGCTCCTGACAGGAATAGTTTTAAAGGTTATCTTGACCAGTTTTTCAGCTGCCGGGAAAGAAGAGCTGCCATAATCGGCGATTATATGGATTATGAGAAAGATGTTGAGAGTGTCGAAGGACCTGCATTTTATTCCGAATATTTGTTTTATGACAATTTTTCAGAATGTGATGAACTGCTAAAAGACAACTATATACAGAATCATTTTTTCGGAATTCTTAACACATCTTATTATGGCAGGGTGGGTTTAAGAACCAGGCACCTGGCATCGGGAATGGCCATGTCATATATTATTGACCGTTACTATAATAACTGGCAGGAAGAATTTTATGAGTCAGGCGAAAAGCTGTATGATTTTTTTAAATCAAAATTTGAGACCCGCAGGCTTAATGTGGATATACCTGATGCTTTTTTTACCTTAAGTAATTTTTATGTCGCGAAGGAGATAGAAAAGCATCAGTTAAATTATGAAGAATTTAATTCTCAGAATGGCATTAAAATAAGTATGGAGTTTAATACGAAACCCGGGGTGAGAGGATTTGACCCGATGAATGCTGAAGCCATCAATGACAGTATAATACTTAACAAAACATTGCTGAGGCTGATGAACGGTGATAACAGTTTGTTTATAACAAATACACCGGCAGTGAGTATTATCGGGGATGAAGTATGGACCATCAAAAGGCTTATTTTCTTTGTTGACGAGAGATCTGATATAGAATATGACGGTAATAAACTGGTCATTTCCCTTGATGGAATAAATGTGGCGTGGAATGCAGATCTGCAATACGAGAATGCTGATTCTGTTCTTTTAAGATGTTATTAAAAGATCATCTTGTACTGGTAAGCTTTTTTATATCATTCTTTAGCTAAGCCTGGTTCTCCCTTATTCTCCTTATTGTCCTGAACAAAAAGGCAAAAGCCAGTGTGCCGACTGCCAGGTTAGCAGTGAATCCTGCCCAGAAGACACCGTCTATACCAAATATCCTTGATCCGGCCCATGCCAGAGGCACATACAGTACAAGCATCCTTATAATGGAAAATATTGCTGCCGGATAGGGTCTGTTTATACCGTTAAAGCCTGCTGTGCTAAGCATTACCAGTCCCTGGAACCCATAACTGGCCCCTACAATATAGAAGTATTTTTGGGCTATGGCTACAGCCTTCAGATCATCCGTGAAGACAGATGCTATATCCCGGGCAAAAAACAAGAAAATGATAAATACTATTACACCCCATATCATTGAAAAGGCAAGGGCATAGTTCAGGGATTTGAATATCCGTGAAAACATATATTTGCTTATATTCTGTCCTATAAAGATGATCATTACCGAACCCAGTGAGGCAATAACCATAAGGGCAAACATCTCGACCCTGGAAGCAACACCGAAAGCGGCTACGGCCTCTTCACCGAAAGAAGCAATTATCCTGGTTATTACGCCGATCGAGATTGGCGTGATAAGCATTCCAAGGGCTGCAGGACCTGCTATATATATTACTTTTTTCCAGGTTACAAGGATATCCCTGATCCTCCCGAAATTCAGAGTAAGAAGCTTCTCCCTGCGGATCAGGACTATCAGGATAAAGACCAGTCCTGCACTCCTGGCTATAACGGTGGCAAGGGCAGCCCCTTTAATCCCCATTTCAGGGAAGGGGCCGTAACCGAAAATAAGGAGTGGGTCAAGAATAATATTCACTATGGCTGAAACTACCATCAGCATACCAGGCAGGAAGGTATCACCTGTGGCTCTTACAATATTATTACCTATTGTTGGTATAACAACGAAAGCCACTCCATAATACCATATGCTCATATAATCATAAATATATCCCATTATCTCTTCCCGGGCACCCAGGGCATGAAAAAGCGGCCTTATGGTTAACAGGCCGGCCAGAACAAAGAGAAGCACCACAATGAAGCCCAGCAATAAGGCCCTGCTTGCCATTATCCTTACCTCACTGCGGTTTCTTGTGATAATGTTCCTTGATATAAGGGAACTTGTCCCTATACCAATACCACGCGATAAGCTGTTAATAAACATGATTACCGGGAAGCTGAAGCCTATGGCCGCAAGCTGCTTTACTCCCAGCTTACCTATAAAATATGTATCTACAAGGTTAAAGACCACCATTCCCATCATCCCGAACAGCATGGGCCAGGTGAGTGTGATAAGCTGTTTCCTTATGTTTCCCCCGGTAAGGTCCTTATTTATCTTTCTGGGCATTCCCTGTTTTATGGTTTTAGCTCAGGAAGAAAGTGATTATTTTCCTAAGTTAAAAAAATGCTTTGTCCGGCTATGGAAGCAGATATGTCTTATCTTGCTGTAAGCCTGCAAAAAGGGAGGAGCTTTTTCTATTCGGAGGTAAGGATATTTTAGGTATATTTATACCTGCTGAGCTTATTAGGGTAAGAATCAAAAGATACCCTGTCAGATAAATTTTTATATTTCTCCGGAATGATTTTTTATTCAGTTACACCGGTGTTTGTATTATTAAAAGATAAGGAATGAGACCATATATTTTAGCTGAAACAAACTGGGAAGTACTTAAGAATGCTTCCATTGATCTGGCGGTGCTGCCCTGGGGCGCTACTGAGGCGCATAATTATCATTTACCGTACTCCACCGATAATATTGAATCAGACAGTATAGCTGCAGGGTCTGCTGCCATAGCCTGGGAGAAAGGTGCCAGGGTAATGGTTCTTCCAACAATCCCCTTTGGGGTAAACACCGGACAGAAGGATGTTTTTCTTACTATCAATCTGAATCCGGGAACACAATACGCCATACTGAATGATATTATTGAGGGCCTTAACAGGCAGGGTGTGCATAAGTTTCTGATAATGAACAGTCACGGCGGTAATGATTTCAAGCCCCTGGTAAGGGAACTTGGGCTCAGGTATCCTGAGATGTTCATTGGCATAGCCGAATGGTTCCGTATGCCGGATATTGACGGATATTTTGAAGAGCCGGGTGATCATGCCGGGGAGATGGAAACGAGCCTGCTTTTATATCTTAGGCCTGACCTTGTCCTTCCGAAGGAAAGATGGGGCAAAGGGAATGAGAAAAGAAACAGGATCTCAGCTTTTTCGGCTGGATGGGTCTGGACTGAAAGAAGGTGGTCGCAGGTGAGTGAGGATACCGGGATAGGTGATCCCGCCGGTGCAAGTAGTGAAAAGGGTGAAGGTTTCTACCAGGCAGTATGCAAAAGGATGGCTGAGCTCTTTATTGAAATATGCAAGACGGATATTGATGACATGTATAAATAATTATCCGGGAATTAGTAAGCTGTATTATCATGAAACTGATTAATCATTAGATTCCAAAGAAGAAACTATGTTAGAGAAATTTCTTGCAGTTCTGAAGAAGCGGTATCCCCGGCATTACCTAATGAAAAAACCACTTGCAGGGATGCTTGTCCTGGCACTCACCAACTTTGGATTCCTGGAACTGTACAGACCTGTTATGGTCCACCAGGCAGGTGATTTGAGTTACAGTTTTACTATGGCCATTTATAGTTTCTTTTCTGCTCTGTTTGTTTACCTGCTTGTAAAGTTGCTTAATCTCTTCCGGTTTTTCACAGATGATGAAAAGTGGACAGTGCTTAAAGAAATGCTGGCAATTGTGATAATACTGCTTGGAATGGGTGTAGCAATATATCTGGCCGGTTTCCTTATTGAAACTCCGGCACAGAGATGGAACATGAACACATTCTTAGACTCCTGCAAAAATTCTTTTTTGATCGGTATAATACCATTATTACTGATCAGTCTTCTGAATTTCAGGTATCTCTTGCCTCGTGGCGACTGGATTGAACAGGATATTAATACCGGCATTCCTGAGCAGGATTCTTCAGAGGAATTGATTAGTATTAAGTCAAAACTAAAGAAAGAAGAACTTAGCTTTTTGCCCGGACAGTTAATTTATATTTCATCTGACGGTAATTACACAGATTTTTACCTTGATCTGGATAAGGGGATAACAAAAATGACAATCCGTAATTCGATAAGTAATATCGAAGATCAACTGGCTGAGATTAGTTTCTTTATTAGAACACACCGTGCTTTTATCGTGAATCTTAAGAGAGTAAGCAAAAAACAGGGTAATGCTCTGGGCTATAAATTGACTATGGAAGGGGCAAATCAAAAGGTCCCTGTTTCACGACAAAAGACCAGGGAATTTGATCAAGAGCTGAAAAGATTTCTGAGTTAATCTCTTGCCACTCATAACAGAATCTAGCATTTCGTAACACATTACGGGTGTCTGTATGCCTGTACTTTACATGTGACAACAAATTCTTGCTGTATATCCCTGTTTCTTGCATGCAATATTCATAATCCTTCACTTTGAAGAGTTATTAAATGAAAATAATTTAAAAAAAAGGATTATGAAACGGATTCACAGGCTGAACAAAATCTCAAAAAAGGTATTAGCAATGTTATT
>JAGYMN010000045.1 GCA_018400395.1 Actinomycetota bacterium
ACATCCACAGAAACAAAAAATAGATATACTCATGATAGAAAATTATGATTCAACCAGTGTATCAAAGAGATATTCGGGGCGGTAGTGATAAATTTCAGGCTTATAATTCACGGAAAAATGTCTTAAATTTTCAATGACGGAAAGAGCATCTTTAACGGTATCTTTTAAGGAAAATATCTTCTGTGTATTTATGCATTGTAAAAAAAGATTATTTATTAACTATAATATTTGGTGAGATCCCTATAATAGTTTTCGTGGCTACCAATCATAATTAGACTTAGAATATCATTATCTAATTCATAAGCCAGGAGGAAAAGTTGTTTTTCAATGTTAAATTTGTGTACTCTGATGCCTTTTAAAGTTCCCCTTTTTTCCAGGCCTATTTCCGGATTCGCAACTATCCTTTTTATCTCTTTATCAAGTAACTTAATCCGGCTCTTATGAAGCTTCTTCTTTTGTTTTTCAAAAAGTGGTGACTGTATTATTTTTATTTCTAATCACCTTCCCCAAAGGTATATGGTGTTCCAAGCCCTTCTTTTAACTGCTGCCTTCCGAGTAAAATGTCTTTGATTACAAGAAAAGATAAGTCAGGATTATCTTCTGCAATCTTACCAATAAAAGCCCAGTATTCGACCTGGCCCGCCATAGATCTTCGCGATACTTTTGCCGATATTTTTGCTTCATCTACAATTTCTTTTGAAATTTTTATTGCTGTACCCATTAATATTACATCTCCTTATTAATAATATAGTTGTATATTAACATATAATACAACCATTTACAACCTAATGTCGGAGTTTTTGGGAGATATGATAATTTATTAATTTAGTTCCTGCTGAATAATTTTTTAATGAATTTATAACTTTTTTAAATTCAGACTACCTGAAACTTCTTAATTTTATTTAACTCAGCATTCTTATGTGTTTTTTCTTCTTCTAAATCATGATCATTTTGGAGACCCAGCCAGAACTGTGGAGTGTTACCAAAGAACTTTGCAAGTCTCAAAGCTGTGTCTGCAGTAATCCTTCTTTTTTGGTGGATTATCTCTGAGATTCGTGTCTGGTCCAGGTGTGTTTCCTTAGCAAGTCTGTAGGCAGAAATATTTAACGGTTCCAGAAAATCCTCCTTTAGAATCTCACCGGGATGAATATTTCTTACTCTTTTCATTTCGCTTTTTCTCCGTTAATCTAATGATAATCAGTAATCTCAACACTGTAACAGTATTTGTTTTTCCATACAAAGCATATGCGCCACTGATCATTTATTCTTATAATTTATTGTCCCCTCTTACTACCTTTTAGCTTTTTCAGTCTATTTGAAGGAGGAATCATTAAGTCAATTAAATCATAAGAGTTGTTAAGCATCCTGGCTTCTTTCGTGCCACGTCCTGAATATTTTCAGGGTATCTCCTGGAGAAAACACCATACCAGATCTTTTCAATCTCTTTAGAATTAAATGACTTTTTTCCTCTTCTGTTTTAGGAGGCTGTCTTTTCCTCACAAATTCATATATCCCCGGCCAGTTAAGAATCTTTTTTACCACCATATAATCTTCATCTCTTGCCCACAGCGGGAACATAGAAGCGAATTTTATTAATAAATTATGGCATAGCAGAAAGCCAGTTGTGAGCAGTAACAACCAGTATATTATTATTGTTATTCTTATAGATTTTTTTGACATTTTCTTTTTTTACAAGCTGGACCGCAGGAATATTTAAAACATTCTGGAAATTAATAAGCCCTGCAGAAGGTTTATCATCAGATAATTTTGTTTCTGCCATAAACAGGGGCTTATTATTTTTTGTTATGAGGAAATCCACTTCCTGCCTGTCTTTATCCCTGAGATAATTAAGTGCAAAATTTCCCCGGCCATAATCTTTCCATATCTCAACAGCTCTTAATAGTTCCAGGGCTACCAGGTTTTCAAAACGTGCAGCCTCATCCTCAATAACCGGATAATTAAATAAATAAATTTTTTTTTCTTTTAGAATACTTCTTGAAATTTTTTCGGTCCATGGAGCAATCCTGAAAGTAAGATAAAATGAATCAAAAAGCAACAGCCAGTTTTTCACTGTATCAAAAGCTACCTGTAAATCCTGAGCCAGATTATTTATTGAAAAAGGGCTCCCCACCCTTGAAGGTATAAGGGCAAAAAGTGTTTCTACCAGGTCAATATTACGTATATCTGCAAATGTTGTCAGATCGTCCCGCACAATTTGCTGTCCATATGTCTGGGACCAAGCGGACCAGAAAGATTTTCTGCCCCTTATAAAAGGTTCAGGGAATCCGCTGAGCTCCCAGAGGTTCCGGAAATTATCAGCTGTTTTCCCGGATATGATACCTTCAAAATCTTTTAGTGGATTTTTTAAAAAATCTGTAAAATCTATTTTTGGTGTTTCAAGCTCGGATAATGTAAATGGGAAAATATGGAATTTTAGATATCGTCCCGCAAGTGAATCCCCGGCTTTTCTGGAATATTCAAGGCGTCCGCTTCCAGTGACAAGAAATTTGTATTCCTTTGCAAATTGATCATAAATACCTTTAAGGTAATTCTTCCAGTCCCTGTGTTTGTGTATTTCATCCAGAATAACAAGTGGTTTTGATGAAACGCTGCTTTTTGGTATCTTAGAGAAAAATACAGGATCGGCTATAAGACGTCTTTTATCGGACGCTGTATCCCAGTTAAAGTAAATAACATCCTGAAAATCCTTTGCGGCTATATCCCGGGCAAAAGTAGTCTTGCCTGACTGGCGGGGTCCTGCAAGCATTATTAAAGACTTGTCAGGAAGCAGCTGATCCCATATTTTTTTATAAATTGTTCTTTTATTCATGATAAAAGTTTAAACCATACTGGGAAAAAGTCAAGTAAAATTCCGAGTATGCCTGAAAATTTATAAGAACTTTCTCGTACATTACCAGAAACCTGTCCGGATATTATTTCAATATATTATCCATTGTTGATCTTATATAGCAGTATTAATTTGTTAACCACACTATGCGCAATATTAGAGAGTAACAATTACCGCGGGAAATACTTATGATAAATTAAATTCGATAGCGTAGGACTTTCTGCCCTTATTCCTGCCTTCACTGCTTACGCAATATTATCCAGATTAATATGGCCGGGTACCAGCTGTTTAATTTTTCTGCTATTGCCTTATTACCCATAACCCATAGAAAGAAATATAATCAGGCAATTATATTATTATAAAAAGGGCTGGTACTTGCCAGCCCTTTAATTTTAACCAGTACTTTATTCTAATTTCTGGCCGCAATTTTCACAGAATTTCTGATTTTCCTTTACTTCTTTCCCGCATGAAGGACAGAATCTGGCTCCTGGTTTTGTCTCTTTCTTAACTTCTGCTTCAGGCTGGGCTGTTGTCGAAGGAGTTTTCCTTTTTCTTACCACTATCACTACAATAACAATAACTGCAATTATTATCAGTAAAGGAATAACTATAGCCAGCACAATAAGGGTTACTGCCAGGGCTGAGCCTTTGTCTCCACCCTCAGCTGCTGCTTCTTCGGCTACCGGGCCAACCTCACCCTCAGCACCCTCTGCTTCCTGAACCAATTCTTCGGCTGCCGCGCTTTCCTCTTCAGCTTCTTCTTCGGAGGTAGCTAACGGCTCCTGCTCTTCTCCCAGAGGAACATCTTCACCGCGGTCAATTGCTGCCTGGCTATTAGCCTTATACTCCTGAGCCTGCAGATGACCCTGGCTGGAATTAAGAACCGCATCAAAATATTTCATACCTTCAGAATAATGAGATTGCCTGTACATGGCCAGGCCACTGGCAAAATTGTCATCAACCATTCCCAGCTTATTCTCTACACCATTACGGTTAAGCATTTCTTTTATATCATTGGACGGTCTTAAATAGTTAATACCCTCAGTCCCCATAGTAAGTATGCCAATCACCTCACCATTTTCACTTAATACCGGACCTCCGCTATTTCCAAAGGCAGCTGTACCGTCTACCTGCAGCAACTCAGTACCTTCCAGCATTTTCCTGGCGCTAATTATGCCAGAGGTAACAGTAGGAGTCATTATGGATTCCAGGCTTATGTCTGCATTCCAGGGATAACCAACAATTGTAAGATTATCCTGGATCTCGACCCTGGAAGAATCACCAATAATAGCACTGGATAAAGCCCTGCCGGTAACTGGCTGTATCTTTAAAATGGCTATATCTCTCTGCTCCAAGGGGCTGGAATCAATTATTTCTGATCTTATATAAGTGTTGCCAGGATTATCCGGTAATCCGGCAGTAGCGGTATTAAACTGCACCCACACTTCATGATCCGGTTCAGGGGTGTTCTCACCTTCCACCTTGTAGTTGTCATAGATCCAGTTCCAGTCGTTATCGGTCAGGTTGTAGTAATCGTCAGGATAGGTGTCAAAAATATAAGCATCCAGAATAGCCCATTTAATATTAACATAGTCATCTTCAATCACATGAGCAGCAGTAACAATATGGCCAGTGTCAGGATTAACGCAAAAACCAGTACCTCCAAATGGACCGTACATATAACTTACAGACCAATCCTCAAAATTGGGGTCATAGACATAACCGTAATACATGCTGGTCACAAAACAGATGCTTGGCTGGGTCAGTATCACCTTATCTTTAGAAGTAAACTCATAATCAAGAACATCCTGTGCATACAATGCCGAGGTTAGCCCCAGTACTAACATTATGATAAACACCAAGATAAAGCCCTTTAATATTATTTTAGCCATTTTCCCTCCTATTTTGATTTTTTTAATGAGATTATATATTTTTAACCATTGATGTCAATAAATTATTATAAATCATTAACATTTATTTTAATACTTTTTTAAAAAGTATTGATACTTTCTTGAGAGTCCAACAATTCAAGCTCTAAATTATAATATACTCTGACCAGGTTCTACGAATTTCAAGGTCTCCTCTTGCCTTTCAACCACACTGCCACGTAAAAAACTATTTGCAGGCTCCGGGTGGTTTTGTTTAATGTCTCTAAGTAATACTTGTAATATAGTAATACTTAAATTACAATAATACATATATTTTATTCAATCAAGATTTAAGGATCTAAAACTAAAAATGTCCAGAATAACGCAAAAAGGCCAGGTTACTATTCCCAGGGAAATAAGGGATAGGCTGGGTATAAGACCCAATGATATCGGGGAATTTACCATAAAAGAAAATAGTGTGATTTTTACAGTAAAAAAGGGAACTCTATTGGATGCCCATAAAAAGAAGACCGGAAAAAGATTTGATATAAGCAGGGTAAGGAAACTTATGGAAGAAGAAAATGCCCGGAATATCGTAAAGGAAATCAAATGATCTTTCTGGACACTAATATTTTCTTAAGGTATTTTGAACAGGACGATGAAGATATGGCAAAAGATACCGAAAGATTATTTAAAAGAATAATAAACGGCAAGATCGCCTGTTTTACAAACAGCATGGTAATTATGGAGATAATATGGGTGCTTGAAAAGTATTATGAATGGGAAAAAGAAGAAGTATGTGAAAATATAGAACTCATACTCAATACTCCAAATATCCGTATAGCGGAAAGGAGCACAATAAAGTCTGCCATAGAGATTTATAAAGATATGAATATCGACTTCATAGATTCATATAATTATACTTATATAAAAGCTAATAATGACTCCCAGATATACTCTTACGATAGGCATTATGATAGGTTAAACAAGTCCCGCGGGAATATTGAAAGACTTGCACCGTAATATCAACATTCCAATATATAAACCAAGGGCAAATCCAGCTGCATGTGATGGAATCATATAAACATTTATCCCCTCTTTTATTGCCTGTGATACTAATGTTATAGCAGTGGTAATACCTATTGCAGATTCGAAAACCCAATATTTACAAAGATTATTTATAATTCAAGGCCTGTGATGATAATATTAAATTAATTAAATGCAAAGAGATATATTGTGGAATAATCTTAATATGCCGGTTTCCACGTTTAATGGATAATTCCGCAATTAAAACGGTTTGCTGACACTTCTTCTTATATATACCTGGTCCACCATCGCTCTTTCCGGCAAAGACAGCAGATACAGTACCGTATTTGCAATATCCTCCGGTTTTAAAAGTATGGATTTATCCAGATCCGGCCTTGTATTGCCTACAAGAGCAGTATCAACCCCTCCTGGAAGTATCATCGACACCCTTATCCCATTCTCCTGGACTTCTGCTGCAATTGCTTTGGTAAGTCCTGTAATACCGTGTTTGCTTGCAGAATATGCCGTCTGATAAGGATAACCCTTAATCCCCACTACGCTTGAAATGTTTATAATATAACCGCTTCCTGCCGGTATCATCATTTTCAGAGCCTGCTGGCAGCAGATATATGGAGCTCTTAAATTAATATTTATAAGCCTGTCGAAATCCTTTACCGGGAAATCCACGATGCTGCCGCCTTTGGCGATTCCTGCATTGTTTATAAGGATATCAAGCTTCCCAAAATCTTTTTTTATCTTTTTAAAAAGTTCTAATATGTCCTCATCTCTGGCCAGGTCGCAAGCAATATATTCTGCCCTTCCTCCGGATGTTATTATCTCTTTTTTAACTTCTGAAAGAAGATCTTCAGTTCTCGCAGATAAGATTAGAAAAGCTCCCTTACCTGCAAGAGCCTTGCTTATTGCCCTGCCTATGCCCCTGCTCGCACCTGTGACCAAAACATATTTATTATTCAAATCCATATTAACCCTATCCTAATTTACACTTTAAGATTGAACTATTATCATATTATCAATAACTATATAAATCAATTAAAAGGCCCTCTTTACCCCTGAGATACAGTGTATCTGAATCGTTGTTCCATACTGGAGTCGGACTATTCCAGTATAATTTATCTGCGCCGTCGTCTCCCTGCCCCGAAAAAAGTATAATAGAAGATCCTGGAAAAATATCTAAATTGCCGAAAAAATAAATATTGGTTCCGCTATCTTTTATAGTCCAGCCTCTGGTATTTAGTACCCGTTCACCAGTATTTTCAAGTATTACATACTCACCGTTGATATTTTCATTATCATCGCCTGGTGCATCATAAACCAGCTCTACTTTTACGGAATCTATATCAGATAATTCCCATATACCCAGATTGTTTTCTCTGGCATACCTCTCCGCCTCAAGTATCTCCCCGGCGTATTTTACGTCCGGGGGATACGTGTATGTATTAGCAAATCCTCTCTTAACCATTTCAAGATTTACGAATAAATCATTCATGAAAATATAGCGGAGGCTTCTTCCGTAAATATCCCGGTCAGAGACATCTTTTTCAAGTTTTACATCTTTATTTATGAGTATTATCTCAAGTACTTCCGCTGATTCACTGTAAAAATACATCCCCTCTTCCGGTGCATTTATGCCGAGGAGCCTTATCCTCTCCCCGCCTGATGCTACCACAGTATCGCCATCAATTATCTCTGTTATCCTGTGTGTATTTTTTTCGGATTCTTTCTCATCTTTTATTTTATTCAAATTATCCGCAGGACTGAATTCATAGAAAAGGCCGCAGCCGAATGCTGATGGTATAAATATCAAAATCAGAACAAAAAGAATAAGGGGTCTCATTGGATTATCTTTTCCTGTAATGGGCTATTTTCTTAAGGATGTCCGCGTCCAGCCTTTTTTCAATGGAATAAAAAAATTTTCTTTTTTCTCTATTGTTCTTACTTAACATCCTTCTCATATCATCTATCACCGAATTTAGCTCCAGCCCGAACTCCCTGCACGACTTCCTTATTGTATTTTTGCCAAAAACAGCCTTCTGCTGTGAATAATCGGATGTTACTACAATTATTTTTCTATGAGCCGACCACCCTGAGACAAGTTCCTCTATTATGGTATCAGCCGTCTCCCCGCTTCTTGAATAAATTACCTTTATATTATTTATAATCTCGCTGCTCCTTGTCTGGCTGCTGCTTTTGCTTGCATCAAAAACAACTACCGCGTCATAGTCTTTCTGGGAATTGTAGGCTGCGATATCTGATATTAGCTGGTCCCTTAAATATTCTAAATCTTTACTATCGGGAAGCCCGGCTTTAGAAAAATTAAAAATAAAGTTATAGCCATCTATTATTAAAAGGTCTTTCAATTTTTTACTCTTTCATATTTTTCCTGGATATAATAAAGTATTATCCCGCTTGCAACAGATACGTTCAGTGATTCCATCCTCCCTGACATCCTTATCGAAAACAGCACATCGCAATCACCAGAAACAATTCTGCTTATCCCCCTATCCTCGCTTCCCATTACCAGTACAAGGGGGGAGGTAAACTCTGTATCTTTCATATCCTTTACATTTTCTGCCCTTTCAGATGATGTCCCGTATATCCAGAAACCGGCTTCTTTTAAACTTTCTATTGCCCTGGCAAGATTTGTGACCCTGAAAATTTTTAGACCTTCAAGCGCACCTGCCGATAGCCTGGACACTCTCCTGTTGAGGGCAGCACTCCTTTTTCTGGAAAGAATTATCCCATCACATCCAAAGGCAAAACAGTTTCTCAAAATGGAAGAAAAATTCCCGATATCGGTAACGCCATCCAGCATCACAAGCTTTGAGTCTGCACGCATGTTATTTTTAAGATAATGGTAAATATCTCCCGTATTATAATCCGACACCCATGCTATTACATTCTGCGCGCTTTTGTCCCCTCCTGTGATATCTCTAAAATCCTTTTCCCCTGCTGTTACAACCTTTATATTTTTTTCTCCGGCAAGCCTGGCTATTTTTTCAATCCTTTTTTTCTTTCTTTTGTTTTCAGATATTATAACTTCGTGAATCTTCCTGTTACCTGCGTTTATATCCAGGAGGGTGGTCACGGCGTTTACGCCATATATGTATTCTGGGTTTTTATCACTCATAGTCAATATAATATATATCTGTAGCCATCATACCTGTCCCCATCAATCTTTGTATTTCCAGATGGTGCCCTCTTTTCTGTCTTCAAGGATTATTCCCATTGAATCAAGTTTTTCCCTGATCCGGTCAGCTTCCTTAAAATCCCCATTTTTACGGGCATTATTTCTCTGTTCTATGAATTCTTCTATCTCTTCTCTTTTATTTCCCGCTGTTTTCCTGCTCTCCGGCGCTTCCAATTCTCTGGAGAAATTAAACCCCAGCACTCCCCCAAGCTCTATTATCTTTTCAAAAGCATTCTTAAGTACCATTACTGCATAACTGCTCATCTTAAAATCAGGGCCCTGTATAACAGAATTTATACTTTTTATAAAATCAAAGATAATGCCTATAGCTCCTGCTGAATTAAAATCATCATCCATGGATTTCCTGAAGCTGCTTTCGAATTTTTTAATATCATCTTCTATTTTTTCTGATTTGCCGCC
>JAGYMN010000046.1 GCA_018400395.1 Actinomycetota bacterium
TTGCTAACGAGGGTGATATCAAATTTAAACCATATTATATTGCACACACGAAAATCCAGACTCTGGCTCTTCTGGATGATAAGCATAAAAGTTCGAATTGGTTGCACTGGCGGAGAGGGAGGGATTCGAACCCCCGGAAGGAAAAACCTTCAACGGTTTTCAAGACCGTCGCGATCAACCAGACTCTGCCACCTCTCCTGAATATAGCAATGACAAATTATAACATAAAAATTTAATTATTGAATATTAGCGTTAACACGTATTAACAATAACGGGTATAAAATTGCAATATCGTAAAAGTTATTCCTGGATAGGATGGTTTTCTTAAAAGAAATTATTTTAAATATTACCGTCGCTGCCTTTTACTTATTTTTTTCTTATTATCTTTTTTAGACCATTCATATAAGGCAGCAGTACCTGAGGTATCGTAATACTGCCGTCGCTGTTCTGATAATTCTCATATATAGCTATAAGGGTTCTTCCTACTGCACAGGCTGTTGAATTCATTGTGTGTACAAAATCCTTCTTTTTACCATCCCTGTATTTTATATTCAGCCTTCTTGCCTGAAAATCAGTGTCGTGGCTGCATGATGCAATTTCCCGGTAATTATTCTGACCTGGAAGCCAGACTTCCAGGTCAAATTTCCTTGCATTGGGCGTTCCGATATCCCCCGTACACATATCCATTATCCTGTAATGGAATCCAAGGCCCCTTGTTATATCTTCAAGAGTTTCCAGAAGAAATTCATATTGTTCCCAGGAATTGTCAGGATGGGTGTACATAAACATCTCTACCTTATCAAATTGATGTACCCTGAACATACCTCCCATATCCTTACCGTATGTTCCTGCCTCTCTCCTAAAGCAGGTGGAGAAAGCAGTGTATTTCAATGGTAATTCTTCTACATCCAAAAATTCCTTTCCGTGATATGCACAAAGAGGTACTTCCGAAGTACCGGTAAGATACAGCTCATCCTGCTCCGTCTTATAGTACTGCGAAGCCTCAGCCGGGAAGAATCCTGTACCATACATTGCTTCTTCATAAACTAGCACCGGCGGTATCATGGGTATAAACCCTTTGCCTGTGAGCATGTTTAAAACATACTGTATCAATGCAAATTCAAGAAGAACGCCCTCATTTTTTATAAAAACAAACCGCGACCCTGATATTTTTGTTGCTCTTTCCTCATCAAGTATATCCAGTGCTGTCCCCAGTTCTATATGATTTTTAGGTTTAAAATCAAATACAGGCTTCTCTTTATAGTAAGAAAGCACTATATTCCCGCTTTCATCAACACCCACGGGAATATCTTTATGGGAAAGGTTGGGATAACTGGCAAAATGATTCTGGTATCTCTTTTCAATGTCCCCCAGTTCTTTTTCAAGCCTTTCAAGCTCTACATTAATCTCCTTCATATCAATTATTATTTTTTTCTTTTCATCACCCGCCAGCCCTGGGATTTTATTAGAGGCTTCATTTTTTTTTGATCTGAGACTGTCAACCTTTAAAATAAGGTCCCTTCTCTGTCTGTCAAGCGATACTCCTATTGATACATCTATTTTCATTCCCCTTTTCTTTATTTCATCTTCAAATTTTTCAGGGTCACTCCTGAATAGCTCAATGTCTATCATGTATATCACTCCGGTTGTTTTTGGAAAAAAGAATAATAATTAGTTCCATTTTGGATATGATCCCAGTATTTTTATCAGATATACCCTTTTCCTGAGAACATCAATTGCATCATAAATATCCTTATCATGAAGGTGCCCATCCAGATCTATAAGAAATACATAGTCACCAAGATTTTTTTTTGCAGGTCTTGATTCCAGCCTGGTAAGATTTATATTCCTATCAGCAAATTCTTTAAGTATATTATAAAGGCTTCCGGGCCTGTCCTGTTTTAGGAAACATACAATTGAGGTCTTATCTCTGCCTGTCCTGGGCTGTATCCTGTTTCCAATAAACACGAACCTGGTCTTATTTTCTTTATTGTCCTCTATATCACTGGCTATTATCTCCAGCCCATATATTTTTGCTGCTGTTTTGGTGCCTATAGCAGCAATATCACTATCTTTTTCTTTTAATATCTTTATTGCTTCTGCGGTGCTGTTTGCCGCTATAATACTGGCATTTTTTAGATAGGTCGAAATATAATTTTTACACTGGGCAGTTGCATGGGGATGGGAAATTATTTTTTTAATCTTTTCAATCTGTATATTCTTCTTGCCGATAAGGCTGTGCTTTATCGGCACTGTTATTTCCCTTATTATCCTTGCTTCGCTTTCAAAAGTTAGAAAATCAAGCGTTATATTTACCGAACCTTCAAGTGAGTTTTCAATAGGGACTATACCTTCTGAAACTTCTCCCCTGTCCACACTTTTAATTACTTCACCTATATTTGAATAGGGCACCTTTTGAACACTACTGCCTAAATTGCGCAAACCAATATACTTGTCCAGTGCTTCTTCTGTAAAAGTTCCGGATGGTCCAAGAAATGCTATTCTTATCTTCATTTTTTTGAACCCTTAACCGATAATTAAAAATTTAATGTAAGATATTATACTTAAATAAAAATAGTTTTAAAGCAGAATATGTTTATGGAAGAAAATCCCTGGGATTATTCGGAACACCATCGACCAGGACTTCATAATGAAGATGGGGTCCTGTACTATTTCCTGTATTGCCCATCGTGCCTATGGTCTCTCCCTTATCAACTTCATCGCCGACCTCTACGTACATATTATAAAGATGTGCATATACCGTAGTGTATCCAAAACCATGATAAATAACTATTTTTCTACCATAATTACCATGCCACTCCGAATATATTACTACACCCGCTGCTGCTGCATTTATAGGAGTGCCGGTATTATTTGCTATATCAAGCCCTTTATGCCGGTGGCCTCCCCTCCATTCGTTAAATAGACCTGTTATGGTCCCCCAGGTAGGCCATATGTCGGGTGTATGCTCCATAAGGTATATATGATCCTCCATATTCTTTTTATCCCTCAAAAGGACTTCGGAAAGCTCCGGGGCAACTTCAAGGAGGTTGTCAAGAAGTGCATCTATATCATCAAGCTCCTGTTCCTGATCGCTTATATAATAATATATTTCATTGGGATCATCCTCGATTGCTACATCGGCAGAAAGGTCATCGCTGTAGATTACAACTTCTTCTGCATAGCCCCCCTTACCAGTAATACTCCTGACCATGCGGTCCAGGTCCTCAACTTCTTTAAGATAATTTTCAAGTATTGTTGTTTTTGTCTCTATTTCTTTGGTCTTTTTCTCAAGATTTGCCATTTCCACTTCTTTATATTGTATCTTTGATTCAAGCCTTTCTATTTCTGCAACCTTTTCATCAAGTCTATCCCGTGTTAATACAAGATTTGAAAATAATATTACGAGGGAAGCGGCAACTATTACCGCCACAACAAATATGGATCTGAAAACATTATGGGATACTCTTATTTTTCTGATCTTTGAGCCGGCATCAGAGATTACCAGCAATGTAAAAACTTTCTGTTTTTTATCTTCCATAATCTACAAAGTTAAATTGATAAATTATTATAACCCATTATAACTTTATAGAAAACCCTTATTTTACAGTGCTGCTTTAATAATTATATTAGATTGTATTCTTAGTTTTCCATCATAAATTTTATTATCAGTGTATTATTACCCATAAAAGCTTCATCAGGTACAGGTCCCGCTATAATCTCTATTTCACATTTCCTTCCCGGATAGGCCGTAAAGCCTGAAAGAGTAACAACTTCCTGACTCGAAGGCTCTATTGTTTCTATTGTATAGCTCTTTTCGTCAGATATATTATCCTCTGTTTTATATGTGACAAGTACATCCACATTACTTTCTACGACATTTCCCTGGTTTTCTATTTTTACAGCAATGTTTATTTCATTTCCTTTCCCAATTATCCAGTAATCACCGTTCTCATTTAAAACAGGAGGGTCAAATTCTATGCTGTCTCCTATTACTGCTACTCCCCTTCTTTCCTGCAGTTTAGTAACAGTTTTTATATCAGAGATAAAGGCAAGCACATTCTGCGAGCTTGTAAGGGACCTTTCCCGGAGTACCACAGAATCTATTATTGTAAGGTTACCTATGCCTATATTTTCACCTGATTCTTTTAATTCAGCCTGAAAATACTTGTACAGCTCATCACTCATAAACATATAAAGGAATGTATTTGTAATCTGGGTTGTCGAGATATCCAGGTCAAGGTCATCCAGTGCATTGAAAAGCGCAGGTTTAAAATCTTCATATGACCTCTCTCTTGTATCAAAAACAAGTTCTAGATAACCATGGGCTACTTCAAACCCTTCAGGGGGATTTAATTCATTACTGTTTTGAAGAATTATCCTGCTTTCTTCTATTATATCAAGAAGTTCCGCATTAAGTTCTTCCCTTGAAACATCCTCTATCATATCAACCGCATTAAAAAAGTCGTATGAGAGTTTATTTGACTGCTGGACAAGAACAGATACAGAATTTACGTAATCAGATATTGTCAGTCTATGCTCTTTTGTAAGGTCTTTTTTCCCTGCCTCGCAACTCCACAGACCGGTTATCCAGCTTACTATAACTGCGGCAACTATAATCATTATGACTAAAGTTATGATTGATTCTTTTCTGCCTCTATATTCCAACTATTCCTTTCCATATAGTTTAAGGGTTTAAAAGATTAAAATTTATTATACAAATGAAGAAGCCAAAAAACAATCTGGTAAACTAAATAAACACTTTATATAATTGTTATTTTAAAACACCTTAGTAAGGGAGGGCAGGTCTTTTTGTGGACCGGTATTAAAATGGAAATAAATAAGCAAAAGAAAAGAGATGAAATAGAAAAAGATTATAAATGGTCTCTTGAAGATATTTATAATTCTAACGTCATATGGGAAGAGGATTACAAAACCGCACGGGAAAGTCTTCCTTCTATGGCAGGCTTTTCAGGAGTACTTATTGATTCACCCGAAGAGCTTTCAAAAATCCTCAAACTTTACACGTATATTTTAAAAAGAGTCGAGAAACTTTTTTTATATGCACATTTAAAAAAAGATGAGGATAATACAAATCAGGATTCACAGGCTCTCTTTGATAGGGCAAGATCCCTTCTCGTAGAAACAGAAGGCACCTGCTCCTTTCTTATACCTGATATACTGAAAATTGATCCCCAAAAATTGAGAAAGTTAATAAAAGAGGACAGAGAGCTGTCTGATTATACACATTTTCTGAAAGATATTTCCAGAAAGAGGGATCATGTGCTTACACCAGATAAGGAAAAAATCCTTGCGCTTTCAGGAGAACTTGCTGACTCGCCGTCTTTAATATTCTCTATGATTGATAATGCTGACATTAAATTCCCGGCAATAAAAGATGAAAAAAACAGAAGCGTGGAACTTACCAAGGGAAGATACTCAAAATTTATGGAGAGCAGAAACAGACGTGTAAGAATGGATTCATTTAATGCCCTGTATGATACATACAGCAGGCTTAGAAATACTTTATCCTCCACACTTTCCTCAAGTGTAAAAAAGGATATTTTCTTTAGCAGGGTCCGCAATTATCCTTCCAGTATTGATGCAGCATTATTCGATGACAATGTAGATGTATCAGTATATGATAATCTTATAAGTTCCGTATCAAGAAACCTGGAACCCATGTACAGGTATATGGATCTCAGGAAAAAAGCTCTTGGTATTGATAAACTGCATATGTATGACATCTATGTTCCTATAGTTCCGGACGTGGATTTCAGCATATCTTACCAGGAAGCAAAAGAAATGGTGGTAGAAAGCCTGAGCCCCCTGGGAAGAGGTTATATAAAAATCCTTAAAGATGGACTTAATGGAGGATGGATAGATATTTATGAGAATGAAGGTAAAACAGGCGGTGCATATTCGGCAGGATGTTATGATACCCATCCGTATGTCCTTATGAATTATGAAAGCACAATTAATAATGCTTATACGCTTGCACATGAAATGGGCCATGCAATGCACACATATTTTTCTAATAAAAATCAGCCCTACATCAGAGCCGGATATAAAATTTTTGTGGCCGAAGTTGCTTCCATAATGAATGAGATTCTTCTTACGAATCATTTGCTGAAAACACTTAAAGACAGGAAAAAGAAGCAATACATACTAAATTATTATCTAGAGCAGTTCAGGAGCACTGTTTACAGGCAGACAATGTTTGCCGAACTTGAAAAGATTATACACAATAATGCAGAGAGTCAAATCCCACTCACAGCTGGAAGCCTGTCTGAAATATACCATGGTCTTAACATAAAGTATTACGGGAAAAAGGTTGTAATAGATTCCCGGGTCGATCTTGAATGGGCAAGGATACCACATTTTTACATGGCTTTTTATGTATATAAATATGCTATAGGATTCGCAGCTGCGGTATCGCTATCAGAAAAAATTATAAGTGGTGAAAATGGAGCACTGGAAAGATATCTAAAATTTCTATCAAGCGGCAGCTCGGATTACCCAATTGAGCTTCTAAAAAAAGCCGGTGTAGATATGACATCTCCCGGACCCGTGGAAAAGGCATTGAAGATATTCAGCAGACTCGTAGATGAGATGAGCAGTTATTAAAATCTGTGATTTCTTAAGTTTATACATTAAATTTAAATAAAATTACATCACCATCTCTTATTACATATTGCCGTCCTTCCTGTCTGACCAGGCCTTTTTCCTTTGCTGCATGAAAGGAGCCCGTGTCCATCAGGGTCCGGTAATCTATAACTTCTGCAACAATAAATCCCCTCTCGAAATCAGTGTGTATCTTTCCTGCAGCCTGTGGTGCCCTGGTCCCCCTTTTCAATGCCCAGGCCCTTACTTCAGGTAATTTGATTGTAAAAAAGCTTATAAGATCCATAAGCTTATAGCATGATGTTATTATCCTGTCCATACCCGTTTCAGGTATCCCCATCTCTTTCATAAACACTAGCCTTTCATCTTCATCGAGCTGCAGCAGTTCTTCTTCTATTTTTGCACTTATGGATATTACCCCTGATTTTTCGCCTGCAGCATAGTTGAGTACATCTTTAATAAGCGGGTTATTTTCATCTCTTCCTATATCATCTTCTGAAATATTTAATGCATAAATGACAGGCTTGTCTGTAAGCAAAAAAAGACTTTCCACCAGCTGTTTTTCAAATGCTGACAGTTCTATATTCCTCAGCAATTTTCCTTTATTCAGCTCTTCCTTTATTCTTTCTAATGCTTCTACTTCCTTTATTATATCTCTTTCTCCACTTTTTGCCCCGCGCCGGCTTTTTTCAAGTCTCTTTTCTATGCTTTCAATATCAGAAAAAATCAATTCCAGGTTTACTACTTCTATATCGCCTAAAGGATCTACATTACCTGAGACATGGGCTATATTTTCATCCTTAAAGCATCTCACAACATGTACTATTGCATCTACTTCTCTAATATTAGAGAGAAATTTATTTCCGAGTCCTTCTCCCTCATGTGCTCCGCTGACAAGACCCGCAATATCCACAAACTCTATCACGGCAGGCGTAGCCTTATCAGGTTTTACCATTTCTGCCAGATTATTAAGTCTACCGTCTGGTACAGGAACAGTTGCCCTGTTAGGTTCAATAGTACAAAATGGATAATTTGAAACTTCCGCACCAGCTGCTGTAATGGCATTAAAAATTGTACTTTTGCCGACATTTGGAAGACCTATTATGCCAAGTCTTATTTCTATCCCCCGATTTTACTTTATTAAATACTTCCTATATATTATTACTCTCCTATTATTTTTACCAGGACACTTTATTGTCTTTACTCCGGACTCACCATAAAATAGACATATATATATTAGTTTTACAGTAAAAGCTGGATTTAATATTTACAAAAAACCTTATATAATTTACATAGTAGTATAAATAATACTACTATGTATTAATTATCGTATTTAAAAAATATATCTGTAAGATACAGATATTAAGGACAGGATGTAGAAAAATATTCTAAAAAGCTGCAAAATTTTATAGCCACTTTTTTTAAATAAAAGGATAAAAAATGCCTCTTAAAGATTATGAAGAAAAAAGGGATTTCCAATCTACCTCCGAACCCCGGGCCTTTAATAATAAAAAAGGTAAAAAAGACCAAAGTCCTGTATTTGTGGTCCAGAAACACTATGCTTCCACTCTACATTATGATTTCAGGCTGGAACTTGAAGGTGTGCTTAAAAGCTGGGCGGTACCAAAAGGGCCCAGTATGGATCCTTCAGAGAAACACCTGGCAGTGCTCGTAGAGGACCATCCCCTTGAATACAAGGATTTCTCAGGAACAATTCCAGAAGGTAATTACGGTGCAGGGAAAGTTGAGGTATGGGATGAAGGCACGTATCATGCAATAGATTCAGGGGATAAAAAAAGTTCAGAAGAAAAAATAAGGGACGGATTTAAAAAAGGGCATATCACGATAATTCTTGATGGCAGCAAACTAAAAGGGGAATTTGCATTCATAAGATTAAAAAAGGCAAAGGATAATGACTGGCTGCTGATAAAGAAAAACGATGACCATGCTGTAAAAGGATGGAAAATAGATGATAAAAATTAATCTGCTTGATAGCTCCTAATTGATTAATACTAATTAATCCTCGTATCTAAGAGAATTTATTTCAGCTCCAAGAAGAAGCAACATGCCGGAAATATAAACCCACAGCAGAAAAGCAATAACTGAACCAATAGATCCATATGTCAGCTGATAATTGGAGAATCTTTCAAGATAAATTATAAAAATATGTTTTAAGGCTTCCCAGCCCACGGCAATCGTTAATGCCCCGGGGTATATCTGCTGAAAATTAACCTGTTTGTTTGTACCGAAATAGTATATAAGGATGAATATGAGGAAATTAAAAAATATGCCTGTGCCTATGGACAGTATTTTTAAAAGACTGCCTGATACAGTTTCCCCGATATTTAATAATTTTATTAGATTATTTGAAAGGTAAAAAAGCCCGGTTGAGAGACTGAAGGTTAATATGGTTATTAAAAATATCAGAAATATGATAAGAAAACCAAATAATTTTTGTTTCCAGTATTTCCTGTGAGCTCCTGTCTTAAATATCTTATTCAAAGCAAACTGTATTGAATCAAATACATATGTTGATGAAAAGAACAGAATGATAAATCCGATTATGCCTATGCTGGCGCGGTTTTCTATAATGCTTGTAACATTATTATCCACAAACCCATATATTATAGGTATCCTTTCCTCAACAAAGACCAGTATATCTGTTTGTATATTAAACCTGTTTATTACCACACCTGATACAGAAATCAATATCAGAAGAGCCGGGAAAATTGACAATA
>JAGYMN010000047.1 GCA_018400395.1 Actinomycetota bacterium
TTTAAAGCAGGAAACCATATTTTATGCAAAGACTTGATAAAAAGGACATAGAAAAAATAATACCCCACCGCTATCCATTTCTACTGGTAGACGAGATACTGGAAGTTGAACCGGGACAGAGGATAAAGGGTTTGAAGAATGTCAGAGAAGAGGAATTCTATTTCAGGGGTCATTTCCCGGGAAATCCGATTATGCCCGGAGTGCTTCAGGTAGAGACAATTGCACAGACCGGAGCAGTAGCTGTGCTGATGATCCCCGAAAACAGCGGAAAGCTTTTATTGTTTGCAGGTATAGACAGGGCAAGATTTAAAAGGATTGTAAAACCGGGTGACAGGCTGATCATTGATGTAGAGATCGAGAGTTTCAGGAGGAATATCGGCAGGGGCAGGGGCAGGGCAACCGTAGAGGGTGATCTTGCATGCTCCGCGGATATAATGTTTGCAATAGGTTAGGTGACTGAGAGGTCTTATATTGAGCAGGAAAGCCGATATCCGGAAAGCCGCAAAAATAGTATTGATGTTTCCGGGCCAGGGCTCACAGTATGAAAAGATGGGCCGCCAATTTTTAAGATTCAACAGCAGGTACAGAAGATATCTTGAAATAGCCGGAGAAATAGCGGGAGGAGACCTTTTCAGGATAATAGACGGAAAAGATCCTGTAATTAGCCTGGATGATACAAGATTTGCCCAGATATCAATATATTCTCTGAGCTGTGCTATTTCTGACTATCTTCTTAATGACCTTTCTCTAGACAGTGACTGCATTTATTCAGTTCTGGGGCATAGCCTTGGCGAATACAGCGCCCTTTACTGCTGCGGAACATATGATTTTAGAAAAGGGGCCGAGCTTGTGGCTTACAGGGGAAAAATAATGGAAAGAGCCGGGAAAGGGATGATGGCGGCAGTTTTGGGAGTTGAAAAAAGCATTGTAGAAGATGTCCTTAAAAAATATGAAGGCAGGGTATTTATAGCCAATTATAATGACTATAGCCAGTTAGTTATAAGCGGATATGAAAAGGATGTAAAAAGCGCCGTAAACAGTCTGGAAAAGAGGGGCGCCAGGAAAATAATACCACTCAGGGTCGGCATTGCATCCCACTGTCCGCTTATGGAAAGTGTCTCTAACGGACTGGGTGATTTTATAGGGAACAATGTAACATTTAAAAAACTCCGATTTCCTTTTCTGTCAACAACCGAAATAAAATATATCAGTGAAAAAGGGCTCAAAAGGACCCTTACGGGACAGCTTATAAATCCAATAAGATGGGTCGAAAGCATAGAGTTTCTCCTGGACAGGGGAGCGGATACCTTTATCGAGCTTGGCCCGGGAAGGGTGCTGTCAGGACTGGTGGGAAGGATAGCACGCAGGAGCAAAAAAAATCCGAAAATATTGAATACCGACAGTCTTGAGGATATCGAAGTAATGATTGATAAACTGCAGGCGGGAGGACTTCTAAAATGAAATTAAAAGACCAGGTAGCAATTGTGACCGGAGGTGCAAGAGGCATCGGGAAAAGAATATGCAGGGAATTTTTAAGCGAAGGCGGGTCAGTTGTAATATTCGATGTAAGCGGCGATACCGGAGAAAATACGGCCGAAGAGTTCAAAAACTGCTACGGAAGCGGCAGGGCAGCTTTCTACAGGGTTGATATTACCAGTGCAGGTGAAGTCAAAGAGGCTGTAGAAAGGGCTGCCGGTGAATATGGAAGAATAGATATACTGGTAAACAATGCCGGTATTACAATGGACAACCTAATCCTGAGGATGAAGATCGAGGACTGGAAGAAAGTGATCGATATAAACCTTACCGGTGCTTTTATATGCTCAAAGTTTGTAGCGGAAAAGATGATAAGGGCAAGGTCAGGCAATATAATAAATATATCTTCAATAGTAGGCATTCATGGAAATGCAGGACAGGCTAATTACTCTGCATCGAAAGCAGGGCTTATAGGGCTTACAAAGACTCTGGCCAAAGAACTGGCC
Organism: Actinomycetota bacterium; assembly: GCA_018400395.1. Lineage (GTDB taxonomy): Bacteria > Actinomycetota > Humimicrobiia > Humimicrobiales > Humimicrobiaceae > M55B120. The sequence continues at coordinate 1,983 of JAGYMN010000047.1, forward strand.
GGCAGGGATATAAGGGTGAATGCTGTTGCCCCGGGTTACATCGAGACGGATATGACTGCAAAGCTTCCGGATAAGGTCAGGGATATGCTTCTGGGTAAGATACCTTCAGGGAGGCTGGGAAGCGTGGATGACATTGCAAAAGCTGTGCTTTTCCTTGCAAGCAGGGATTCGGATTACATAACAGGCACAGTACTGGGCGTTGACGGGGGAATGGGAATATAAGACAGGAAAAATATTTTTATAGTCAAATAATACTATTGTATGAAATGAGGAATTGATGCCTGGAAAAATAGTACAGGACAGGAGGGTAGTTGTCACCGGAATAGGGATTATAACTGCACTTGGCCTGGATTCAGAAAGCAACTGGGAAAACCTTTTAGGCGGGGTACCGGGAGTGACCGCTGTAGAAAGAATAGATGTGTCAAAGCTATCATGCAGGGTTGCTGCCCAGTTATATGACTTTGATCCAAAAAAATATATTGATTTTAAGGCAGCAAGAAGGATGGACAGGTTTTCACAGTTTGGGGTAAAGGCATCAATGGATGCAGTTTCGGACAGCGGGCTGGTTATAGATGAGAGCAATGCTCACAGGGTCGGAGTGATGGTGGGCAGCGGAGTAGGCGGAATCGAAACGTTTGAGAAACAGCACAGCATACTGCTTGAAAGGGGAGGCAACAGGGTCAGTCCTTTTCTTATACCCATGATGATACCCAATATGGCTGCAGCCCATGTGTCAATAGCCAGCGGTGCAAAAGGTCCGGTTTCGGCAACTTCTACAGCGTGTGCGGCAGGTTCGAATGCTATCGGTGATGCTTTTGAAATAATAAAAAGGGGTCTTGCAGAGGTGATGATAGCTGGCGGCAGTGAAGCTGCCGTAACACCCATGGGTATGGCAGGCTTTTCTAATATGAATGCAATGTCGGGCAGAAATGAAGACCCGGGAGGCGCTTCAAGACCATTTGACAGGGACAGGGATGGATTTGTCATGGGGGAAGGCGCAGGAATAGTGATACTGGAAGAACTTGAACATGCCCTTTCAAGGGGTGCCAGGATATACGGAGAGATGTTTGGCTACGGCATGTCGGGAGAGGCATTCCACATAACTGCTCTGGAAGAATCCGGAACAAATGTGGCCAGATGTATGTCTATATGTTTGGAGGAAGGAAATATTGAAAAGGAAGATGTGGATTATGTAAATGCACACGGGACCGGAACGCCCTTAAATGATATCATAGAGACTGCGGCAATAAAGCTGTGTTTCGGCAGGCATGCTTATAAGCTTAATGTGAGTTCTACGAAATCTATGACAGGCCACTGCCTGGGGGCATCAGGAGCCATTGAAGCTGTTGTTAGCATACTGGCAGTAAAAAATGACATGATCCCGCCGACTATAAATCTTTATGAACCCGACAGGGCATGTGATCTTGATTACACACCTCTGGTCAAAAAGAACAGGGAGATAAAGGTGGCAATTTCAAATTCAATGGGCTTCGGCGGCCATAATGTAACACTGGGTTTTAAAAAGTACGATGGATAAATCACAAAAACATAAATGTGAAGCATGCGGAAAGGATATAGAGCAGGAAGTTTTAATAAAAAACCTTAACGTGTGCCCGTACTGCGGACATCACGAATATATCGGATGTAGGAGAAGGCTGGATATAACCGTGGATGAAGGCAGCTTTAAAGAAATGGACAGCGATATGAGATCTGTTGATTTTTTAAAGTTCCGGGATCTGAAGAAATACAGCCAGAGGCTGGAGGAAGCCAGGGAAAAGACAGGACTCAGTGAGGCCATTATTACCGGAGAAGCCGGAATTGAGGGGTATGGCGTGGCAATAGGTGTAATGGATTTTGGGTTTATGGGGGGAAGCATGGGAAGCGTGGTGGGGGAAAAAATAAAGAACCTTTGCAACAGAAGCATCAAGAATGATATCCCCCTGATAATATTTTCTTCGTCCGGGGGAGCCAGGATGCAGGAAGGAATAATCTCCCTGATGCAGATGGCAAAGACAGTATCAAGCGTCGGGAGGGTTATGGCCTGCAATATCCCATATATCTCAGTAATAACCAACCCAACCACAGGAGGGGTGAGCGCAAGTTTTTCTACAATTGCAGATATAATAATTGCGGAACCTGGAGCGCTATTCTGCTTTGCGGGTCCGAGGGTGGTAAGGCAGACCATGAAAAAAGATATACCCGATGATTTCGGACTTGCGGAAAGGAACCTTGCAAACGGACAGGTGGATATGATTGTCAGCAGGTCAGATATGAAAGAAACGCTTGCAAGGTTGATAAGACTTCTAAGAGGCTGATATGGATTTAAAAAAAATTGAAAAGGTATCAAAAATATATTTAAAAGAGCTCATAAGTTCTTTTGCTAAGATTGATAAGTTAAAAAAGCTCAGGTTTTTTAGCGGCATACACTTTAAAGATGCTCTCAGCCAGTTTAATAAAAGGATAGAGAAATACAGCAGGGCCACGCGTGAGTCAAATAAGGTATGGAATAAGGTAGAATTATCCAGAAGCGGTGAAAGGCCCCAGTGCAGGGATTACATAAAGGGAATATTTGAAGATTTTACTGAGCTTTCCGGAGACAGGCTGACAGGTGATGACAGCTCTATTGTGGCAGGTCTTGGCAGGATAGGCGGCAGGACGGTTGCGGTAGTAGGGCATAATAAAGGGAGAAATACAAATGAGAGAATAAAACATAATTTTGGAATGGGCATACCACAGGGTTACAGGAAATCCTGTAGGATTATGAAGCTTGCCGATAAGTTCGGCTTTCCGGTAATAACCTTTATTGATACACCTGGAGCATATGCAGGGCTGGAGGCGGAAGATAATGGACAGTCAGCTGCCATATCGGGCAGCATAAGGCTTATGTTTGAGCTTAATGTCCCTGTAATATCGGTTCTTATAGGGGAAGGCGGAAGTGGAGGAGCGCTTGCACTTGCTGTAGGAGATGAAGTTGCGATGCTTGAAAACTCCACCTATTCGGTAATTTCACCTGAAGCGTGTTCGGCAATACTCTGGAAGGACTCTACCGGGAAAAAGCTTGCAGCAAGAGCCCTCAGGATCACTTCAAAGGATCTTTTAAAATTGGGAGCAATAGAAAGGGTAATTCACGAACCAATTGGAGGGGCCCAGAAAGATCCCGGAAGGATGATAAAAATAGTTAAAAAATACATAAACGATGCACTTGGAAGGCTTGGGAAGTATCAGCCTGAACAGCTAAGGCTTAAAAGGGCTGAAAAATTTGAAAACATAGGATTTTTTACTTATGGCTAGACCTGTACCGCCTGTAATTGCGTTAGAATAGAAAAACGTACGGCTCATTTTCCAATATATAGTATCACCGGAATATCTTCCGGAAGATATGAGCCTTTTTGGGGCCATTGGCCAAGAACTTCATCTTTTTGGAAAGAATAATCGGAATCGATATATAATTCTTCATACATAATTCCCAGGGAATCAAGCAAGGCTCTAACCTGCTGGATATTCATATCTTCGAAAGAAGGTATCTCGTTTAGGGGTCCAGCAACAGACACCAGTATTTTTACCACTGTATCTTTTTTTACTGCAGTACCGGGGCCCGGTTCTACTGATACAACCATACCGGCCTGGCTTACCTTTTCATTTATTGGAGCCATGCCTGTTGTTATATTTATACCAAGGGATTCTAGGTGCCTTGAAGCATAGGCAAAATCCAGGCCGATAATATTTGGCACTATTATGGTTTCAGGGCCTCTGCTGACCTGAAGGTCTATTACTTCTCCCTGTTCTGCCCTGCTTCCCTGCGGAGGATCCTGGCTTATAACCGTATTCTCTTCAAAATCCTCTGAAAACACATATGAAATAGTACCTGCTTTTAGACCACTCTCGACAAGTATTTCCTTTGCCCTTTCAATTTCAATGCCGGTAAGATCCGGTATATCAACTACAGTTTCCTCTTCTCCGCTGCTTATAACTACTTTTACGGTTCCTCCTTCCACTATGCTGCTATATGGTTCGGGAGATTGTTCTATAATATGATTTTCCGGGATTTCGGAGCTCTTTTCTTCCCCGGATAAATCTATCTTAAGGCCCAGAAGCGACAGTATTTCATCGGCAGTATCTATTGAGACGCTTTTTAGTGGGGGTACCTGGATAACTGCAGGAGAAGGCTGCTCTTCCCGGTGATAGAGAATTGCATATGATATGAAAAGTACCATGAAAATAAAAGCTATTACTGATGAGATTACCGGTCCTGGATTTTTTTTCAGTTTTTCTGAAAATGTGTTTGCTGCTGTAAATTCCCTCTTCTTTCCTGCCCCGCGCAGGGGTTTATTTTTCAGGAAGCTGTTCAGATCATTTTTTAAATCTTCGATTCTTTCATATCTTTCAGAAGGTTCCTTTTTAAGGCAGGTCATTACTATTTTTTCAATATTTTTGGGTATATCATTAATAATTCTTGAAGGGCTGACAGGTTTTTCATTTATGTGTTTAAGACTTATATCAATTGATGTGTCACCCCTGAAAGGGATATCTCCGGTAATCATTTCGTACAGAACAACCCCCAGGGAATAAATATCTGTCCTATTGTCGAGAATATCTCCTCTGGCCTGCTCAGGTGATATATAGTGTGCTGTCCCTATAATATTAAGTGTCCTGGTAACATCGGTGTTGACCGATTTTGCAATTCCAAAATCAGTAACTTTTACATTATTTTCAGGAGTTATCAGGATGTTCTGGGGCTTTATATCCCTGTGGATAAGGTTGTTTTCGTGAGCTGCTCCAAGTGCATCGCATATCTGCAGCGCATACCCTGCAGCAGTACCGGGGTCAATCGGACCTTTCCTGTCTATAAGTTCCTTGAGCGAGGTGCCGCTTACATATTCCATTACTATATAGTAAGAGTTATCAAATTTGCCCCAGCCGTAAATTTCTACTATATTGGGATGATTGAGCTTTGTAAGTATGCTGGCTTCACTCTTAAATCTGGCTACAAAATTTCTATCACCAGCATAATTGGGGGAAAGTATCTTGACGGCGACTTTTCTTTTGAGACTTATGTCCTCACCCAGGTAGATATCGGCCATCCCGCCAGAGGCTATTCTTTTATCTATCCTGAATCTATTTGATATGATTATTTTACTATCAGGGCTCAATATATATTATCTTTCTAGATTTTGACAATTATAACGGTAATATTGTCGTTACCGCCTTTTGTGATTGCGCTTCTTATGAGTTTTTTAGCGGATTCAGAAATGTCCGGATATCTCTTTAAAACTTCTGCAATCTCGTTATCCCTTAGCATGGAATTCAGCCCATCAGAACAGAGGAGAAACATATCGCCTTTTTCTGTATCAAAGCTGATGTAATCAGGTTTTATGTCTTCTGCTACTCCCAGGACATTTGTAAGATAGTTTCGCTGAGGATGGTCAAATGTCTCCTCATAGGTGATCTCGCCTCTTCTGAACATCTCTCCTACAAATGTATGATCGGAAGTTAAAAGCTCAAGGCTGCTGTTTCTGTAGATATAAGCCCTGCTGTCACCTACGTGCACAAAGTGGGCTTTATTTCCTATTATGAGGCATGCGGTAAAAGTTGTGCCCATACCGTAATAATCAGGATTGTTAAGTGATCTCTTATACACCTGGTAATTTGCAGAAATTATTGAATCCAGCAGAGCTTTCCTGGCAGTTTTGTTGTTTAATCCCTTTCTGCTGCTGTCAAATGCTTTTAAGAAGAACTCCACAGACAGGGTGCTTGCAACTTCTCCTGCCCTGTGTCCGCCCATTCCGTCCGCAACTATAAAAAAGCCTTCTTCTGTATGAAGATAATCCTCGTTATTTTCCCTTATCGTGCCTCTATCTGAGGCTCCATAATATTCCATAACAAACATTATATTTTATTATTAAAAATTATTAAAACAGCATCTTAATTTTTCCCTTTTCGGTACTTTCTATAAAATATTTCACCTGATATCTGGTAATATATAAATACCAAAAGTACGCTATTTATTGCAAAACAGTATTATTGTATTTATAGAGGAGAAAAAGGTGAGTAATTTTTTAAGTATTCTTGTAGAAGTGCTAAAAACAACACTACCAATATTTATAGTAATAGCTATTGGTTATTTTATAAAAATAGGAAAAATATTAAATGAGGAAGCAACTGAAGGGTTGAATAAGCTTGCCTATAATATTGGAATTCCGGTCATCATATTTACAAGTTTAATAAAATACAAAATAAGTGAAATCTTTAGTTTTAAATTAATTCTATTGTTTTATGTTATCTTTATTCTGTTTATATTTGTTGTATTTTTAGCTTATTATTTCACAAAGTTAGATAAGAAAATTAAAGGTGCTGCAATTGTATCTTCATATAGATGTAATTCTGCTTTTGTAGGGTTTCCGGTTCTACTTTCTGCATTTGGAACTCTGGCGGTCGCTAAGGCAGGTATTATGGTAGCCTTTTTAGCACCTCTTACTATATTCTCAACTGTCCTGATATTTAAATTTTTTGATCCGGATGCAGCTGGAGTTTCTAAGAAAAAATTATTAATAGGCCTGATGTGTGACCCATTGATATTAGCTGCTATTTCAGGGATTATTATTTCTTATTTTGGCATAGATTTGCCGGTTATTATAGACAGCGTACTTGATATGTTTTCAGGGATGGCTATAGCAATAGCACTTATCTCTATCGGTGCTTCTTTTAAATTTATTCATATTAAGGAAAATATAAAACTTATATTAATAGCCAGCTTATCCAATCTTGTATTGCTGCCATTATTGGGGCTGATTTTAAGTTCTCTTGTATTTAAAATCAGTGATATCGACAGAAACATAATATGTATTCTTCTGGCCACACCTTTAGCGGTATCTGCTTTTATCATGGGAAAGGAGCACGGCTCGGATTATAACTTAATATCTTCTGTGCTCATTATTTCTACAATTGTTTCAGCTTTTACTATGTCGGGATGGCTTATTGTATTAAAGTTAATCTGAGCTTGATTTAAGATAATAAGTAAAAGCTTATTCAGGATATTAATTCCCAGGTATTGCAGGGCCTGAATATACTCAGAGTAAAAGATGTTGATATGCTGCACGGTACGCCCGTAATATACATAAAGTCCTATGTTGAATGGGCTTGATAGTAAACCGTAGATCCTCCCGGGACTTAAATTACAATCATAAGTAAAATTATATTTTGATTATTGAAAACCTGTTCAAAAAAATATTTGAAATATCATAATTTTTTTTATAATAATATAATTTTTACAATTTGTCAAGAGTCTATTATTTGTCATT
>JAGYMN010000048.1 GCA_018400395.1 Actinomycetota bacterium
TCAGGTCTTAAAATATTTTTAAAAATTTTAAAGCACAAAAGCTGATATCTGCCTGACCATTCCGGATAGTTCTTTTTCTTCCAAATAAGACTTTATGTTCATGCCCTTTATCTTTATACCCGGGGCTATCTCACACAGGGGAACCAGCACAAACCTCCTTTCTGATATGCGGGGATGCGGTATTTGCAGGATATCAGACTCAATTTCTTCACTGTTAAAAAATAATATATCAATATCAATAGGCCTGGGCCCGTATCTTTTTTCTGTCTTTTTTCTCCCCATGTAATATTCAATGCCTTTTATCAAACCCAGCAGCTGAAAAGGACCCATTTCATTTCTAACGGCAATTTGAACCGCAATATTATAGAAATTGTTTTGATCGGTCAAATACATGGGTCCAGTCTCATAAAGGGAAGATATTTTTTTTATATCCACTGAGGGATTATCTTTGATAAGCCTCAGGGCTTTTTTTATATTGGCCTTCCTGTCTCCCATATTGGAACCGACCGATAGAAATGCGCTAAATTTTTTAGACTTTTCCTGTCCTTTTTCTTTAAATAATTTATTTAAATCTGTTATAGAGGTTACCTTATCATCACTTTTAATACTATATCCGACACCAACTGCATCCAGTTTTTCTTCAATCGGTGGAGTGGGTTTTTCTATTGCAACATCTGCTCTTTCAACTAACTCTGACATTCCGATTATGCTGCATGCGAGACTCTGGCAGAATGTTTCTAACAGGTCGAAACTCTGGCTATTGTTTATTTCTCGTATTTTTTTTATCACATCAGAATAACTAATGGTTTTTTCGAGCCTGTCGTTTCCGGCAAAGTCAGTATCTTTTATATAAACACTTATATTAAAAACGAAAAACTGACCGTTCTTTTTCTCGTACTCCCTGACACCGTGGTATCCGTAAAGCCTGAGATTTTTTATAAATATCCTGAACATATAGCGCCTGTAATATAATTTATTTAACCGTATACTGATAATATACTTTTTATTATTTTTAGGGCCCTCACAGTCTCACCCACGTCATGGACTCTTATAATGCTTGCATTATTGATAACGGACCACACTGCAGCCGCTATACTGCCTTCGAGCCTTTCATCCCCGGATAGGCCCAGCACCTTTCCTATGAATGATTTACGTGATGACCCTATTAGCACCGGGTAACCCATGAAACTAAATTCTTTTATTTTGTTCAATACAGCAATGTTATGATCCAGGTTTTTTCCAAAACCTATTCCGGGATCTATTATTATTTTATCGACAGATATGCCTGAATCAATTGCGTAAGAAGCTCTCTGATGAAGATATTCATATATTTCATCTATAACATTATCATAATGGGGATTGTCCTGCATATTTTCAGGAGTCCCCTGCATATGCATGAGGGTAACACTCGCTCCCCCTGAAACTGCTACTGAAGCCATCCTTTTATCCATTGAAAGTGCACTTATATCATTTATCATACTGGCACCAGCAGAAACGGCCTCTTCTGCAACTTCTGATCTGTATGTATCAATTGATATCAGGTTGTCATAGTTTTTATCTATATTCTTTATTATTGGAATAGTTCTTTTAAGCTCATCCACGGTGCTTACAGGCTTTGAGCCGGGCCTGGATGACATGCCCCCGACATCAATAATATCTGCACCTTCTTTTATCATTTCATCGATATGCTTTAAAGCCATTTCATGGTTATAAAATCTTCCGCCGTCATAAAATGAATCGGGAGTAACATTTAAAATTCCCATTACAAGCGGCGTCGATCCGGTTATAAACCTCTTGCTGCCTATTGAATATTTTACTCTTCTAAGGTTACCTGCTTTATAGCCCTTAAGGAATGAATCCAGCTCCCCGGAAAGCTCACTGAGGCCAAATGGCTGCATCTTTAACTTTTTAATAAGATCTTTGAGGCTGCTAAAATTGCCTTCTATTATAACGTCAGTCTTTCCGGAGACTCCGAGGAGGACATCCCTTGAAGTTACAACATCCCCGCCTCTTGCCAGCATTTCCTGTTTTAATATATTTGCAGCAGCAGGTTTAAGACCCTTTACTTTCAGTGCAATGGGAAATAATTTTTCTACCATAATTCTCTGCCCGTCGACTGTTGCACCGATTTTCCCAAATTCAGATATGCCTTCTGCTCTACTCTTTATATCCAGGGCCCTTATTATATGCTTCATACTTTTTACCTGAAGAAAGATTTCACTTCCTGCCGTTATAAATAAAGGAAAGTACTTCCGATCTTGAGGCAGGGTTATCTTTAAAAAGCCCCCTTATTGCAGATGTGACAGTTATTGTATTTGGTTTCTTTACTCCCCGCATGCTCATGCACAGGTGTTCTGCCTCTACTATAACCATTACCCCTCTTGGTTTGATCTTTTCCATTATCGCATCTGCAACTATAGTGGTCAGCCTTTCCTGGATCTGGGGCCTTTTTGCAACTATATCAAGAACTCTTGTCAGTTTGGACAGGCCGACTATTTTACCGGACTTATTAGGAGCATAAGCTATATGAGCTTTCCCTATAAAAGGTACAAGATGGTGCTCGCAAACAGAGTAAAAGGGGATATCCTTAACAAGTATTATCTCATCATGATTTTCGTCAAACATCGGGCCCAGCTCACCTGAAGGATCCTGGCCCACTCCGGAGAATATCTCTTCATACATATCAGCAATCCTCTGCGGCGTTCTGATAAGACCCTCCCTGTTAATATCTTCGCCTATGCCCTCCAGCATCATCTTTACGCCTTGAACAATCTTTTCCTTATCCACCGGTCTCCTCCCCTTTTTAAAAATCTATGTATGTTTAAAAATAATAAATATAATTGACCTCACTGCAGATATCTATATGGCCAGCAGGCCTGGAATTGGATCAGGTAGAACTTTTATTTTTTCCACCTGCAGCTCCTGAAACAGGCTTTTTATCGGGTTCCGGCTTCTTACCTTTCTTTATCTTTTTGGTCTCAACTTTTGCCAGTATTTTCAGTATTTCTTCTCTTGACAGAGTCTCTTTCTCTATAAGCTCTTCAGCAAGCCTGGCAAGTATTGATTTGTTTTCCTCAAGGATCTTCCTTGCTTTTTTATAGCTGGAGTCGATTATGTTATGAGTCTCTTCATCAATAGCAGAGGCAATTTTCTCACTATAATGCGGCCTTGATGCTATCTCTTTGCCCAGGAAAACTTCATCTTCCTCTACCCTGAAGGTAACAGGCCCCAGAAGTTCGCTCATACCGAACTCGGTTATCATCTTCCTGGTTATCTTTGTCGCCCTCTCAAGATCATTCTGGGCCCCGGATGTTATATCTTCAAAATTCATCTCCTCGCTTACCCTGCCGCCAAGAAGCTGTGTTATGTTATCCAGAAGTTCATTTTTAGACTTAAGGAACCTGTCCTCTTCGGGTAAGGTTATAACATACCCCAGAGCCTTGCCCCTTGATATTATTGATATCTTATGTATGGGATCTGTGTAGGGCAGTATGTAGGACAGGATTGCATGCCCGGACTCATGGAATGCAATTATTCTTTTTTCTTCTTCAGATATCACCCTTGTTTTCTTTTCAGGACCTGCAACCACTCTTTCTACAGCCTCCTCAACTTCAAACATTGATATCTTTTTCTTATTATGTCTGGCAGCAAGAAGCGATGCTTCATTAAAAAGATTTGCCAGATCGGCACCAGTAAATCCAGGTGTTTGTTTGGCAATAGTCTTCACATTTATTGACTTGTCCAGCGGTTTACCCCTTGCGTGTATTTCAAGTATCTTTTCCCTTCCAATAAGGTCGGGCCTGTCAACAGGTATCTGCCGGTCGAACCTTCCGGGCCGAAGTAGAGCGGGATCGAGGATATCAGGTCTATTGGTAGCAGCTATAAGTATTACTGTGCTATCCTGGTCGAAACCATCCATCTCAACAAGTATCTGGTTTAGGGTCTGCTCCCTTTCATCATGCCCTCCACCCAGTCCTGCACCCCTGTGTCTTCCAACCGCATCTATCTCGTCCATAAAAATTATTGAAGGCTGACTTGCCTTTGCCTGGTTGAATAGGTCCCTCACTCTTGATGCTCCAACACCGACAAACATCTCTACAAATTCAGAGCCGCTTATCGAGAAAAAAGGAACTCCTGCCTCTCCTGAAACAGCCCTTGCCAGAAGAGTCTTGCCTGTTCCAGGCGGACCATATAGCAATACGCCTTTTGGGATCTTTGCACCCATAGCCTTAAATTTATTTGGATGTTCCAGAAACTCTTCTATCTCTCTGAGCTCTTCAACTGCTTCATCCACACCGGCAACGTCCTTAAAGGTTACCCTCTGCTTGCCCCTATTTGCAAGTCTTGCCCTGCTCTTCCCAAACTGCATCACCTTGGATCCGCCGCCCTGCAGCTGGTTCATCATGAAAAATATTAGGCCGAACATTATAATAAAAGGTATGGCACTTATAAGTAATTGCAGCCATATAGCTTGATTCTGGTTATCAATCCTGAATTTTATGTCATTTTCAAGCAAAAACTGGGTTATGTCATATTCTGACAGAAAGGCAACTTCAAATAATGCACCGTCGGCCATCTTCCCTTCTATAACACCGTCCTCAGCTTTTACAAGAAGCGGTTCTGCAGCACTTATTCTCCCTTCTTCCACCGCTGTAACAAATTCATCCATACTGAATTCTTTAACTTCAGGGGATAAAAAAAGAGGATTTCTAAATATCAGGAACATAACTACTATAAGGAGGATGAGAAGTGCTATATTCTTAAAGCTTCTGCTTTTGAATCCTTTATTATTGTTATTATCATTTTTATTGAAATCATTTTTCAAATTTAAAACAACTCCTTTTTACTGAATTTTAGGTAACTTTTAATGTTATTATAAATATTGCTCATTTTCAATATATCCTATAAAAGGAATATTCCTGTACTTTTCCGCATAATCAAGGCCATAGCCCACAACAAATTTATTTGGGATATCAAACCCCTTGTATTTAACACTATTCTTCGTTTTTCTCGGTACGTTTTTATCAAGAAGCGCACATATTTCTATATTCCTGGGATTTCTTGCCTTTAAATTCTTAACAAGATAGTTAAGGGTCCTTCCTGAATCAATAATATCCTCTATTATAAGGACTTCTCTCCCCTCTATACTGAACTCCAGGTCTTTTGTTATCCTGACTATTCCCGAACTTACCTTAGAATTTCCATAGCTTGATACAGCCATAAAATCAAATACAACCGGTATCCTAATCTCTCTGCATATATCGGCAAGGAAAATAAATGATCCCCTCAACACTGATACAAGAACCGGAACAATATCTTTATAATCAGAAGTTATCATTGATCCCAGTTCTTTTATCCTCTTTTTCAATGAGGACTCATCAATAAGAACTTTTATTTTTTCATTATCATAGATAAGGATTTTTTCTCCATCCTCTTCTGCTATTCTGTACACATTCATTTAACACCCCTGTAAATATATGATTTTATTAAATCATATAAAAATTATTTTTCAAATAGCTCAAGATATAGAAACTTTGATGTTTCCGGAGTTATTTTTACCCTGCTGTCAATTCTCATTTTGCCTATCCATATTATTTTTTCAGCATCGCAAAATACAGGTATCTTTTTTCTTCTGTTGACCGGTATTTTTTTATCAATAAAGAAATCATGAAGTTTCCTGCTTCCGCCTGCTCCGAACGGATAAAACCTGTCACCTTTTCTCCAGCTTCTTACTATTACAGGCAGTATGATTTTATCATAATCAAGAAACGCCTTTGAACAGGCAGCTCTTTTGAAATCACCTGCCGAGTCCATTACTTTGGCCCGTACAGCCATCCCAAAACCTTCCAGCTCCGTTTCACCGCCTATTATTATTTCTGTACGGCTTTCCCCGTCATAGGATCCCTTTATTTCCCCTCCAGCCCTATCCATAATATAAGACTTTATTATATCAGGTATGTCTTCCATAAAATCGGTATTTGCCATATGTATAAAACCGTTTATCCTGAAAATCATAATATTTTTTAATGGAGTAATCCATTTGTTTTCCCCTGATCTGGAAACTGCAAGCTTTAGCATATCTTCAATGTTTCTAAAACTTATATCTTCGGATGTTCCTCTTATCTTTTCTACGGCACACATTATAATCCTCCTCCGGATTGCAGCTGAACTGGATAAAAGAGGTTCTATAGGTATTTTTAGATATACAGTCCTATTTCTGTCCCTGCTCCGGCTGGAATGTGCAATCCTTTCAAGTATATTCATCGAATACTTACTCAGAAAATTTTCCTCTTCCCTCAATATTTCTATAGAACGGTTCAGGCTGCTCTTAAAATTTTTAAAAAAATTTTTCTCTATGTAGGGTATGAGCATATTTCTTATACGATTTCTTTGATACTTGTTTTCAAAGTTTGACCGGTCCAGGCAATATGATATACATTTTTCATCAAGATAATTTTTTATTTCTTTCCCCGGTGTATTTATAAGAGGTCTTATAATCCTTCCGCTAAAAGGCTTTATTCCTGAAAGACCCCTTGCCCCTGCTCCCCTAATTAACCTCATCAAAAAAGTCTCCATGTTATCATCCATATTATGCCCTACTGCTATCTTTTTGATATCATATTTATCTGCAATATCATTAAGATAATAAAGTCTTATCTTCCTTGCACCTTCCTGAAATGAAAGCCCTTTTATCCTGGACCATTCTGCCGCATCCGCTTTTTCGCAGAATAGTTTTATACCCATGCTGCTGTAAAGATTTTTTACAAATTCCAGATCCCTGCCGGACTGGCCTTCCCTTGTTTTATGGTCCAGGCTGAATCCATAAAGTTCCAGACCAAACTTATCCTTCAGCTTATATAAAAGATGGGTAAGGAAAACAGAATCAGGCCCTCCTGATACAGATATCAGGATACTGTTTCCATATTCTATCATACCGAAACGACTTATTGTCTCCAGGGATAGTTTTAATGCCCTATCACTCATACAGTTCTCTTATCTTTTTATTCATCAAATATAGCCGTTATTTTTGCCTCTTTAACTCGGGTACCCTGATTGAAATCAATAATTGCTTTCTCTATCTGGATCAGAAAAATTATTTATGTTATCAACCTGAAAGTTTATTCTTTTAATAGCTTCCGCCTTTCCGCTTTTACCATCTATTTCAATAAGGGCACCATTTATCCATATATCATCTTTTGCAACTGTAAATTTCTGGGGCATACCAGAAATAAACTTCTTTATAATATTTTCTTTCTTTACTCCTATAACCGAATCCCTGGGCCCTACCATTCCTACATCGGTTATATATGCAGTACTGTCACCAGGAAGTATCCTTTCATCTGCTGTCTGTATATGTGTATGGGTTCCAATTACAGCACTAACCCTGCCGTTTAAAAACCATCCCATTGCAACCTTTTCCGAAGTGACTTCTGCATGCATATCAACTATTATGACAGGTGTTTCCTCTCTCACATATTCGAGTATTCTGTTGACGGTCCTGAAAGGACAATCCAGGTAATCAATAAACACTCTCCCGCAAAGATTTATTACTGCTATCTTTAGCCCCCCAATTCTATCGATCTCATATACATTATAACCCCTTCCAGGAGTATCAGGAGGATAATTGGCAGGTTTAAGCAATCTCGTTTCCCTTTCGAGCATGCTGTAGATCTCCCTTTTTTTAAATACATGATTACCGGTAGTTACAATATCAACCCCGGAATCAAACATTTCTTTGCATGTCCTTTCAGATATACCTATCCCTCCTGCAGAGTTTTCACCGTTTGCAATAACAATATCGGCCTCATTTTGGAGTATTAACTGGCCAAGCTTTTTTTTCAGTGCATTCCTTCCCGGTTTCCCTATAACATCTCCTAAAAATAGTACTTTCAAAATATGCCTTTCTAGCTCTTTTTAAACTATCCTTTCCGGACAGCTGTATATATTGAACCTTTCCCCCCTTGCATAACCAACTATCGTAAGGCCTATCCTCTCACCCAGCAGGGCAGCATTATAAGAAACTGAAGAATTTGTAACCACCAGCGGCACCGGTATCCTGGATATTTTAAATATAAGATCTGCCGATATCCTGCCGGATGTAAACAGTATCTTGTCCATGGGGTCAAGTTCCCTTATTAACATGTACCCTAATACCTTATCAATGCAATTACGCCTTCCTGTATCTTCCATAACTTTTATAAGCTGCCCCCTGCTCCCAAAAAGAGAGGCAGAATGCAGGCCTCCGAACCTGTTCTTACCCTCCTGGGCGGAAATATTTTTCTCATCAAGTCCGAATATGATATCTGATCCTATCTTAAGGTCAGACCCCGGTTTTTTCTGTTCCCTGTTTTCTTTATTAACGTATACACCATTATAGATTTTTTTAGATAGCCCACCATATAATTGGCTCTTTTTAAATTTTCCCCCTTTTTCATCAACCGTTTTTATTCTTGCAATCAAATTACTGTATGTATTGCTAATTTTTTTTTCAGTGCCCCGGCCTTTTTGATTTCCCATATCGAGTCCTATAAAACATATATCCCTGTGGCTATCAACATATCCGTTAGAAACTGCATACCCATATGCAAGTTCTGCCAGATTCCCCGGAGAACATGTCAGGATAGATATCCTTTTATGATTCAAAATAATTTGCAGGATTATCTCATGCGGTACCATGTCCTGCTTTTTGTTTCTGCTTCCATCTATTGCTACTTGCTGCATTAAAACTTTTTTTGCTATTTCCAGAATACTATTTTCCAGTTTTCATCCTCTTCCTTAATAAGCGATACTTCTATATCCTTATACATCTTTTTTTCACCATCATAACTATCGATCATATCAATACTTACAATGGCAATATTATTTTTAATTTCTATTTCATTTATTTCAACAGATACAATATCCGTAACATCAGAAAACTCCATTATAAAATCCTGCCTGCTCCTGCTGTCTTTATTTTCCGAGCTTATATATTCATATGCTCCGCTATAATCTTTTTTCACAAGCAGCTCAAAAAAGATATCTACTGTTTCAACTGCTGCTTCCATCTGTTTTTCGTTGGAAAATCTCTCGGCCAGGAAGTCTTTTCCCCCCTCCAGCATATTGCAGCCCGGGAACAGGACAGCTAAAGCAGCAGCTTGCATCATAAGCAGAATTAAAATAGTTATCAGTTTTATTCCATTATTTTTATTTTTATATCCGCACATTATTTACACAATTTTTTATAATTCCAGGACCCTGATGCAATCTATGGCCTGAACTTATACTATCTGCTATCC
>JAGYMN010000049.1 GCA_018400395.1 Actinomycetota bacterium
TTTTGTTTTAACACCTGTAAGTCTATCCAGTCCGGGAAGTTCATCGATTTCGCCTTCGACAGCCACATTACTTTTATGTGCCTTTTCAACAATTTCAGATACTTTTGATGACAATTTATCAAAACTCATACCCGGGCCAATAAACATCACTACATCATACCCGTCGTTTATTGAATCAATTACTGAGTCGAAATCAATTGACTCATTAAATATTGTACATGCTGGAACAGATATTTTTTTGCATAATTCCCTGGCTAGACCTGCATAGATACTTATTTTATCATTTACTACTCTTCTATCATTCTTTAACATAAGTCCCCCAAAACCAATAATCACAGGGGATCTCATCTTTTCTGCTGCATCACATACTGCAAGAAGGGATTCCAGGTTCCAGCTTTCAAAATATCCCACTGCATAATTTCTTTTTTCTGCATCCCTCGTCAATTCAGAAAAAGCAACTCTCATAATATTAATTTCCTTCCATTTAATACCTATTTAACTATTATGAACATAATAACTGGTCCTCTTTCTTATCTAAAAGGTAATAGATGATCATTAAAAAATTATTAATTGGACATATCATAAGCATAATATATTTGCCATGTCAAATAAGTTTAGTTTTTGAATTTCGGTAAACTATTTGCTTATGAACAAACCCAGCATATGGATCTTTTAGCGAAAGGTTCTGAGATAATTAATTAGAAAAGCATATTACCTGAATAGAAGTCTTTTTAAATAAAAAACTTACCTATCTGATATACGATCATGCAGACAACCCAGGCCAGACCGAGAGTGTAGAAAATCTGAAAAAGCATTTCCTTTGTTCCCGCTTCCCTTCTGAAAACGGCCATACTGGCCATACAGGGGAAATAAAGTAGAGTAAATAACATGAAGTTATATCCCACCAGGGGATGATAGCTGTTTTTTATTCTGTCCCTGAGGCTTTC
The DNA here is from genome assembly GCA_018400395.1 of Actinomycetota bacterium. Classification (GTDB taxonomy): domain Bacteria; phylum Actinomycetota; class Humimicrobiia; order Humimicrobiales; family Humimicrobiaceae; genus M55B120. Next base: position 948 of record JAGYMN010000049.1, read on the forward strand.
AGATGTCTCGTCTACCCCGCCGATGCTGAAAAGGGTACTGAAACTGGATACAACTACTTCCTTTGCAGCTATTCCAGAGATAGACGCTACAACCATTTTCCAGTCAAAACCCAACGGTCTGAAAACAGGTTCTATAAATTTGCCGATCCTTCCTGCAGCAGAAAACTCCAGCTTTTCAGCATTCATCTTTCCCTCTATTTCAGATATCTGTTCTGAATATGATTCAGCTGAAATATCCCCTGCCTGGTAGGATTCTTCAATTTCTTTTTTTTGTGATATATAATCTCCTGAATAATCATCCTCTCCTATCATGGGAAAAGTAAAAAGGCCCCACATGGCTATAGATATTAAAAGTATTACTGTTCCCGCCTTTTTTATATACATCCATATCCTGTCCCATGTGTGTATCAGTGCGCCCTTAAAAGTCGGTATTCTGTAGTGAGGGAGTTCCATCACAAAAGGCTCCAGTTCTCCCCTGAACCTTGTAGCCCTCAGGACCTTTGCCATTATAACTGCAAAAAATATACCTATTAAATAAATTGAAAATATTACATTCCCTGCAATAGCAGGGAAAAATGTTCCTGCCAGTAATATGTATACAGGAAGCCTTGCACTGCAGCTGCAAAAGGTATTTATATGCATGGTTACCAGCCTATCCTTTTTGTTCTCAAGTATCCTTGAGCTCATATATGCCGGCACTGTGCATCCAAAACCTATAATAAGCGGTATAAATGATTTACCATGCAGGCCTATCCTGTGCATTACTCGGTCCATTACAAATGCAGCCCTTGCCATATATCCAGAATCCTCCAGAAGCGCAATTGCAAAGAACAGCAGTGCGATATTAGGAGTAAATACCAGTACTCCTCCCACGCCACCTATTATTCCGTCCACTATGAGCGACCTCATAATGCCATTCGAAATAATGCCATTTAACAGAGTTGATAACTTCTCAAACCCTGTCTCTATCCATCCCATGGGATACTGGCCCAGCGTGAATACAAATTGAAACATCAGCCACATAATAAAAGCAAATATCGGTATTCCGAGCAGGCGGTTTGTAAGTATGCTGTCGAGTTTCTCTGTTATATCTATATTACCGCTATCAGCTTCCTGGTGAGCTTCATGAAGTGCACCTTTTATGAAACCATATCTTGAATCAGCTATAAGTACATCCGGTGAAACGCCCATCACATCTTTAATATGATTTATTGAATTAGATACCACCTCCTGTAATTTTTCAAATCCCCTGCCGTTTTTTTCTCTGAGCCTATTTGCTACGTCTTCATCCTGTTCAAGAAGTTTTACTGCAAACCATCTTTTCATTAACATCCCATCGTTTTCGACCTCCAGTAAAGGGATTATCTTTTCCACCGCATTTTCTATTTCCTCCACATAGGGTATTTCGATCCTTTTACGGTTTTTTTTGCCTGTGACTTCTATAACTGCGTCAAGCAGGCCTTCTATCCCTTTACCTTTCGATCCAACCGTCTCTATAATGGGCATCCCTAAAAGCTCTGAAAGAAGGCCTATATCTACCCTCATACCTTTTCCCCTGGCTACATCTGCCATATTAAAATCAAGGACTATGGGAATACCTATCTCCAGAAACTGTACAGCAAGATAAAGATTCCGTTCCAGGCTTGAGCTGTCAATAACATCTATTATTACATCAGGTTTCTCCTGCAGTATGAAATTCCTTGCAACTATCTCTTCCTCGGAAAATGCCGTAAGGCTATATATTCCCGGGAGGTCTATTATTTCTATTCGGTGACCATTATGATTTACAACACCACTTCTTTTTTCAACTGTAACTCCCGGGTAATTACCTACATGCTGCCGCATACCGGTCAGGTCATTAAATATAGTTGTTTTGCCCGAATTAGGGTTTCCTGCAAGCGCAACCACTATTGACCCGTTCTGCATCAGGCCTCCTCTATAAATATTCTTTCTGTCATGCCTCTTCCGATTGCATATTTTGTCCCCTTCAGTGTTATACACATTGGTCCACCCCTGGAGTAGGTATATACTGTAAATATTTCATTTGGCATAACTCCCATAGCATACAGGCGTCCGCTCAGCCTGCACCCTCCGGCAATTCCTATTATCCTGTACTTTTTCCCCGGTACAGCATATGCCAGAGTCATTGAACCATATCTTCCGGTAGTTCTTCTTATCCTTTTACTTCTTCCAAACATATATTAAAAATAATTTAAATTAGATATATCTAACTTTAATAGCCCCATATAATTTTGTCAAATAATTTTATATGATATTCACAGGATTTCAAGAGGATTTTTAAAGAAAATTTATTTTGCGAGACTTTCGTGCCTGCTCTCATTTCGGCATCTTTATGCATTCGGACGGTCTCTTCCCATACTCTAAATAATAATAAAAATGCTTCATCCATTCGGGATAGCCGTCAGGGCAGGTCTCTATAAATTTTATAAATTTTATTAAGTGGTCCATGGTTTCCTGGCTGACATAATGCTCCATATTACATGCATCAACTTTGGATATATCATCTCTTACATTTAGAACATCTTTCAGGAATTTATATAATTTTTCATGTTTTAAAAATATTTTTTTAGCCCTATTTTTACCTTTTTCCGTCAACTCCAGATAACTGTATTTCTCATGTTCAACAAAACCTGCTTCCGAAAGTTTATTGATAGCATCTACAACAGAAGGCATTTTTACTTTAAGGTATTCTGCAACTTCCTTTACCCTTACAACCCTGTTTTCAAGACTTATTATATGGATCGCCTCCAGATAATCTTCAAGGCTATGGGATAATTTTTTTATCATATTAGATATTTCCCTATTTTTGTTAGATATGTCTAACTATATCATCTAAAAACCTGGATGTCAATTTATGATCTGTAGCCTTATATAATATTTTTTATTTTTTCTATAACTGCATCTGCAAACCCGCTTGTGCCGACAGCGGTAGGATCATTTCTATCTTCCTTGAGATCATATGTCACATATTTTCTCTCTGCAATATTTTCCGCTATAGATTTTTCCAGTATATCTGCCTTTTTGGTTTCTCCTATATGCCTTAACATCAAAACAGCAGAAAGCATCATAGCTGTCGGGTTTACCTTATCCTTGCCCTTATACCTGGGTGCACTTCCATGAGTGGGTTCAAAAAGTGCTATCTCATCTCCTATATTTCCACCCGGTGCAACCCCGAGTCCGCCCACAAGTCCGGCTGCCAGGTCGGACAGGATATCTCCATAAAGGTTTGGAAGTACCAGCACATCATAGATTTCCGGTTTTTGCACAAGCTGCATGCACATATTATCAACTATCCTGTCCTCTGCCCTGATATCAGGATAATCTTCAGCAACTTTCCTGAAAACACTCAGAAAAAGCCCGTCTGAAAATTTCATAATATTTGCCTTATGTACGCCTGTTACTTTCTTTCTTCCATTTTTCCTTGCATATTCAAAAGCAAACCTTATTATTCTCTCCGATCCTGTTTCCGAAATAGGCTTTATACTTATGCCGCTATCTGCTTTTATGGTGTTGCCCTCTTTCTCTTTAATAAAATCTATAAGCTCAAATGTTACAGGATTCCCTTTTTCGAATTCTATACCGGCATACAGATCCTCGGTATTTTCTCTTATAATAACGAGGTCGATATTGCTGTATCTGCTCTTTACTCCATTATAGCTTTTACAGGGTCTTACACAGGCATACAGGTCAAAAATTTTTCTAAGAGCTACATTGACGCTCCTGAAACCGGTACCCACAGGAGTAGTTATGGGACCCTTTATACCAACCCTATTCTTCTTCAGTGAATCCAGTACTGCTTCCGGCAAGACCGTTCCTTCTCTTTCGTATACTTCCGCACCTGCATTAACTATATCCCATTCTATTTTCACCCCGGTTGCTTCAACTACCCTTACCATTGCATCTGTTATCTCCGGACCGGTACCATCCCCGGGTATTAAAGTTATTCTGTGTTCCATCAGTATGCCTTTCCTGAAAAACCCATGATGTCTTTACTTATTAAAGATTAAATCCCCTATTTTTTTTAATGTGTCCAACAAGTCCTCCATCATTAAGTATCTTTATCATAACTTCCGGAAGGGGGTTAAATTTAAGATCTATATTTCTGGTATTATTTCTAATTATTCCTCTGGAAAGCAATATTTCCAGTTCGTCACCTTCTTCTATTTTATCAGTGTCACACACAAGCACGGGAAGTCCTACGTTTATGCTGTTTCGGAAAAAAATCCGTGCAAATGATTTAGCCAGGACTGCTCCGACACCGGCCAGCTTTATAATAGCCGGTGCATGCTCTCTGCTTGAGCCGAGACCGAAATTTTTTCCTCCCACTACAAAATCTCCTGGTTTTACCTTTCTTGAAAATTCCGGATCTGCATCCTCAAGGACATGTTTTGCCAACTCCGGCAGGTTTGACCTGAGGTGAAAAAGCCTTCCCGGAGCAATCAGGTCTGTTGAAATATCGTCTCCGAATTTAAAGCTGGTTCCCCTGAGTATTTTTACATTCTTGCTCATTTAACCTGCCTCCCTTGGATCAGAGATATACCCCTTTACCGCACTCCAGGCCGCTGTGGCAGGTGATGACAGGTATATGAATGCATCAGGGTTGCCCATCCTGCCTTTGAAATTCCTGTTCTGTGTTGAAAGACACACTTCGCCGTCTGCAAGTATTCCCTGATGAATACCCACACACGGCCCGCATCCTGGATTCTGTATAGCAGCACCGCTTTCAATAAAAATCTCTATCAATCCTTCCCGTATAGCTTCTATATAGATTTCTTTTGAAGCTGGTACAACCAGCAGTCTTACCCCTTCTGCCACTTTCCTTCCCTTTAATATATCAGCAGCTACCCTGAGATCGCTCAATCTTCCATTTGTACATGTACCTATAAAAACCTGATCTACCATGATTTTTTCAAGATCAATTACAGGGATGGCGTTATCTACTGTATGGGGCTGCGATACCATCGGCTCGATAATACGGCAATCAATATCTATTACTTTTTCATAAAGAGCATCCTCATCGGCATATATACTTTTGAAACAGCCGCTCCTGTCTCTTTTTTCCAGATATGTCCTGGTTATACCATCCGAATTAAAAATGCCGGTTTTAGCTCCGGCTTCTACCGCCATATTTGAAATGGTAAAGCGGCCGTCCATATCCATTCGATCGCTTACTTCTCCACCGAATTCAATAGCCTTATAAGTAGCCCCGTCAGAGGTTATTTTACCAATAAGGTAAATAATAATATCCTTTGCATAGACACCTTCATTTAACATGCCGTTAAAATTAACCTTAATAGTATCCGGGACTTTCAACCATGTTTTTGCAAGGGTATATCCTACAGCTATATCCGTTGATCCCATGCCGGTTGCAAAAGCACCCAGAGCACCTGATGTGCATGTATGAGAATCACCACCTATTACAATATCACCCGGGCATACATAATTTTCAACTAAAACTTGATGGCATATCCCCTGTCCTACATCACTTAATATTGCACCTGTTCTTTTTGAAAAATTTCTTAGTACCGAATGAGAATTTGAAAGCTCACGCCTTGGACTCGGTGCAGCATGGTCAATAAAAAAAATAGACTTCTCAGGATTTTTCACAGAATCAAAACCCATTTTCTCTATCTGGCTCACTGCAAGCGGTCCTGTTCCATCCTGGCTCATTACTAAATCGATATCGACTACAGAGATATCTCCTGATTTAAGTGACCTTCCTGCATGTTCGCTTATTATCTTTTCTGAAATTGTCTTTCCCAATAATACTTCCTTCCTGCGGTTTAAACCTTTTCTACTTCTATTTTTTTCTTATCACTGGATTTATAATCATTATATATATACATAAGTTCTTTATCAAAAAGGGGCCTCTTCAGATCTACAGACATGGCTCTGGCCATTGCCAGTATGTCATTGGCTTCCTTATCAGTAAGTTCTATATCATATTCCTTAAACTTATGCAGAATAGTATGTGAGCCGGAGTGCTTACCTACCACCAGCTGCCTTGTGAGGCCTACTTCCGCAGGGTTAAAAACTTCATAATTCTTGGGATTTTTTATTACACCGTCTGCGTGTATGCCTGATTCATGAGCAAAAACATTGGTACCCACTATTGCTTTCCATACCGGAACAGCTCTTGAGGAGGCTTTTGCGACATATTCTGCAATCTCCCTGAATTTTGTAGTCTCTATACCGAGTTCTATGCTCTCAAGATACCGTAGGGCCATTACTATTTCCTCAAGAGCAGCATTGCCCGTACCATCTCCAAGCCCTCCCACACTTACAACTATACTCCCGGCTCCTCCCCTTATTGCGGCCATGCCGTTTGCAGTAGCCATTCCAAAATCATTGTGGTTGTATACTTCAATAGGAAAGTTAATAGCATTCACTATTGTGGACACATTCAGGAAAGTCCTGAAAGGATCGAATTTCGATACTGTGTCGCAGAGCCTGAACCTTTCTGCTCCTTTCTTTTTTGATATTGAAACAAGCTTTAATAAAAATTCGAGCTCTGTTCTTGTCGAATCTTCTGCGCTGATAATAAATCTAAGATCATTTTTCTTTGCAATGCTTATGGCCTCACGCAACTTATTAACAACCCAGGTCCTGTTCTTCCTGTAAATTTCTTTTATATGTATATCGGAAGTTGAAATATTTATAACAACATTTTTCACACCGGTTGATGCTGCTGCTTCTATTGCTTCCTTATCAGCGCTGCAATAATTATAAAGTCTGGCGCTCAATCCCGAATCAAGAATGTTTTTTATAATATCTCTTTCCAGCTCTCCCAGCGCAGGAGTCCCTATCTCTATTTCAGGTATACCTATCTCATCAAGCATCTTTGCTATCCTGAGCTTTTCATGCTTAGAAAATACAACTCCTGCAGTCTTTTCGCCGTTTCGCAGAGTAGTATCTACAATATTTATTTTCCTGTCTTTTTTTGATTTAGTCATTCTTTGCTCCCACCTTTCCCTTTACCGGCTTTAACTTTTTGGCTGAACCCTTATAATCCTTATAGGTATCAATAATTTCACTGTCAAATAACGACCTCTTTGAGGCTACTGTCCTTACCCTGATTATTTCCGCAAATTCTTCTGCTTCCTTCTTATCCAGTTTATATCCCAGTGTCTTAAGTTTTTGCATCACAGCATTGGCTCCTGAATATTTTCCAAGTACATATTTCCTTTCAAGGCCTACATCTGTCTCTTTGAAAAGTTCGTATGTGGCTGGATTTGCCATTACCCCCTTTATTTTATCCTCGCATTCATAAATAAAAAGGTTGCTGCCTACAATGGGCCGCCATGTGGGAAGCGTTCTATTAGAAGCCCTGGCTACATATTCACACAATTCCCTGAAAAGGGTTGTGTTAAATCCAAGGTCGATGCCCTCTACCAGCTTAAGGGCCATTACAAATTCTTCAAATGACGCATTTCCGGCTCTTTCACCAAGCCCGTTAATTGTAGTATTAACGTAAGTTGCTCCGGCTTTTATTCCGGCAATTGCATTGGCTATAGCCATACCGAAATCATTATGGGTATGCATCTCAATATCTATCCCTATTATGTCTATTATTGTTTTAACACGCATAAATGTTTCAAACGGATCAAGAATCCCAAGAGTATCACAGTACCTGAGACGATCTGCTCCGACATCCCTTGCCGTCCGCGCAAACTGAAGCAGAAACTCCATATCAGACCTTGAGGAGTCCTCTGCATTTACAGAAACATACAGGTTATGCTCCTTTGCATAGTCAACTCCATTTTTCATAGTCTCAAGAACCCATTCCCTGCTTTTTCTCAATTTATGCTCTATATGTATATCAGAAGAAGAAATCGAAAGGGCAACAGCGTCCACTCCACATTCAATCGAGGCCTGTATATCAGACCTCACCGGTCTGTTCCAGGCCAGTATGCTGCATCCCAGGTTTAGTTCTGCTATCTTTTTAATAGATTCTTTTTCATCTCCTCCCATGGCGGGAATCCCGGCCTCTATCTGATGGACGCCTATTTTGTCAAGCATTTTTGCAATATGTATTTTTTCATCATTGGAAAAGACCACGCCTGCAGTCTGTTCACCATCCCGGAGAGTCGTATCGTCTATTTTTATATCCTTCGGGTTTATTTCTATTCCTGCTTTCAGAGAAAAATCGGTAAATAAGTCAATTTCTCTCATAATATATTCTCCTTAATCAAAACTTTTTTTAAATTGAAGCAAATAATACCAATAAATTATAAAATCACTAAAAATTCTTAATTTATTTTAATATAAAGCAATTATATCACTTTTTTTTCAAAATTTTTTAAATTTT
>JAGYMN010000005.1 GCA_018400395.1 Actinomycetota bacterium
GCGGCGGGACAGGAGCTGCGGATGATGGCAGTGTTGAGACTTGTCCCAAGTGCGGCGGAATGGGAAAGGTCAGGATTACCAGGCAGACCATGATTGGCAGTGTTATAACAACTGCTACATGCGACATGTGTAACGGGACAGGGAAAATAGTTAAAAATCCCTGTAAAAAATGCAGGGGTCAGGGACATCACAGCTTTAAGAGGAAAATAAAGGTGGATATACCTGCCGGCATACATGACGGTGACAGGTTGAGAGTTTCAGGTAAGGGAGATTCCTCCGGCAGGGATTCAATAAGAGGGGATCTTTATATAACAGTTAAAGTAGAGCAGCATCCGGAGTTTAAAAGGGATGGGGATGACGTTGTATCAGAGATCAGGATCTCATTTGCCCAGGCTGCACTTGGGGTTACAGTAGGGGCCGATACGCTTGACGGTAAAGAGAAAATAAGGATAAAACCCGGAACCCAGCCGCAGACCAGAGTAGTTTTAAAATCAAGAGGGTTTGTACAGCTGAATGGGTATAGAAGAGGAAATCATGTCATAAATATAATGGTAGAGATTCCAAAAAAACTGAGCAGGCATGAGAAAGAGATGCTTGCAGACTATGCCCGGGCCAGGAAAGAACCCGTAGGTTAAATATATAAGAATATACTATAATAGGCCATATAAAATGAGCCATCCATATATGTTTGTCGGTCCTGATAGGATTGAGGGCAATAAAATCATTTTAAAAGAGAAGGGCGATATATCACATCTTCGGGGGTCCCTGAGGTGCAGGGCAGGGGACACTGTTATTTTTTCAGATAATGAAAGCCATAAATACAGGACCGCAATAAGAAGTATAAACAGGGAGGAAGCGGTTTTTGAAATAATAGAGAGTAATCTAATAGAGAGATCCCTGCCCCATATATCATTGTTCCAGTGCATATTGAAAAAAAATGCAATGGAGTTTGTAATACAGAAGACTGTGGAGATAGGTGTTTCAAAAATAATTCCGGTGGAAAGTGAGAGGTCTGTACCGGATATAAGCAGTAAAAAGGCAAAATTTGAAAGATTTCAGAAGATATCCGATGAAGCTTCCATGCAGTGCAGGCGGGATTTTAAATGCAGGATAGAAATTCCGACCAGAATTGATGATATTGATACAGATGCATTTGATTATTTCTTTTTCCCGTACGAGAAAGCAGATAAGGATACCGGAAGCATAAGCAAAGCCTTAAAAGATCTTTCCAGGGCGGAAAATATTGCATTTCTTATAGGTCCGGAAGGAGGCCTTTCTGCTGGTGAAGCCTCTATTTTAAAAGGCAGGGGTGCCCTGGAAGTAAATCTGGGTAAAAATATATTAAGAGCTGAGACTGCTGCAGTTTATTTTCTATCGGTTGCAGATTTTTTTATTAAGTCGGGACTATGAATCATATGGGTATTTAACATTTTAGTTCACTGTTATTCAAATACAGGGCGGAAGCAGTAATATGAGATTCTCAATAAACACTCTTGGATGCAGGTCAAACCTCTGTGAATCGGATGAAATATCCAGCGAGCTTGAAAGGTCTGGTTTTCAAAAAGTTGACTACAGGGATGGGAAACTGCATTTCTGTATTATTAATACGTGTACAATTACGTCGGAGGCCGATAGGAAGGTAAGGCAGCTTTTAAGGAGGATTAAAAAGACCAACCAGAATGCAAAAATGGTGGTAACCGGATGTTTTGTCAGGCAAAACAGAAGTTTTCTGGAAGATAATGAAGTGGATCTTATCATAGATAATGAAAAAAAAGATGATATTTACAGTATGGCTTCGGAAATAGCAAAAATTATGGGGGATGGGCCGGCTGCGGTAAGAGCAAGACAAAAACCGGGCAGCATATATAATAATTCATTTGGTCCGCGTATACGGTACCATTCCAGACCCATGGTAAAGATACAGGATGGGTGCGAGCAGCATTGTAGTTATTGCATTATCCCTATCACCAGGGGTAAATACAGGAGTGTCGACAGCGGAAGTGTTATTAATAAGGTGAGGGGCCTGGAGAAGGCAGGATTTGATGAAATAGTACTGACAGGGATCAATATTGGGAAATATGGCCTGGATCTTGAAGAAAGGCATGGGTTACCCGGGCTGGTAGAAAAGTTAGTCGATAAAACAAATATAAAAAGAATAAGAATAAGCTCTATTGAGGTAAATGAGGTAGATGACAGGCTGCTTTCGGTGCTTTCAGATAACAGGGAAAGGTTCGCCCGCCATTTGCACATACCCCTGCAGAGCGGAAGCGATTCTATATTAAAGTCTATGCGAAGACCCTACAGCGGGCAGTTTTTTATGGAAAAGATATCAAAAGCAAGGGAGGTCTTTCCGGATATAGCCATAACCACAGATGTAATGGTCGGTTTCCCGGGAGAGACAGATGAGGACTTTAATAAAAGCCTTGGCTTTGTGGAGGAGGCAGGATTTGCCAGGCTCCATGTTTTTAAGTTCTCTTCAAGGCCGGGAACAGCTGCCGGCAAAATGAATAATAAAATAGGGTCTTTTATAAAGAATGAGAGGAGCAGGTTAATCAGGGAACTTGGTATGGAATTAAGAAATAAGTACATGGAGCACAATATAGGCAGAAATCTTGATGTTGTTGTTGAAAAAATAGATGGGGAAGATGGACTGGTATCCGGGATTTCCGGAAATTATATAAAGGTTTATTTTAGAAACGTGATTGATTACAGTAAGCTGAGGGGAAAGATTATAAAACTAAAGGCAGAAAAAAAATTCAGGGACGGTTTATTTGCTGCTGCTCCGGGATAGGGCTGATTTAATTATTTTAGGAAAATGCATTATAATCAGATAGGGTCTTAAAAATAAATATATTAATATGTATGATGAATGAGATAAATAAAATTGTAAAATACAGAAAAAATAGTATAATACGCTGTTTGGGATAAAATCAAAAAGAATTTTTAATTGTTTTTTGTTTTGTCCGGGTTTATTTAATTAGAAGGGTAGCGAAATGAAAGAGTGCCTTTTCTGTAAAATTGTAAGAAAAGAAATAAAAAGCGATATTGTTTACGAGAATGAACATGTGGTAGCCTTTAAGGACATATCGCCTGTGTCCCCTTTCCACCTTCTTCTTGTACCAAAAAAACACATAAGTTCTATAATGGAAATAGACAGTTTAAAAGATTCCGAGGTTAAGGAAATAATGAAAGCGATAAAGACAGTAGCTGAGGAAAACGGTCTTGATAAAAAAGGCTTCAGAGTAGTTATAAATATGGGTCCCTACGGGGGGCAGATTGTGGATCATCTGCATTTTCATATAATGGGTAAACGGAAATTTGAATGGCCCCCTGGTTAATCTGTACAGGATTTTATTTGTACGGATAGATTAAACATATTTTAAGGTAGGAATATTGTCTTCCATCAAACAAAAAATTAATCTGGATTTCAGCAGTGGCCATTCAATTGCAGAATTGCTTGGTGACAGGGATGAATTAATAAAGATTATTGAGGAGAAGTATAATGTCGGGATATTTATCCTGGGGGACTCACTGGAGATATCCGGGAGCGCTGAAGATGTAAATAAGGTAACCGGATTGGTGGATGAACTTGTGCTCCAGATAAATCTCGGTCAATTTATAGACAGGGAAAAATTATATGATTCAATAAAGATTATGGAAAATAAGGCAAATCTTAAACCGCATCAGATATTTAGTGACAGTGTAGTTGTCAATAACGGGAAAAAAATTAAGCCAAGGACAGAAGGGCAGAAAAAATATATTGATTCAATAAAGAGGAATACAATAGTTTTCAGCATAGGCCCTGCAGGAACGGGGAAGACATATCTTGCGCTGGCCGCTGCAGTGGAAGCATTGAGGGAAGACATAATCGGCAGGATAATACTTGTAAAACCTGTGGTAGAAGCCGGAGAGAAACTGGGGTTTCTGCCGGGGGATATTTATGACAAGGTGAACCCATATCTGAGGCCGCTCTATGATGCCCTCTACGAGATGCTAGATATAGAAAAATTTCAGCAATACAGGGATATGGGAATAATTGAAGTGGTACCCCTTGCGTATATGAGGGGAAGGACGCTTAATGATTCTTTTATAATACTGGATGAAGCCCAGAACTCTTCACCGGAACAGATGAAGATGTTTCTGACGAGGCTCGGGTTCGGTTCCAAGATGGTTGTAACCGGAGATATAACCCAGGTCGACCTTCCCAGCGATAAGCAGTCAGGCCTAATTTTTGTGAAAAACATACTTGACAATATTGAAGGGATTGAATTTGTTTATCTGACTTCAAAAGATATTGTAAGACATGAACTTGTGCAGAAGATAGTAGATGCCTACAGGAAGTATGGCGATAAAATAAAACCCTGATCGATTATTATGATTGAAAATAAAAAGATAAAAAAAATAAACCAGAAAGATACTGACAGCAGTGGGGAAAATACCGGTTTTATCCGCAGATATTTCTCACCTCGCAGTTTGTCGGCTCAGAGGTTATATATTTTTCTTATAACACTTGGACTTGTAGTGGCGATACTTTCCTATGTATATACTCCGGAAATCGGGATAGAGCTTGGAAGCCCAAGCCCCAGGACGATAAAAGCAAACAGGAGTATTGAATTCGAGGATGTTCAGCAGACGGAGGAAGACCGTAACTTAAATGAGGCTGAAGTGGAGGATATTTACATATATGATATTGATATACTCAACGGCGAAGAAGGGTCCCTTTATAATATAAGATACTTTTATCTTCTGACTTCGGTAGTGCAAAAAAAAGAAGATATGAATATGGAAGAAAAGGTCGACTACCTTACAAACCTTCTTGGAAATGAATATCCCGATTCAATAGTATCGGCAGCCCTTGGTCTCTCAGTTGATGATTTGAATTTGCTTCTTGATAGAACACAGGAAATAGCCCGTGAAGTTATGAAGGAAAAGATAAAGCCTACAGAGCTAGACTTTGCCAGGAACGAGGCAATCTCCATTGCTGAATCAGATCCGGAAATTCCTCCATATGCAATGCCGTTGGTAAAGGGAGTTCTGCAGAATAACATCAGGGCTACAGCGATTTTTGATCCTGCGGAAACAGAGAAGGCCAGAGAGGAAGCAAGGCTAAACACCCCTCACCACATGGTGAATATTCTGGAAGGGCAGGCTATTGTGTATGAGGGTGAAATAGTAAACGAAAACGATATTATGATACTGACCAGGCTGGGGCTGCTGCAGAGGGAGTTTAACTGGAGCAGGTTTCTGTATATACTTTTTATATGCGCGGTGACATTATTTTTATTTGGTTTCTATCTCTATAAATTTGATAATAATATATTCAATAATCCAAAAAAACTGGTTATTAATGCACTCCTTATAATAATTTTTACAGCCATCATAAAGGTATTTACCATACTATCATCGATACACATGAATTTCTGGAACTACCTTTTCCCCATAATAACAGTTTCCCTTGTAAGTACAGTACTTTTTAATGCCAGAATAGGTATAATGCTTACACTATGCCTGGGAATTTTTGCAGGGATAGCAACGAATTTTGATTTTTCAATCGCAGCAACATACATACTTGGCGGGATACTTGCAACATATCTGGTATCAAAGGCTTCCCAGAGATCAGAGGTCATGAGGGCCGGCTTTATCAGTTCCCTTGTCCTTGGTTTCCTTTTTATGACAGTAAACCTGGTAGGCGGCGAGGTCCAGACCATATTATTGTATACGGTTATGGGGATATTAAACGGGATAATATCTGCAATACTTGCAATAGGGCTTATGCCTTTTATAGAGTCGTCTTTTAATGTAGTAACAGCAATGGGTCTTCTGGAGCTTTCCCATACAGACCAGCCGCTGTTAAAGCAGTTGTTGATAGCTGCTCCGGGGACTTACAACCACAGTCTTCTGGTGGGTCATCTGTCTGAAAATGCTGCAAAGGCTATAAATGCAGACCCGCTGCTGGTAAAGGTTGCAGCCCTGTACCATGATCTGGGAAAATTAAAAAGGCCTGAATATTTTTATGAAAATCAGAAAGATATCGAAAACATTCATGACAGGCTCAACCCTTCCATGAGCAGAAATATTATTGCAAATCATATAAAAGACGGGGTGGAGATAGCACGTAAAAATAAAATACCTGCCAGGGTGCTGAATATCATATCCCAGCATCACGGCAACGCTGTTATATCGTATTTTTATGAAAAACAGAAAGATAAGACCTATTCTACAAATGGAAGCTCAAACGGTCTTGAGGGACATTTCAGATATCCGGCCAGAAAGCCGCAGACCAAAGAAGCAGCAATACTTATGCTTGCAGATTCAACCGAGGCGGCTGTACGATCAATTGAAAAAATAACACCAAAGAAAATAGAGCAGATGGTAAATGATATAGTAGAGGACAGGATAAAAGACGGCCAGCTTTCTCAGGCACCCATAACAATTAAGGAAATAGATATTGTAAGGAAAACCCTTATTGACGGGCTGATTTCTATATATCATTCCAGGATTTCATATTCCAGTGATGAAAAACCGGCTGCCCGGGAGGATATGGATAAGGTCTCAAGCAGCGATTATTATTGATATTTATGATGCAAGTCGAACTGATCAACAGCCAGGATAGCATAGAATTAAATTTAGAATTTATCAAAAAAGCCACTTCCTATATCCTCAAAAAGTTTGACAGGGGAAGCAGTAAGCGTATTAATATAATATTTGTCGGAAATGATGAAATAAAAAAGCTTAATAAAAAATACAGGAATATCGACAGGCCCACGGATGTTCTTTCATTTTCTTACCTCTCTAATCCGGACAGTCCGGAAGAATATGATGATTTTCCGATAGTAGGAGAAATATATATATCTCCAGAGGCGGCAGTTGAAAATTCTATGGAACAGGGAGATGAATGGAGTATCGAACTTGAAATAATGCTTCTTATAATACATGGGCTCCTGCATATTTTCGGTTACGGCCATGAAAATGAGGAAGATAAGGCACGGATGTTTGGGGTCCAGGACAGCATGATAAATGATATAAAAAATATTGACTGGAACTTGCATTGACAGATGATGTAAAATCAATTATATATTACATTTTATTAAAAGTTTACCTCTTTAAATGGAAAATATTGTCATAAAGCATATCGAAGATTTTAATACGGACTTTATAGAAGAGCTCTGCAGGCTGGAAATAGAAAATCTGGGAAAGGAAGCATCTGTCAATCAATGGGTCCTGCCTGTACTTATAAGATACGGGCTGGTTTCAATAGCGGAAAGACTACCGCAGGGCGAGACAGCAGGCGTGTGCCAGGTCCTTAGAAGCTACAGGGATCCCAGCCTTGCATTCATACATTCTTTTTATATACGGCCGCATTTAAGAGGCAGGAAAATAGGCAGGTTTCTGCTTGACGGAGTTTTGAAAAAATTAATTTCAGATAATATTAAGGAAGTAGAGCTTACTGTTGATCCTGATAATTCACCTGCTGCTTCACTCTATGCTTCTATCGGATTTAAAAAAATCGCTAAAAGAAAGGATGAATACGGTAAGTCAATTAACAGGGATCTTTACCGGATGATTCTTCAGTGAAAAATAATATTAAAGCAGGTTTTATAGGAGCTGGATTTTATACTGTTCATGGAGAATAGACATTGGCTGATAAGATGCTTAAACAACAGCGGCCATCGTTTTTATTTTAGTTATCAGCGATTTTCCTGTGGCTGGAAATTTTTTGTTTTTTAGAATAATTTTATATATTACAAAGGCAGGGTGATTAAAATATTAACCAGAGAGCAATTAGCTAAAACCATAGACCAGACACTACTAAACCCGGTAGCTACTCCCAGGGACATAGAACAGCTATGTATGGGCGCAAAAAAGGAGCATTTTGCAGCTGTGGTGGTAAACCCCTCAAATATACTCCAGGCGGTCCGCATTCTAGACTCTACGGATGTAAAGGTGTGTGCAGTTGTGGGGTACCCGCTGGGAGCAAATACTATCGAGACCAAAGTCTTCGAGTCCAGGGACTGCATAAGAAAAGGGGCAGGGGAACTTGACGCGGTTATCAACCTGGGTGCTTTAAAGAACGGAAATTATGATTATATAGAAAAGGAGCTCAGCGTTCTGGTAAGTGTAATAAGGCGGGAGCAGATAGCGGAATATAACCGTCATATTAATATAAAAGTGATAATAGAAACCGGAATCCTAACAAAGGATGAAATAAAAAAGGTAAGCACCATTATTGAGAAATCAGGTGCGGATTTTATCAAGACATCTACGGGATTTGGAGTAAAAGGTGTCGAGCTTGATGATGTGCGGCTAATAAGGGAAGTTATTACCAGGAATATTGGTGTCAAGGCTTCGGGGGGCGTAAGGACTTTTGAAGACGCACAGGCACTGATAGATGCAGGAGCCACAAGGCTTGGAACAAGCAGCGGGATAAATATCATAAAGGAATACAGGATTATTTTTGACAAGTAAGTTATGAATCAGAAATGTACCAATCTTCTTGACTGATATAGCTTAAAAAGACAGTTCCTTCTATGCCTACTTACAAAGCCAGAGCTATTATACTTAAGAACTATAAACTGGGAGAAGCTGACAGGATCGTAAAGATGTATTCCGACGAAGGTCACCTGATCTCTGCAGTTGCAAAAGGTTGCAGGAAAACGAGATCCAGGTTCCGGGGCAGGCTTGAGCTCTTCTGTCTGGTAGATCTTGAACTTTCAGAGGGTAGAAATCTTGACATAATAGGGCAGGCGGAGATCCTTAACTGTTTCTCTGATATTCCAATGGACTTTTACAGATTCGTATTTGCTGAGATAATTTCAAATGTAATACTCAGAACCCAGCAGTCGGGTGATAAAAATCCGTCACTATTTAAATTATTGTATGTATGTCTTAATGAAATAGATAAAACTGAACCGGAGGATGTAATTGGCCTTAAAAAAATACTTTGCTTTTTTGAGGCAAGATTCCTTCAGGTGACCGGTCTTGCTCCTATGCTGGAAACATGCAGCAGGTGTAATAAAAGTACAGCGGATCTCTACAGACTGGGAAACGAAAAAATAGGTTTTTCGATTGACTACGGCGGAGTACTCTGCAGGGAATGTTCTCCGGCTACAGGGGCCAGAGTCGAGCTCAACCCTTCAAGCTACAGGTTGCTTGTAGACCTTTTCAGGTTAAAGATAGAAGATTTAAGAAGTATTGAAATAGATCCATACAGCCTCAGGAAGGTCTGCAGGCTGATGGAAGATTACATGGTATTTCATACATATTGCACTGTAAACAGTTTTAAATACCTTAAAAAAATTGGTATATGACCGTGAAATCATTGAAAGAAGAAAAGGCAGGTAACTTAATGAATATAGCAAAAGATACCACAGAACTCATTGGGAATACCCCTCTTGTCAGGCTAAACAGGATATCCAGGGGCCTTAAAGCTGAAATAGTGGCGAAACTGGAAAGTTTTAATCCGCTTTCAAGCGTTAAGGACCGGATAGGCTATTCTATGATAAAGGATGCCGAAGATAAGGGTATTATAAATAAGGATACCACAATAATAGAACCGACCAGCGGCAATACCGGTATAGCCCTTGCCTTTATATGTGCTGTAAGAGGGTACAGACTTATACTGACAATGCCGGATAACATGTCAGAAGAAAGAAGGAAACTTTTAAGGATCTTTGGTGCAGAGCTGGTTCTGACACCAGGCTCGGAAGGTATGAAGGCCGCAATTGTAAAAGCGCAGCTTTTACATGAAAATACCCCCGGATCATTTGTACCAATGCAGTTTAATAATCCTGCCAATCCTGAGGTTCACAGAAAGACCACTGCCCGGGAGATATGGGATGATACAGACGGAAGTGTTGATATAATTGTTGCCGGAGTTGGTACTGGAGGGACGATTACGGGACTTTCAGAGGGATTGAAAGAGAAAAAGCCGTCCATCAGGTCAATTGCTGTTGAACCTTTCGATTCCCCTGTTCTATCCGGCGGAAAGCCAGGGCAACATAGTATACAGGGCCTGGGAGCAGGTTTTATTCCAGAGGTCCTAAAAGTGGATATAATAGACGAGATAATAAGGGTAAAAAACAGAGATGCAATAGAAACTGCAAGAAGGCTGGCGCGCCTGGAAGGGATACTTGCAGGAATATCTTCCGGAGCAGCGGTTTTTGCTTCTATAGAAGCAGCTAAACGTGAAGAAAACAGGAATAAATTAATAGTGGCAGTGCTGCCCGATACAGGAGAGCGCTATCTTTCAACCGGGTTATTCGACTTCCCGGAAGATATTTCCATTGATTGACTATTAAATTTAATATGATTAAAATAAGGGACTATGAATTTTCAGGATATTATCTTTAACCTTCAAAAGTACTGGGCCGAAAGGGGATGTATAATAAAACAGCCTCTTGATCTTGAAAAGGGTGCCGGTACATTTAATTCT
Organism: Actinomycetota bacterium; assembly: GCA_018400395.1. Classification (GTDB taxonomy): domain Bacteria; phylum Actinomycetota; class Humimicrobiia; order Humimicrobiales; family Humimicrobiaceae; genus M55B120. The sequence goes on from JAGYMN010000005.1 coordinate 10,433, forward strand.
GATACTTTTCTTAGATGCCTTGGACCTGAACCATGGAATGTAGCATATGTCGAACCCTCGAGGAGGCCCACCGATGGGAGATATGGGGAGAATCCTTTCAGAACCCAGTTCTATTATCAGTTCCAGGTACTTTTAAAACCTTCACCGGATGATGTTATTGACATTTATCTGGGTTCTCTTGAGGGGCTTGGAATAGAAATTGCAGAACATGACATAAGGTTTGTAGAAGACGACTGGGCCTCTCCAACAATAGGGGCAGCAGGACTGGGATGGGAAGTATGGGCAGACGGAATGGAAATAACGCAGTTTACCTACTTTCAGCAGATGGGAGGACTTACATTGAAACCCGTATCTGCAGAAATAACTTATGGCCTTGAGAGGATAGCGATGTACCTTCAGAATAAGGACAGTTTCTGGGACCTGTCGTGGAATGATAGTATAACATATGGAGATGTGCATCTTGAATCAGAAAAGCAGTGGTCGAAGTATAATTTTGAGATTGCAGATATTGATATGCTGCTGGACCTTTTCGATAAATTTGAAAGGGAATTTGAAAGCGCAATAAGTTCAGGACTTGTTTTCGTCGCCCATGAATACGTATTGAAATGCTCCCATATATTTAATCTGCTTGATTCCAGGGAGGCAATAAGTGTTGCGCAGAGGACTACTTATATTGCAAGAGTCAGGAAGCAGGCCAAAAAATTATGCAGGGCATACATAGAACAGAGAGAAAAAATGGGATTTCCCCTGCTGGAAAAGGGTGATGGATAGATTATGGCAGAAGACCTTATTCTGGAAATAGGAACAGAAGAGCTGCCGCCTTCCTGCACGGGGAGCGGCCTTGAAAGCCTTAAAGAACAGCTTGGTAAAAACCTTGGTGAAAACCGGATAAGGTTTGAACATATTTATGTTTACAGCTCACCCAGGAGACTTACGGCACATGTAAGCCGGATAAGTGAAAACCAGGATACTGTGGTAGAAACAGTCATGGGCCCCCCAAAGAAGATCGCATATGATGATGACGGAAAACCGGGGGAACCTGCAGCCGGTTTTGCCAGAGGTATAGGTGTCGGTGTGGAAGAGCTGGAAGAAATAGAGATAGAAGGCAGGGGAATATATCTGGGTAAAAATTTAATAAAGGAAGGCAAGGGGACCGCAGATATACTTCCGGATATATTAAAAAATACAATATTGTCCCTTACTTTTGAAAAGCAGATGACCTGGGGAGATTATAATATAAAATTTATAAGACCGATAAGATGGCTTCTTGCCATGATGGGAAGTAAAGTAATTGATTTCGGGATAGAAAATGTAAGATCAGGAAATACCACTTTCGGTCACAGGACCATAAGTCCCGCTCCAATAAAAATTAATTCAGCAGCAGAGTACTTTCAGAAATTAAAAACAGAAGGAAATGTTATTGTTAAGCAATCCGAAAGAAGAGATCTTATTTACGATCAGATTAAGAATATAGAGGAAAAAATATGGGAGAATAAATACAGGGTACTTGTAGATGAAAAATTACTGAACGATGTGGTAAACCTTATTTCTATCCCTAATGTGCTGGCCGGCAGTTTTCCTGAAGATTTTCTTTATATACCATCCGACATACTTGTAGAAGCTATAAAGTATCATCAAAAATATTTCCCTGTGATTGATACCGGCGGAAATATAACCACACAATTTTTAATAGTCCAGAACGGATTAAAGGATAAAGGCGGTGATATAAGAAGGGGAAATGAAAGAGTACTGAAGGCAAGGTTAAGCGATGCGTCCTTCTTTTATGAACAGGATAAGAAACATGATTTTTCTTACTGGGGAGATAAACTTAAAGGTGTTATTTTTTATTCCGGCCTCGGGAGCATGCATGAAAAACAGCAAAGGCTCAAATATGTCTGCAATTATCTGGCAGAAAAAATAAATGGCAGGGACAATGAAAAGCTTAAGGGGTATCTGGCCGGTGCAAGTACAATGTGTAAGTGCGATCTTGTTACCAGTATGGTGGTGGAGTTTCCTGAACTTCAGGGTATTGTAGGCAGGGAATATGCAAGGGAAAGAGGATATGAAGAGCCCGTATCAGAAGCTATTTTTGAACATTATCTTCCGGGATTCGCAGAAGATAGTCTGCCGGTTACTGAAACCGGAAGGATCCTTTCCCTGGCTGACAGAATAGATACTGTAACCGGTATGTTTATTGTGGGGAATATTCCATCAGGCTCAGAAGATCCTTTTGCTCTAAGAAGAAGGGCCTCGGGAATCGTAAGGTCTGTAATAGCGGGAGACTATGATATAGATCTGGGGGATCTTATAAAATTTTGTATAAAATTGTATAGAGAAGCAGGCAGCCAGCTAAAAGCAGATGAAAGCACTGCAGTTATAAATGTATTCATGTTTATAACAGAAAGATTGAGATTTATGATGGCAAAGGATAGAAGAAGGATGGACGTACTTGATGCAGTACTCGGTTCGGGATGCAGATCTATCCTCGATATAGATCTAAGATGTAAGGCTGTAGAGGATTATATATTAAAAGGAGATATAAAATCCATAGTCTGGCCTATGAGCAGAAGCCAGAATATAATAAGCGGAAGAGAGACGGGCGATGTTGAACCAGGACTGTTCAGGGAAGAGCATGAAAAAGATCTCTATATGTATCTAAGCAGGGTTTCAGATAGAATAAATATGCTTATTGATAAAAAAGATTATCAAAAAACTTTAAGTGAACTGAAGAATTTTGGGAAAACTGTTGATACTTTCTTTGACGAGGTCCTGGTGATGGATAAGGATGAAAAAATAAGAAACAACAGGCTCAGCCTTTTAAAGAAAGTAGTAGACCTGTATAGGAAGCTTGCAGATTTCTCTTTAGTAATAGTTGAAAATGAAGGGGTTTAGGAAAGAGATTATCTTTTACTCCGGGACGGATAATCCATAAATATAAATGTATATATTTTCCACTTAATTTTTTTCGCTATATCTGGTATCATATTTCAATTTGCATATTTGTAAAGTAAAAAGAGCACACATAAGAGAGGGGATAGAATATGTCTTTTAAAAAATATGTATATTTTTTTGGAGAAGGTAAAAGGGAAATGAAAAAACTTCTGGGGGGAAAGGGAGCAAATCTTTCAGAGATGACCAATATCGGCCTTCCGGTGCCTCCGGGTTTTACCATTTCGACAGAGGTATGTAACCTTTATTATGACCTTGGGAAAAGAAGGCCGGAGGGTCTTGACCAGCAGATAGAGGAAAATCTTAAAAAGCTTGAAGAAAAAATGGGGATAGAATTTGGTGATAAGGAAAATCCCCTTCTTGTTTCTGTGCGTTCAGGCGCAGCAATATCCATGCCGGGAATGATGGATTCAGTACTCAATCTCGGCCTTAATGATAAAACTGTCGAAGGTCTGATTGCCAAGACAGGAAATGAGAGGTTTGGCTGGGATGCATACAGGAGATTTGTGCATATGTTCGGCGATGTAGTTATGGGTGTTGAACATGGTAAATTTGAGGAAGCTATAAGTGCAAAAAAGGAAAGTAAGGGAGTCAAATTCGATACAGACCTGACTGCCCGGGACCTCAAAGAACTTGTAGACGATTATAAGAAGATAATATTTGATGCAAGAGGGAAAAGTTTTCCAGAAGACCCAAGGGAACAACTTAATATGTCTATAGATGCTGTTTTTGGTTCATGGAATAATAAAAGGGCAATATCGTACAGGAATCTTCACGATATCCCTCATAATATGGGAACTGCTGTAAATGTGCAGGTTATGGTATTCGGAAATATGGGAGAGACATCCGGAACAGGAGTAGCTTTTACAAGGAACCCTGCTACAGGAGATGATTACCTCTACGGTGAATATCTGATTAATGCGCAGGGCGAAGATGTGGTGGCCGGCATAAGGACACCCCAGCCGATTAAAAAGCTTGAGAAAGAAATGCCCGAGAACTATAAACTTCTTCTGGATATAAGAGGAAAGCTGGAAGAACATTACAGGGAAATGCAGGATTTTGAGTTCACCATACAGGAAGGCAGACTTTATATTCTTCAGACAAGAACCGGTAAAAGAACAGCTCCTTCGGCCCTAAAGATCGCTGTTGATATGGTCGAACAGGGCCTCATAGACAAAAGGACTGCCGTAGCAAGGGTAGAACCACGGATGCTGGATCAGCTGCTTCACAAACAGCTTGACAGGAATGCAAAGGAAAAAGCTGAATTATTATCAAAAGGTCTTCCGGCATCACCTGGAGCAGCTCTTGGAAAAGTTATGTTTAATGCAGACGATGCCGTAGAGGAATCAAAAGGCGACAGGGTTATACTGGTAAGGACAGAGACTTCTCCTGAAGACATACAGGGAATGGCTGCCGCACAGGGAATATTGACAGCCAGAGGCGGAATGACCTCACATGCAGCCGTAGTGGCCAGGGGCATGGGTAAATGCTGCGTAGCCGGAGCTGAGGCAATTAAAGTATTTGAAGATAAACAGTATTTCCAGGTAAATAACAAGAAGATTAAAAAGGGTGACTGGATAACCCTTGATGGTTCGACGGGAGAGATTTTTAAAGGGAAGATACCTGTTGTCGATCCTGAGATAAATGAAAATATGAGAACGCTTATGGATTGGGTGGATGGGTACAGGAAAATTGGAATAAGGGCAAATGCAGATACGCCCCATGATAGCAGGGTTGCAAGGGAATTTGGTGCAGAAGGCATAGGCCTATGCCGTACGGAGCACATGTTTTTTGAAGGGAAGAGGATAAAATCAGTAAGGAAGATGATCGTCGCATCGAGCAGGGAAGAAAGAAGCAAGGCACTAATGGAACTTTTGCCAATGCAGAGAAAGGACTTTTACGAAATTTTTAAGGTAATGAAGGACCTACCTGTCACGATAAGGCTTCTGGATCCTCCACTGCATGAATTTCTTCCAAGTGAAGACGATGACATTGAAGAAATTGCAAAGGAACTGGGGATAAGTTTTGATGAATTAAAGTCAACAGTCACATCACTTCATGAGATGAATCCAATGCTGGGTCACAGGGGGTGCAGGCTTTCCATAACATATCCGGAAATAGCAGAAATGCAGGTCAGGGCAATATTCGAAGCTGCTGCAGATCTTACAGGGGAAGGCTATAATGTCAAACCTGAAGTAATGGTCCCCCTTGTTGGAAATCTTATGGAGATAAAGATATTAAAAGAAAAGATAATCTCTGTTGCAGATCAAGTTATGAGTGAGAAAAAACAGAAATTCGATTATAAAGTAGGTACCATGATGGAGATACCCAGAGCGTGCCTGATAGCTGATAAGATAGCCAGGGAAGCTGAATTTTTCAGCTTTGGCACCAACGACCTCACACAGATGACCTACGGCTTCTCAAGAGATGATTCAGGTAAATTCCTTCCAGACTATATTGAACAGGGCATCCTTGCAAAAGACCCCTTTTCAACGCTTGACATAGGAGGCGTGGGCCAGCTTATCCAGATGGGTCTGGAAAGAGGAAGATCATCGAGGAAGGATCTTAAAGTAGGTATCTGCGGAGAACACGGGGGCGATCCAAAATCTATAACTTTTTGTCATAATATAGGTATGGATTATGTAAGCGCTTCTCCATACAGGGTTCCGGTAGCAAGGCTTGCAGCTGCTCAGGCAGCCATAAATGAGGAAGAAAGTGAAAAAGAACAATAGTCGGCAGCAGCTTCTATAAAATATAATAGCTGTTTTAAATATATCCTGAGGAAAGCCGGAATAATTTAATTGTCTTTCACATACCTGTGATTAATGTGATAAAATTATACTGAAAAGTTTTCTGATTAAGATACTCTGTGTTTTTATTTTCAAGTTTAATTGGATTATTTATATTTAAATTATGTCCAGAAGTCTAAAAGACGGTGAGATAGATAAATTAAAATCCAGGGCTGACATATATAATATAATATCTGATTATGTAAAACTCAAAAAGTCTGGTAAAAACTACTCGGGGTTATGCCCTTTTCATAAAGAGAAAACACCGTCATTTTCGGTTGATCCGTCAAAGCAGCTCTATCACTGTTTTGGCTGCGGTGAAGGCGGAGATGTAATAAACTTTATTGAAAAGATTGAAAACATGGACTTCATTGAGGCTGTTGAATTCATTGCAAAGAAAGTCGGATATGAACTTAAATACAAAGCGACCGGGGGATCAAATAAGTCAGGGAATTCAAAAAATAGACTTTATGATATAAACGAGCTGGCAAAGAAATATTTTCAGTTCATACTGACCAAAAGCAAGGCCGGGAGAGAACCTCTGGATTACTTAAAAGAGAGGGGTTTTAGCGATAATACATTGGTAGAATTTGAAATAGGCTACAGCATGGACCTGTGGAATAATTTTACGGACTTTATTCAGAAAAGGGGATTTACCAGAAAAGAAATAATAGAAAGCGGCCTTGCTGTAGAAAGTACTGGAAAACCCGGGACCATATACGACCGTTTCAGAGGAAGAATTATGTTTCCAATTCAGGATATTGTGGGCAAAACTATTGGTTTTGGCGGCAGGATAATCAATGTAAGAAATAAGTACGGGCGCCAGGGTGCAAAATATATTAATACTCCGGAGACAAGATTGTATTCAAAGAGTAATAATATATACAATATACACAGGGCGAAAAACCATATCGTCAAAAGTGATGAAGTGCTGATTGTTGAAGGATATACTGATGTAATTGGTTTATTTCAGTCAGGGACAAGCAATGTAGTTGCAAGTATGGGGACAGCTCTTACTTCTGAACAAATAAATATAATCAGCAGGTTTACGAAAAACATAATACTGGTATTTGACAGTGACGAGGCCGGTATTAATGCGTCACTTAAGGGAGTCGAAAAACTAAAAGAGTATAATGAAAAAATTGACCTTTATTTTGAGAATAATCTGAATATAAAGGTTGCTGTACTTGAAAAGGGCTATGATCCTGCTGATTTTATTTTGAAAAAAGGCAGGGAAGCATTTATTGAGAGAATTAATAAATCAAAGAATATAATAGATTTTACAATTGATCTTATAATATCAAAATATGACATAGGAAACCTTTCCGGTAAAATGCGTGCCAGTGACAGCCTTATGGATTTTATTTCAACACTTTCTTCATCTATCATACAGGAAGAATGTATAAAAAAAATATCGTGGAAATTAGATCTAAGGGAAAACCTTTTAATGGAAGCGCTGCAGAAGAAAATAAGCAAAGCATATGAAGCAAAAAGCTATACCGGAGAAATAAACAGGGATAATGCATATAAGAAAAATGAAAATATGCTGCCGGTTAAAAAAATTGAATTAGATGCGCTTAAATTGATTATTAAAGGGGCCGGGAAGCTAACCGGAGAGTTCATTGAGCTTGGACCTGAATACTTCCATTTTGAGGAAACAAGGGAACTTTACACAATTCTCAGGCAGGAGATCAAAAAAGCCGGCAGCGAAAATAGGAAGTTAAACTTTCCTATTGAATTATCGTCTGCTGCTCTAGAAAATGAAGAAGTAAAAAAATTGTATAACCAAATACTGTTTAGCGATATCTATTTAAATAGTACTGAATTGGACATATTGGGTAAGGAAATCCTTAATAACTTAAAAAGGTTCCGCCTGTCGGAAGAAATAGAATACGTAAGAAAAAAAATGCTCGAATATGAGGATGCAAAAAAAAAGTCAAATGGTGAAGAAGTAGATAAAATTGAAAGTAAATACGACAGCCTTTACCAGCGCCTTATAGAACTAGAGCAGAAAAAACAGAATCTGGGTATAATAAATATATAGAACTTGAATATTATTATAAATTAGATAAAATATAGCTTCTAAAAATACTCCATAATTCTTTAGTTTTTTCGAGGTGACAGAATATGAAAAGGGGATCTGAGTTTAAACTGGAAGAAGTAAAGGCTCTTATAACCAAGGGAAAAGCAGATGGTATGCTTACCACAGAAGAGATCACAGAAACTCTTTCAGAAATAGAACTGAGTAAAGAGCAGATATATAATATATACGATGTTTTTGAAAACCTTGGAATAGAAATAGTTGACGAAGATGCAGATAATATTGATATCATACAGACAAAGAAGATAGAAAAAGATTTTACAAAAAGAAAACTTGACCTCTCGATAAAATCTCCTACAAATGATCCCGTAAGAATGTACCTGAAGGAAATAGGGAAAGTAAGGCTGCTTACTGCTTATGAGGAGGTTCAGCTGGCCAGAAGAATAGAAGCAGGAGACCATGATGCAAAGCGGGCCCTTGTAGAAGCAAACTTAAGACTTGTTGTGAGTATTGCCAAAAAATATGTCGGAAGGGGCATGCTTTTTCTTGATTTGATACAGGAAGGTAATCTGGGCCTGATAAGGGCAGTGGAAAAATTTGATTACAGGAAAGGATATAAGTTTTCTACATATGCAACCTGGTGGATAAGGCAGGCCATAACAAGGGCAATTGCAGATCAGGCAAGGACAATAAGGATACCTGTACATATGGTAGAAACCATAAATAAGCTTATAAGGGTCCAGAGGCAGCTGCTTCAAAAATTAGGCAGGGAACCAACACCGGAAGAAATAGCAAAGAAGATGAAATTTTCTGCTGAGAAAGTTAGAGAAATAATGAAGATATCACAGGAGCCTATTTCACTTGAGACTCCGATAGGTGAAGAAGAAGATAGCCATCTGGGCGATTTTATAGAAGATTCTGAGGTTGAAGCACCTTCGGATGCAGCATCGTTTACAATGCTTCAGGAACAGCTTCATGAAGTTCTAAATACCCTAAATGACCGTGAAAGAAAAGTGATACAGCTGCGTTTTGGTCTCCAGGACGGTCATCCCAGGACTCTTGAAGAAGTGGGAAGGGAGTTTGGTGTTACCAGGGAAAGAATAAGGCAGATAGAATCCAAGACCCTTGGTAAATTAAGGCATCCTAACAGGAGCAGTGTGCTCAAAGACTTCATGGATTAATAAAAGAGGTTTACTTTTCCTGCCAGTAATCAATAATAAGTTTCTATATGAGTCATAAGCTAAAGAAGTGCCAGCTTTAGATTTATAAAAGTTATTTTACAGGTTCAGACTGCCTTTCAGAACAAATAATAAACTCCTGTCAATTTAGATACCCTATACCCTCAGAGTTCCTGTAATTAAATTTTTAATTTCCCTGGTCTTATCAGAGATATCAAATATTATTATAATATATATATGAACTCTCATAAAAAAGGAATCTTTTATTATCCTTATTGTAATGGTATAAGTAGGAGTAAATGCTAATGATGGATCTCAGGAAATTTTTTTATGAAGGGCTAAGAGACAGGAAGATTTATTTCTATTATAAAGGCAGGTACAGAACCAGCAAGCGGTCCTTTTATGAAATAATAACCTTATCACTTAAGTTTGCCTCTTTTCTTAAGGCCAGTGGTCTTGAAAAGGGCGGAAGGGTGCTTTTAAGGACACGTAATAATACGGAGTGGGTTATAGTCTTTGTCGGCTGCGTGATGTATGGTGCTGCGTTGGTTCCTCTTGATTACAGGTCGGATGTAAATTTTGTAAAGAAGGTAATGGATGATGTGGAACCAGGGATTTTTATTGACTCAAAAGAAAATGACAGGACTGCAGGGAAATCAATAAATAATTCAGGTCTTATAAAGATTTATATAGAAGAAATCGAAAGTTTAATATCTCCTATGGGCGAATTTGACCCTATGCAGACAGATATAGATGAAGACGACACGGTCCAGATAATATATACATCCGGGACCACATCTGCCCCAAAGGGCGTTGTTCTTACATATAAAAATATACAGTCAAACATAGAGATGGCCATGCCTGTAATAGAGAAATGGAAAAAATTTTTGAAGCTGATACCTTCCTCCAGGCTTTTGTCTGTAGTACCTCTCTCACACATGTACGGTCAGGTAGCAGGTCTTTTTATACCTGTTGCACTTAAGCTGCCAGTATTTTTTATAAGTGGTTTTGAGCCCAGAGATATAATTGGAACAATTAAGCGCGAAAGGATAATAGCCCTGGCAGCACTTCCACAGCAGTTAAAAATATTGAAGGACCATATTGTTACGGCGTTTGGGCTAGATACAGAAAAGTTTAAAAAAATATATGAAAAATTTAAAAAGAAAAGATGGTGGATAAGATATATAAGATTTATGGCTTTGCATATAAAAATAGGAATAACGCTTGCGGGAATAATTTCCGGCGGCGCCAGGATGAGAGAGGATATTGACGATTTCTATAGAACTATAGCATTTGGTATCTTCCAGGGTTATGGACTTACAGAAACAGCCCCTCTTGTTGCTCTGTTCGATCCTTCAAAGAATAAAGCCGGTTCCGTGGGAAGTTTCCTGGATAGTGAAAATGTAAAGATTGAAAAGGGAGAGCTGTATATAAGAGGAAACAGCGTGACCCCCGGTTATTTTAAAGACAGTAAAAAAACAAAAGAACATTTTAAAAATGGATGGTTCAGGACGGGAGATGCAGTTGAGGTAGATCAGGCCGGTAATGTATATATAAAGGGCAGGAAAGATGAAGTTATAGTAAAGGAGAATGGGGTGAATGTCTATCCGTCCGATATAACCATAGAATTTAGAAAGCTACCGGAAATAAAGGATTGTGCTGTATTCGGGATGGAAACAGATGGAGGAATTGAAATAATAGCGGTACTGCTCCTTAAAGATAATACCCTTGAGCCTTCCAGGATTGATAAGATAGTCAGCACTGCAAATTCAAATTTAAATGTGGATCAAAAAGTAGATGACTATCTTATATGGGAAGAGGATGATTTCCCCAGGACCAAAACTATGAACATAAAGAAAGGGGAGATCCTGAAAAGGATTCAGGGTTCTGTTGAAGGCAGGATAGTATCTGCAGTAAGTAAGGGTGAAAAGAAAGATGTATATGATTTGATAAAAAAGATAAAAAGGATAAGCGGGGGAAAGGACAGGGAGGCATCTCTTGAAAAAGACCTGGGCATGGATTCACTTGATATAATAAGTCTTTCAGCAGAGATTGAAAGAAATTACGGTATCGATTCTTCCCTGCTTGATATAAATAAGGAAACAAAAATAAGGGACATAGAAGAAAAAATAAAAAATCCTCCCAAAAAGACTGCAAGGCTTCCCTTTTTTGGATTTGCTTACAATCGTTTATTTATTGTATTCAGAATAATATTCCAGTATCTTATATTTCCATTTATAAGAATTCTTTACAGGGTAGAGGTAATAGGAAGGGAGAACCTAAAAAATATCGAGCTGCCCACCTCTTTCGTGTCAAACCACGTGTCAGTGATGGATACGCTTGTAATACTTTTTTCAATGCCTTTAATGTTAAGGAAGAAAATTACTGTGGTTATGTCAATAGGGCATCATTTCAGCAATTTTTTTAGCGGGAAGGGCTGCATCCTTAGAAGATTCATCGAAGCTGTAGGATTTTATCTTTTTATAATCCTTTATGTAAATGTGATACCCCTGTCGAGGGAATTTGCCTTTGAACAGGTATTTAAAAATATTGGAAGAGCTCTTGACAGAGGATGGAATATACTTATCTTTCCAGAGGGAAATGTTACAACAGATGGAAGGATACATGAATTTGAGCCCGGAATCGGGATAATCGGAAAAGATATGAAAGTCCCGGTGATACCGCTTAGGATTGATGGTCTGTATAATATTTTAAGAAACGGTATTCTACCTCTGGGGCATGTACCGAGAATACCGCTGGTTAAAGTTTATATAGGAAAACAAAAATATTATGATAAGGGAGATTACAGGGAGATCAGCAGGGAACTTTACCGTATAATAAAAGATGAACTGGGAAGTTACAATATAAAAGATAGGTAAAATTTTCTGTATGTTGATTTTTATTCAGAATTTTATGTTTCAAATTAAAGTTTGCCTGTCTCAGAGTAAGGGATCTAATTAGAAAGGATCTTAAAATCTAAGAAAGGTATTCTATTCTTCTTCTTTTTCCGAGAGCTCCCGAAGCTTTTCGGTAAACTGCTTTATTTTTTCATCAACGGCATAGTTCAGGGTGTTTTCTGGGAATTTACCCGTTTTGTCTCGCCTGCCTGCCTTTATCCCCGTGAGTATCTCTATCCCTTCGTCAATATTTTTAACTGCAAAGATCTGGAATTTTTTTTCTTCAACTGCCTTTATAACCTCTTCTTTTAACATAAGGTTTTTTATATTACTATCAGGTATAAGAACACCCTGTTTTCCATTAAAGCCGCTTTGCCTGCATACCTCAAAGAAACCTTCAATCTTTTCATTGACACCGCCTATTGCCTGTACTTCGCCCTTCTGGTTTACAGAACCTGTAACTGCAAGATTCTGGTCTATGGGTATGCCCGATATGGCGGAAAGCATTGCATAAAGTTCCGCACTTGATGCACTGTCGCCATCAACTCCGCTGTAACTCTGTTCGAAGACTACTCTGGCAGAGAGGTTCAGTGGACGTTCAACTGCATACTTCTCGGCCAGATAACCTGACAATATTAATACACCTTTTGTATGGATGGGTCCGCCAAGCTTTGTCTCTCTTTCGATGTCTATAATACCGGCTTTTCCCATTCCGATAGTAACTGTTACGCGAGAAGGTCTTCCAAATGCATAATCCCCGGTATCTACTACCGATAGCCCATTCACCTGACCTACCATCTTTCCTCTTGTGGAAATCAGTATGGTCCCTTCACTGATCATTTCCTGGATTTTTTCCTGTATAAGGTTTGAGCGATAGTATTTCTCTTCAATTGCTTTTATTATATGCTCATCTTCAATCAATTCTTTGCCTTCCTGTTTTGCATAGAAATCAGCTTCTGAAACGATATTTGATATCTCCGAGAACTTTGTAGTGAGTTTATCCCGGTCTCCTGCCAGCCTGGATCCGTATTCAATAACCTTTGCTACTGCAGAAGATTTCAGATGTGACAGGCCTTCTTTTTTGCACAGAGTGCATATAAATCTTGCATAATCCTTTATATTTCTGCTGGTTTTTTTCATTGAAAGATCGTAATCAGCTTTTACCTTGAATAGTTTTTTGAAATCACTGTCCATGTTGTAGAGTATATTAAAGTGGTAGGGACTGCCTATAAGGATCACCTTAATATTTAGCGGAATAGGTTCAGGCTTGAGGCCCTTTGTGGAAATAACCCCCAGTTTCTCGCTGATTTCTTCAATAATTATTTTTTTATCTCTTAGGGACATCTTCAGGCTGTCCCAGGAAAAAATATTTTTAAAGAGATCTTCTACGGGCAGTACGAGAAAACCGTTATTTGCCTTATGTATTGATCCTGCACGTATCATGGTAAAATCTGTTGAAAGAACACCAAGCTGCGCCTCTTTTTCCATACTTCCAAAAAGATTTTTATGGGTTGGGTTGCGTTCTATCACTAAAGGAGCTCCTTCAAGTTTTGAATTATCTATAAGCACATTGACTTTATATTTCTTGAATGGCAGCTCTTTCATCCAGGGGAAAAATGCCTGTGCGGATTTATTGGCTGATGTACCGGTACCGATGAAGTTATTGAGGTTTTTTAATACGTCATCTTCAACCTGTTTTATATATTCTAAGACTTCTTCATTATCATTATAAGTTCCTTTAAGTTCATTCAGATATTTTTCAATAGTGTATAGTGCTACATCATGATTAAGTTTTTTGGTCTCCTCATTTATTTTCCGGTCAAGGTTTCTTACTTTATTTATGGTCTCCCGGACTTTTTTGTTCATTTCAGATTTTTTTTCCTGTATATTATCTTTCTCTTTCTGGGGTAGATTCATATACTGCTCTTCACTCATAGGTTTTCCGCTAACTGCGGGGATAAGAAAAAACCCTATCTGCGTGGCCTGCAGTGCGAAACCCTGCTGGTATGCTTCTTTTCTAAGTCCCTGGAGGAGCTTATCCTTTTCTTCTTTAATACTTCTGGTAATTGATTCTTTTTTATCTATATAATCCTTGCTCGAGAAGGTCTGAGGCAGAAGTTCTCTTATAGAATTTATGAAATTATCCATTCTATCTGCAAAATCTCTTGCTTTTCCGGCAGGGAGTTTTATTGCAATCGGTTCATATGATTCTTTAAAATTATTGACATAGCACCAGTCAGGCGGCACAGGTCTTGTTTTTGCCAGTTCCTCAACGAAATTTTTGACACCTGTCATCCTTCCCGTTCCGGAAATACCCGCTACAAATATATTAAAGCCATCACTATCAATATTTAGGCCGAACTTGAGAGCCTTTACTGCCCTATCCTGGCCTATTATCCCCTCAAGGGGCGTTAATTCATCAGTTGAAGAACAGCCAAGCAGGCTGTGGTCAAGTCTGAATCTTAAATTTTTAATGGGTAAGCTTTGAATCATAAAGCTTCCAGCTATCTGATTTAACGGATATTAAATATCTAGATTTTTTATTTATCATAACATCTAAGGAGTTTTTGTTAAACGGAAAACTCCGGATTCATAATTGTATGAGATGTGTGCATAATATATTTAATAATATTAGACCTGAAATGAGATTTGACTATAACTGCAGGGAATATATAATACCTAAAGCGTTCCATAATACTTTTATCATAATTAATCTTGTGATAAATGCGGTTAAAGAATATTGATAAACTATATAAAGGAATTGTGATTATATGACAGATAAATATACAAAAGATACCAAACTTGAAGAAGTTTTAAGGTCAAAAGCGGCAAGTGCGGTTATCTCAAAATACAGGATCCCCTGCCTTAATTGCCCTATGGCTATATATGAAGCCGGAAAACTTACACTCGGCCAGATAGCAGGAAATTATGGTATTGATCTTAAAAGCATGCTCAGGGAATTAAACAATAACTGAAATTTTAGAATAAAATAATTTACATAAAAAAATCTGATGCTAGAATAATTCGTAATTTAATTATTTTAGATTATGGACTATTTTTTATACTATCAATATGCGATAACAATTCTTTTAACAGTAATTTTTTTTAATTTTGTCATAAATAATTTTGTATATAAGAAAACATCAAGATTCAAGCTCACATCAAGTTTTTTAAACGAAAGTCCACTTGTTTCTATTCTAATACCTGCAAGAAATGAAAAGAAAAATATTGGAAGGTGCCTGAGATCGCTTGCCAGACAGGACTACGGTAATATTGAAATCCTGGTTCTGGATGATAATTCAGATGATAATACAGCAGAGATTATCGAGAATTGGTCAAAAAAAGATAATAGGATAAAATATTTAAAAGGTAAACCACTACCCAAAAAATGGAAGGGTAAGTCATATGCCTGTCAGCAGCTGGCAGGCAAAGCAAAAGGCAAATACCTGATATTTACTGATGCCGATACCCTCCACTTCCCGGATTCGGTATCCTCCTCGCTTGCGGCACTTATTTCAAATGATCTGGACGTGTTGTCTGTATTTCCAAAACAGGTTATGGTAACAGTTCATGAAAGAATGGTGGTAATATTTATTAACCTTGCAGTTATGGCACTCATGCCGCTTGTACTTGTAAAAAGAGCAGGGAATCCAAAATTTAGTATTGCAAACGGACAGTTCATTCTTTTTAAAAGGGATACATACCGGTCTATAGGGGGGCATGGGAATATAAGAAAAGACATAATTGAGGATGTTGCGATTTCAAGGCAGGTAAAAAAATGCGGTTTTAAATTTATGGTATTTGATGGAAGGTCAAGTATATATTGCCGGATGTACGGCGATTTCAGGGAAGTAGCAACAGGATTTTCTAAATTTATATTTGCTGCCATGGGCTATAGTATTACAAAGCTGGTTATTGTTATTTCTATGGTTATAGCTCTTTTTTTTGTTCCTGTCTTAATGCTTCCGGGTGCCTATCTTATCGACTGGCCGTTAGCGATAAATATAAATTTACTGGTTCAGATATCTATAATATTTATAATAAGAGTTGTAATGACTTTCAGATTCAAAGAAAGAATAATTGACATAGTACTTCACCCTCTTTCAATGTTTTATATAATGGCATTATCTATAAATTCAGTGTATCAGGCAAAATATGGCAGGGGCATATACTGGAAAGAGAGGACCTATAATATTAAAGAGGAAGAAGAACTTGATAAAAATGAGGCAGATATATAACATATCAATAAATTAATTGTATAAGTTGGTAAAAATAAATGAATCCTTTAAAATATATAGCGTGCGCCTGTAGCTCAATTGGATAGAGCAGTGGACTACGAATCCGAAGGCTGGGGGTTCGAATCCCTCCAGGCGTGCCAGTTATTTACAGTTAAATGTTATAAACATTCAGGTTGGTAAGTGCGGACATGGTGGATCCATGTTCACTGGATTCGAAAGGACGGACCGAGCAAAGCGAGGGAGTCCGCGTCTCTGCAGCGACCGAAGGGAGACGTAAGAACGAATCCCTCCAGGCGTGCCAGTTATTTACAGTTGTATTACTTTAAGGCTTCTAAGTCTGTTTATTGCGCATGCAACTTCAAATTTTCTGGGGATGGCATAGCTGCCAGGGTGGCCATCACTGTGTTCTGAAATTATCTCAAGGCCATTTTTATCAATATCTTTAAAAATATTATCCAGTATTTCCATGAGTGTGTTATGCCCGTCAATATACCCCTTCCTTAGACCGTATAAGATTATACCTGATATGGCATTTACCTGACTTTTATCAACAATTTGTTCAACTGCAGTAAGATCTATGTCAAGATTTCCGAAAGAAATCTTGACAGTACCCCTGGATTTGACTTTGATTCTTTTACCGCGGTACGGATCGATGCTTTCAGGAACAGGTATTCTTTCTGTCAATTTACCAAAATAACCCGGAGATTCTATTTTCCTGATATCTTTTCTTGAATTTATTATCTGTTTTGCTTTTTCGGTTATAAGAATTGGCAGATAGTTATCCATCATTATAACAGTGTCAGCAACTTCAAAATAATCTCCCGATCCGCCCATTACAAGAATTGAAGATGTACCGAATTCTCTGTATATGTTTTTTACACAATCAATAAAAGGTGTAATGGGCTCTTTTTCTTTTGGTACAGTTTTTTGCATTATCTCGTCCCTTATGAGGAAATTTGTAGCAGAAGTATCTTCATCGAGCAGGAGAAATTCTGCCCTGCATTCGAGAGCTTCTATTATATTGGCAGCCTGAGAGGTACTGCCGCTGGCATTTGCTGTTGAAAATTTGACCGTATCCTTATTCATTGGGAGATTTGTTATAAAAGGCGATATATTGACCTTTTGGATGCTCCGGCCCTCCTCGGCTCTTATTTTTACAGCTTTGTTTAAAGTGACTACATATTCTCTTCCATCTCCCGGGATATGATTGTATATACCTCTTTCTATGGAAGAAAGGAGGGTACTCTTTCCGTGAAATCCGCCTCCAATTATAAGAGTTATCCCCTCTGGTATCCCCATACCGGTTATGCTTCCCGAGTGCAGGGTATCCATAGTAACTTCAAGTTCGGCAGGAGACCTAAATCTGATTGTTTCAGACGAAAGGAGCGGGCTGTCACTTATTCCGCTTCTTCTTGGAAGAATGGAACCGTTTCTTATAAATGATACAAGCTTTCTTTCTTTAAGCTGTTTTCTAAGGATATCCTGGTCTTCCGAAATATTTATAAAATCCAGGATTTCTTCAGGGTCAAGGCTCCTGTAAAACAGTGAAGAGGCGGCAATCTCTGGGATATCAACTGTAAGTATTTTTTCACACTGTCTTCCCATTACCGTGCGCCCTCTTGCCGGAAGACCAACATAGAATCTGGCTTCCACGAATTCTTCATCTACATACACTGCGGTCCTTTCTAAAATTTCCTGGCCTCCTGCATCAATATATATAAGGCCTGATTTACCTGTTCCCCTGATACCGCCTGATATTTTTTTAATTGCTAAACTGAATTGTCTGCATATATAATCTTCCAGTGCTGTGAGCCTGGAATGATTTGAGAAAAGTGATTTGTCAAAACCTGCCCTGTTCTGCTGCACCCTTATTCTAAGTTTTGAAGGAGAGGCAAATGGATCTCCCTGGACATGATCGATCAGGAGAATATGGTTAGCGAAATTGTAAGAACCTTTCAGCTGCTTATATGATTTATATCCGTGTCCGTCAATTCTTCTTAAAGTTTCCTTTAGTTTTTCCATAAGCACCTTTCTGGTTATTTTTTAAAATAATACCAATCTCCGGGAATAATTATAAGAGGAATAGAAAAATATATGGATAATATTTAAATTAGTGCTTTTTCAAAAAGTGATTTTTTTATAAAATCTGTTATTATATTGTTTGCCAGCTACGGGGAGAGGTGCTTGAGTGGTTGAAAAGGGCCGCCTGCTAAGCGGTTAGGCGGGTATAAACCCGCCTCGAGGGTTCGAATCCCTCCCTCTCCGCCAGTTATGACATATATTAGAGTTAAATTATAATATAATAATTCATGCGGATATGGTGGATCCATATCCGTGGATTCGAAAGGACGGACTAAGCGCAGCGAGGGAGTCCGCGTCTCTGCAGCGACCGAAGGGAGACGGAAGAACGAATCCCTCCCTCTCCGCCAGCCACTGAAGATACTAACCAATAAAGACAGGAGATTTTAAACATGAATTTTGGATTGCTCCATCCTGCAGATCAGATAGTAATGACAATGGAGAGAATATATGGTTATGGAATGACTACGACATCGGGAGGTAACCTATCAATTCTAGATACTGAAGATAATATGTGGATAACACCTGCTGGAGTCGATAAGGGTTCTCTGACAAATAAGGATATAGTATGCATAAAAAAAGATGGGACAATAATAGGCAACCATAAACCTTCAA
>JAGYMN010000050.1 GCA_018400395.1 Actinomycetota bacterium
GTTCGAATTGGAAAATATTCTATTATCAATAAAAATATTTATCTATTACTTCGAAAGGCATGTATTTTCATTTGGATAAATAAAAAAGCAGAAAAAGATCTGTAAAATAATTTTTTAACTTACAGAAAAAATATGACATAAAAAACAAAGGCACTGCCAGTGATAATTTTTATATGTATTATTTTTGAACTTACTTACTGTCTTGTCATTTTTGTGCCACATTTCGGACAGCTCATCTCATAGCAGGGTACACCTATCTTGTGATCTGCTACAGTCCCACAATCCGGACAGATGCATTTCCCGCCGGCTCCTGCGCCCATTCCACCCGTGCGGCCCCTGCCGCCGGCTCCTGCGCCTCTTCCTCCGGCACCTCTTCCTGTTCCCGGACCCATACCTCCCGGTCCTGTTCCATCGCCTCTAGGCATATATTCCTCCTTTATCCTAATTTTATCATTTTACCTGACACTGATAAAAAAATATTATTTTAAAAGTATCCCTTTTGAATATTTTATAAAAAATATGACGGGTTTATTATTATTTTCACCTATAAAAAACTAACTCCATCTAAATTATCATATATTCACAATTTTATTAGAAATATATTTATAAGCCTCACTAACAGGTGTATTTTTTCCGTTATCTTCCAGATAAATATGCCCGTCATCACTTAATTCCATAATCAGGGGGTCAAAAGGTATCCTGCCCAGAAACTCTACATTCATCTCTTCTGCTATTCTCTGTCCTCCGCCTGTCTTAAAGATATCTACCCTCTTTCCGCAATACGGGCATATCCATCCTGACATATTTTCAATTACACCTATAAATGGAATCTTTAACTGCCTTGCAAAAGTAATACTTTTCCCAGCATCAAGAGTTGCCAGGTTCTGGGGAGTGGTAATGACAATCCCTCCTGTGAGATCGGGCATAAGTTGTACAATACTCAATGGTTCGTCACCTGTACCCGGAGGTGAATCAATTATGAGATAATCAATCTTGCCCCAGTTTACATCACTTAAAAACTGCTTTATCAGCTTCATCTTCAAAGGACCACGCCATATTACCGGGGTGTCTTCTGATTTAAGCATTGAGGCAGTGCTTATTACCTTCATGGACGGGAAAGCTTTTATAGGTTCTATCTTGTTGCCATAACCTTTTAGCTCTTCCTTTTCAAGCCCCATTATCTTTATAATATTTGGTCCATGTATATCTATGTCAAGCAGACCGACACTAAAACCCCTGGTCATAATAGAATATGCCAGATTTACAGAAATAGTACTCTTACCTACTCCACCCTTTCCGCTAAATACCATAAATTTCTTTTTTACCTGTGCCATATTTTCTTCTACACCGGCATCCTTTAATATTTCATTCATTCTCTCACCTTTAATTCTAGCTAAACTGGATAGGACCGTTTTTATAGATCCTATTCTTAAACTTTTTTATCAGATTTACTGGATCCCTGTTCTTTGCTCAATTCCTTTATCCTATCATTAATATCGTTAATCTGCTGCTTTAAATAATTTGTTTTCTGCTTTAACATTTCTGCTTCTTCTGCTTGATCCATAATATCCTGCCGGGTATAATTATCCCCGTAATAAGCGGCTCCTGGTGTTCCGCCCCATGCTGGATTTCCCGGATTATGCCTCGACCATCCCGGCTGGCCTATGGAACTGTACCAGTTTCTATATACAGCGCCCCTTCCTCTTCCGCCGAATGAGCCTCTTTTTGTACCCATAAATCTTCCACCACCGGGATTATTAAAACCCGGCCCAGAATATCCTGAACAATGCCCGCTGCCTCTTCCCGTCATCGGACCCTTTCCTGAAGGACCAGTTCTGTCTCCTCCTGGCATTTTATCTCCTTTTCTATATAACATTATGAACATAAGTTCATTGTAATTATATTGAACCTATGCTCATAAATCAAGCATAAACCAACCTTCTGGCTTCCCATCAAAAAATAATATAATCCATAAATTACTGTTTAAAATATAAATATTTGATCATAATCCTTATTCTTGATATAAATCATCCAGCGGTTACCTCATCTCTTTAACTGCCATTTCTGCTGCATTACTCAGCTGATAAGCAATAGGAGAAGCAGTAAGAGCAGGATGGGTACCCATCTGGAATGTAGCTATATCGTTAGCAGTCATTTTCTTATAAATACATCCACTTATAAGATTAATTAATTCTCCGCCTGATTTTGCGCCAATAAGCTGACCACCTATTATAACTCCCGTACCTTTCTCAAATATAAGGCTTACTTTCAGATTATTACCTCCAGGCATACAGCCAGGATGACAATTTGGTCCTTCAGCCTGACCCACAATTATATCATATCCATTATCGGCTGCACCGCTTACCGACATACCCGATCTTGCCAGGGTAGTATCACCTATCACTGTTGAATAAGTACCTACAGCCCCCTCATTTGATCTATTCGTATCAAACAGATTGGCTCCTGCAATTCTTGCTTCATAAGTAGCTATGGAAGCCAGCATCAGATTTACCAATTTTTTATCGAAGAACGAAAATTTTTCGCAGCAGTCACCGCATGCAAATATATTTTCATCATTTGTTTTCATGTATCTGTCAACTTTTATTGCTCCCTTATCATTTATTTCAATACCAGCATCCCTGGCAATGTCGATATCAGGCTTTGCACCTATTCCAAAAAGAACAAGGTCTGCTTTAACGGTCTTTCCGCTTGCAAGTTTTATCCCTTCCACTTTTGTATCACCTGTTATCTCTTCCACCCTTTCACTGGTTATTAAATTCACACCTCTTTCTTTTATAAGGGCCTCACCCTGTTCACAGAACTCTTCATCAAACACAAGCATAAGACAATGGGGCAGCATCTCTACTATAGATATATTTATATCCCTGTTCTTCTTGCATTCATCAGCAAATTCCATTCCGATAAAGCCGCCGCCTATTATAACCATATCCTTTGATCTGTCTACTTCCTTTAATAATGAAGCCAGGTATTGATCATCTTTCTTAACAGAAAATACATTTTCTTTATCCGCACCTTTTATAGGAGGAATTGACGGTATTGATCCTGTAGCAATAACTAACTTTTTATATTTTATTGTTTCCCCATTGCCTGTGCTTACAATCTTACCGTTTCTATCAATTTTAGTTGCTTCATCGATTAAAAGGCCAATGTTATTCTTTTCCAGTATAGCATCAGGTATAAGGTTTTTATCAGGTGAACTAACTGTACCATATATATATGGTATTCCGCATGGTATTAAAACATTATTTTCCTTTCTTACTATCAAAACTTTTTTGTCAGGATAGAACCTCCTGGCTGTTATTGCTGCAGTAATACCTGCTGCACTTCCGCCAAGTATTACAATGTCATAATCTTGCATTATTTCCTCCTTAAAAAATACGCGCAGAAACCCTCCTTAAAGGCCGCTGCAATTAAATTATTTCTTTTGAGCATATGCTCAAATCACAATATACCAATTTATTTGAAAAAAGTAAATTTTTATACTGGTATAAATAAAAAAATCATAACGATATACATCAGGATATCATTCACCGATCACCTGGACAAATACATTTCTTGACCTGGGCCTGTTATCATGGTCTATAACAACTATCTGCTGCCAGGTCCCCAGCACCAGTTTACTTCCGCTCAAAGGAATAACAATTCCTGGACCCATTATAGTTGCCCTTATATGTGAAAATCCATTGTCATCTCCCCAGGTCTGTGAATGTCTTGTATGCTTATTTCTTGAAACCATCTCTTCCAGCTGATCCCTGACATCTTCCGTTAATGCAGGCTCATATTCCATGGTGGATACAGAAGCTGTTGACCCAATTACAGAGACATTCACAAGCCCGTTTTTTATTCCTGATTCTGCAACAATAGCATCCACT
This sequence comes from Actinomycetota bacterium, assembly GCA_018400395.1. Classification (GTDB taxonomy): domain Bacteria; phylum Actinomycetota; class Humimicrobiia; order Humimicrobiales; family Humimicrobiaceae; genus M55B120. Next base: position 3,894 of record JAGYMN010000050.1, read on the forward strand.
TTGTTCGTTATATTGATAATATCCGAGAATCCCTCTGTCTCAAGCTTTATTTCCTGTCCAAATACCACTATACCTCCTTTTCAAAATGGAGAAAAAATTATACAAAAAAAATAAAACGGAGTCAAAGAAACATCTCCGTTTTAGCTGCCATATGTTTAATTTCGTCTGTTTTATCGGTAAAGTTTATATATTTACACTTATCAAACTATATAAATTATTTTTCAGCCCGCCATGTAAAATATTTATGTTTATGAACATGATATATAATAAAAAGCCCGGAGAAAGTCTTTATCCCCGGGCAATTATGTATTCTATTTTTCCTTTTTTTCTAATTCTTTCCGGATCTCTTCCATTCTTGACTGTACATCATCAAGCTGCTTCTTTAACATTTCTGCCTGATTTTTTAGAAACCTGGTCTCTTCTTCGGGATCCATATCGGACTGATAAGGACTTCCGTAATAAGGATACCATCCTCCAGCTGGCATATCTGAGCCATATCTGTACCATCCTGGAAGTCCTGTTGAATAATACCAGTTGCGGTAACCTCTGCCTCTTCCGCCAAAAGCAAACCTGCCTGCTCCAGAGTATCTTCCGCTATAGGGATTAATATAACCTGGAGCAGAATAGCCTCCACAGTATCCAGCAGCCCTGCCTGTCATCGGACCCATTCCGGCAGGTCCTGTTCTGTCTCCTCCTGGCATTCCAATTCCTCCTTTCCATTATTTTTTACTTTAACTCCTTTACAATGACCTGTTGCCACAGATATTATAATGAACATAGGTTCATTTGTCAAAAATACCCGTGGGCCTGTTCAGCATAAAAGCCTCAATCAAATTGTAGTTTAATAGATTCCAGCTCCTCCAGAGTTCTTTCCGCAATTAATTTTTCACTTTTAAAGTATCTTATCATCCTTTTAAGACATTTTTCCTTTTCCTGTGCATCGTTTAGATATTTTTCGCAATCCATCATAAACTTTTTTGTTTTAGATATATTTGCTTCAACCCTCTCGGGTATTTTTTCACTGTCATGCCTTACTGCATTCTCCGGGCACGCATCATGACATAATCCGCAGTGGATGCAATTTTCCATATCAATTTCAGCTGCTTCATCCTTAATATATATTGTATCCACAGGACATTCCTCTATACATGTTCCACAACCGGTACAGATATCTTTATCAATCCATGGCATTTTCATTCTCCCTGTCTTTTAATTTAATAATCTTTTTTTATAATTTTAAAAATAAAATCACTTCTATCTACCTATTGCTTTTTCTAGCTGCCAGTTTTCTTAGATCCTCTTCAACGCTGTTTAGTTCATCCTGAAGATTACTTATCATGCGGGATACTTCTTCCTGTGCTTCCCCATTACCTTTCTCCTTCCTCTTTCCCTGCTTTCTCTATTCTAACCGGTCTTAAGAATCTTTCTAGAGTATTGGGTTCACTTCAAAGAATTGAAGACCTTAGGTACTTTATAAGTGAATAGCCCTGGACAGCTTGAAAAACAGTACTTATATGTTATAATATAAAACGATTTATATAAACCTTTATTATGAAAGTGAATAAATAAAAAAAGTACGTAAGAATCTTAAGACCTTTGTGGATTGCCTTTTTATAAAATGTCCCAGCAGTAATATTTGTATTAAAATAAGGCCACAGAAGGTATTTTGGTAAACCGGGAAGAGTAGCTGCGATATAGAAGATAAAGGCTGCTTGTGTCCAAAATGCAGAGTATCAATGTATTAAAATCTGACAGATATATATTATTGTAAAAAGTAAGCAGGTTCTTTATGCGGGTCAAATTGACAAAAAAATTAAATAGACAGAGAAGGCCTTCTAATTTATTTTCCGGGGTATGGAGATAAATAATTTATATATTATGTGATAACAATAGGTTCAAATACTATAGATACATTTGTATATACCGATAAGACAAGCTCATTCTGTATCAGGACTCTTGATTACGAAGAGAAGTATATATCTTATCCCATAGGTTCAAAACTGATAATAGATGAGCCTGACTTCCATATTGGTGGGGGAAGAACAAACACCGAAGTATGTTTCACCAGACTGGGGCTGAGGACAGGATATCTTGGGAAAGTGGGAAAATCTATACGAAAAGGGTTCAGATTACCTGGAAAAGATAATAGGCGATACTTATATACTAATACTCAATGACGAGGAATCGGATGCACTGGTCGGAAAAAGGGATAAAAAGAATAAACTGAGATCTTTAAAAGAAATGGATCCTGAAATAGCGATAATAACAGAAGGAGGCGAAGCAGTCCATTGTCTTGATGATAAAGACGGCAATTATATATTACACCCACCTGTAGTAAAAGTAGTAGAGACGACCGGAGCAGGAGATTCATTTTCAGCATCATTTCTTGCCGGTATGATAAAGGGTAAAGGAATTGAATACTGCTTGCGGCTGGCAGCGGTAAACTCTGCTTCTGTGTTCCGGTACCGCTTAGCACAGAAAAAACTGCTTACTATGGATGAAGCAGACAAAAAGATATCAACAGAAAAGATAGAAATAGAAAAAGACAAATAATATATTATCTAGAAGGAAAGGATGATAAGAATGGAAAGAATGTCAAAAAAAATAAAGGATATGGAAGACAAGGTCCTGAAACTGCAGGAAAAAGCTAAAGACGCAACCGAGAAGGAAAAAGAGAAGTATCAGAAAAAAATCGACAAACTGCAGGAAAAAATATCAAAGATTAAAAAATTGTCTTCTGAGACAGTGGGAGAACTTAAAGAAAAAGTAGATAAACTAAAAGATATATGATAGGAGGAAAGGAGCGAGATAAAATAGCAATAAACGGATTCTGAAGGATTGGGAGACAGATCCTGAGGGCTAATCTGGAATGTGGAGGCAACATTTCGTCTCACAAAGCATGCCCTTAAGGTAAGATCCATATGCCACTGGAAGCCAAGAAGGGTAAGGGCTCACATAGCTATATGCTTTACCGCTTATGCTATGGTAAAATACCTCGAGTAAAAGGTAAGGCTCCAGTACAAAAAACTTAGCATTGAAAAGATAATATGCCCTTGTCAAGATACAGACCTCTATATTATTTGATAAGAAAAAAAGGATACGCTACGAGCTTCCCTCCTGGATGGGTAAAGATGCCAGAAAGATGTATAATATATTAAATATCAAGAGTTCTATTACACTTTATCATCGAAAAATGTAAGTTGTAGTGACATTATTTTTTAAAAATACTCCGATACGGTGTGATTTTTTAAAAACAGTGCGAAGTCGGGAGAGTCTTTCTGTAGACCGTGATTCTGTGCTTGTAGGCTTGATTATCCTTTACCAAAGACTTATATTCAATTATCAAAGATCGACCTATAGAAGTAACCTATGTATGTATATTAACTCATTAAATCGGGTAACCGATGTCTATGTATTCATTAGTTACCTATTAGCCTCAGTTCCAGTGCTCCCCCAATCAATTTTTAAATGTTTATTACATCCAGGCCAGGCTCATCTTAATCCTTTCTCAAGATATCACTAAGTGTACCGTCAGGCAGCATCCAGTCAGGATGCGGCTTTCCCATCTCTTCCATCCTGTATCGCACACATTTATGCCAGTCCCCCAGGCAATAGAGTTCAATCCATTTCTTATCCAGTTTTCCTGCCTCATAATATCTCTTCATAGGACATACTTCATACCATCTGCATTTTCTTATTGTAATTTTTCTATTTATATTTTTTGACATTTATTATTGATATAACTTACCTGATATCAATTACCGGTTTTTAGCTGGACAGATACATCTCACCGTGATAAAAATTAGCAGATAGATGTCCCCGACAAAAAGAACAGCCCCGGGGCAGGGACATGCTTTTTTATATATATTGATACATAGTAATCTCAGCTTCACCTATACCCGATTTTAAAAACTGTTATTTTAACTGCCTGCCTGAAGATTTGCAGTATCCAATATTTTTCCGACCCCTATGTCTATATAATTTTCTCCATACTGCTGACTGAAAATTTCACGTGCGGTTTCTCCGGAACAGTGGCACGGACCTGCATACTGGACTCCCATCTTCTTAAAATCCCGGACTATTTCTTCTATTGAACTACTGCTGTGGTCTGAGAGGTGAAATCCTCCCATAACAATAAATACTTTATCGCCAAAAAGTTTTTTTGACACTCTTACTATACTTACAATACCGGGGTGGGCACATCCTGTTATTATTACAAGCCCACCTTCGGTGTTTATTACAAGTGACTGCTCTTTTATCATACCGCCCAAATCGCCGGTAGAATATACTCCTTCACAAATTTTTCCTCCTCTTTCAATCCTTTTGACGTCAGCTCCGTAATTTTTTAAATCATTATTAAAATTTTCAGGGAAACTTGCCGGGACATTAATAACAACACCGCTGTATTCCTCTAAAAAATTGTAAATCCCTCCAACATGGTCTCCATGCATGTGAGAAAGGAAAACAATATCAGTATCATATGGATTGATTCCCATTTTACTCATGTTATTCATAAGTATTTTACCATCTCCGCCTGTATCAAAAAGGATGGTTTTATCTGTAGCCTCCACAATGCATGAGAAACCCCAGGATGTTTCAAGTTTTTTATTATAGGGATTGTTATCAAACATAACCTTTATTATAGGATAATCAGCCATTTCTGAATCGACCTCCATCTGATAATAATCTTTATTTAAACTTCTGTACCTGTAAAAAAATATAATACCGAACAGAAAGCAACCAGTAAAACTGTAATAAAAATTATCAATACCCAATTTTTGCAATTAACTATTTAAAAGGGCAATATTTTTTATTTTTTAATAATAAAAATCAAACTATTTCTGAA
>JAGYMN010000051.1 GCA_018400395.1 Actinomycetota bacterium
CATATATCTTTCCGCTGAAAATTTCCCCTCTGAATACATCTTATGCCAGTTACTATCTACGGGGATTTTTTTATATAATCTCTTCCTATCTGCTTCAAGAAGTTTTCTGGGTCTCTTCATAAAGTCGGCTCCGCAAATAACCTGATTTTCTGAAATAGAATTTAGTTTATCCAGCCATATCTCTCCTTCCCTGCTTCTCATCAGATGGTGATCTATTATTAAAATCTTAACTTTACTGGAAAGCATTATGGCATTATCCCATGCTTTTTTTATCTGTTTTTCCGGTATTCTATCTGACAGATATATAGGCGGCCCCCCGGCAAAAACAATATCAGGTTCCCATTTAATTATTTTAAATACTGTTTCAGTATCAAATAACTGGATATCGGAAGCATGAACGAATACACTGCCGTCACCTATTTTTGTCATCATCACTGTAACAGTATTATTTTTAGAGTCACCATGTGGTACCTGCTTTGAAAAAACAATATCTTTTTCTTCTTTCCCTTCCGTTTCGATTAATTCTTTATCTAAAACATTAGAAATTGATTCGGCTCTTTTCTTTTCATTTGGGAGCATATGAATAAAATTCTTTACCCATATACGGACACCGGGATTTAGCCCGGTCATTTTTTTTAAATCCAGCTGATATGGATTTGCATCTAAAAGAGGGACATGATCTCCGTGAAAATGGCTTATGACAATATCTGATGCCTCTGACCATCTTTTAATTATTTGTTTTTGGACAGCTTCATCCTCTGCAACCTGACACGGATGGGGCAGAAGTCCATATCTTAAATACCCGAGAGCCACACCGGGGTCTATAAGAATTTTCCTGTTCTCTGTCTCTACAAAACAGCACATCCCCCTTACCCCAAGTGATTCGCAACCTATAATCTCTATTCTCATCTTTCTTAAAAACCCGGAATGTCATTGTACTATTACATGCAGAGTTTATCATTATAACATAACCTTATTGATATAGTATTATTCAATGCTCTGTGATCCTGTATTCCTTATTCCAATTTCCATATACCTGCCCTGATATTTCAGCTATTCCAATCTATCCCTTTATTTACTAACCTGAATTTATCTTCATCATTGTTTTCAGCAGCCCAACCATGGCCAATGTTGGAAGTCTGATTATTGATAGTGACAGCTGAAGCAATGCCTGAAGAAACTGGTTCATCCGGCAAAAGTACACCATACCGTAAACTATCAGACCACCTGTTTGATATGTACAGCCACAATAAGGAGTGGATAATTATTATTGAATTATAATTTTGTAATATTGTAATATTTTAATTATTATGTAAAAGAATATATAATGGCAATTTATATATTTGGGGATTAAATTATCTTTTTTATATTTTTTTAAAATAAAGAGGAAATAATGAACATTCTGGAATTAAAAAACATAAACCTGCAAATAAATGGTAATAAGATACTTGACAATTTAAGTATGGACTTCTGGGAAGGTTACATTCACGCAATCGTTGGGCCCAATGGTGTAGGTAAGACCACTGTTGGAAATCTAATAATGGGATTGGAGGGTTACAGGGATTTTGAAGGGGATCTTCTTTTTAAAAACAGAACCATTAAAAAACTAAATTTATATGAAAGGGCAAAAAGGGGAATCACCATGGCCTGGCAGGAACCTGCAAGGTTTGAAGGTTTGACTGTTGAGAATTTTATAAAAGCCGGGGCTAAAAATAAGAACAGAAAGACAGTTGAAAGGGCATTGGAAAAAGTAGGCATGGATCCGGATGATTATATCACCAGGGCAGTAGACAAAAGTCTGAGCGGCGGAGAGAGAAAGAAAATAGAACTTGCTTCCATCCTTGCAATAGACCCGAAACTTGTAATTCTCGACGAACCCGATTCCGGAATTGATGTGGCATCTCTTAAAAATATTTTCGATACCATCCAATCGCTTAAGGAAAATGGCGCCTCTGTAATTTTGATCACGCACAGCCTGGAAGTACTTAAACAGGCAGAGCATGCCTTTCTTCTATGCTCCGGAACTCTGCTTACAAAGGGAAGCGCTGAAAAGATAGGCAGTTACTTTGAGGATAAATGCATACCATGCAATCATAAAAACAAACCTGATAAAAATGGAGTTAAGCTATGAATACCGAGGATCTCTTAAAAGAAGCAAACATAGGTTCTGAAATAAATGATAAAGATACTGCAAGACTTATCATAAACAAGGATAAGATAATAGACACCAATGAAGTAGAGGGACTCAAGGTAGATGCCAGAGAGATAAAGGACGGTGTTGATATAAAAATAAGGCTTGAAAAAAACACTGTTATAGAAAAACCTGTCCATCTCTGTTTTGGTGTAACACAACAGGAGGCTGTCCAGAAAATAATCCTGGATATAGAAATAGGTGATAATTCCAGTATAAATATCTTTTCGCATTGTATTTTCCCACTTGCTGTCGACGTTAAGCATATAATGGATGGTAAGATAAGGATTGGAAAGAATTCTTTCTATTCATATACAGAAAAGCATATTCATAGTGAGGAAGGCGGAATCACTGTTATTCCAAAAGCAAGAATAACACTGGAAGAAAATGCCCGGCTTAAAACAATATTTGAACTTTTAAAGGGGAGAGTAGGAAACATAGATATAGATTATGAAACTACATGCATGGACAGATCTGTCATGGAAATGACTGCAAAGATTTATGGCAAAAGCGATGATATAATAAAAATAAAAGAGACAGGCAATCTCATAGGAAAATGGTCAAGGGGTGTTCTGACATCAAAAGTTGCAGTCAGGGATAATGCCAGGGCAGAAATCTTTAACAAGTTATTCGCAGATGCAGAATATGCAAGGGGTCATGTAGACTGTAAGGAAATAATACAGGGAAACGGAAAGGCAAGCGCCATACCTATTGTTGAGGTAAATAATTCTAAAGCTCATATTACCCATGAAGCTTCTATAGGAAGCGTGGATTCAAAACAGCTTCAGACACTTATGTCCAGGGGACTAAGTGAAGACAGCGCAGTTGAGCTGATAATCGAAGGATTACTTAGCTAGCATAGCTTCCCGGTAGGTTCCAGGCGTTAAAATAATAATCTATATTTACAGGTAATGTTACTTTTATCCAGAGATAAAAACTCTGACAGTTATCTGAACGAGTAAGTTATCTTAATAACTGCAGTCACTTCCACCTCATCAGGCGCAACCGGAATCGAAGAGACTCCTTCAGTTTCTGAAAATTCTCCAGCTCCGACTGCGGCTTCTGTCTCCCTAAATATAACTGGACCAGGAGAATATGTTTCTGTCTCTGAAACATGATATATATCAATAATCTCAACACCAAGTGAATTAGCTATAGTATAAGCCTTATCTTTTCCATCCATAGCAGCTTTTTCCAGTGCAGCCTTTTTTGATTCTTTTTCAAGATCATCACTCAGTCCAAACCTGAGGGAAGAAACATCATTGGCACCGGCTTCTATCGAGCTTGATATTATCCTGCCTATCTCATCAATTTCAACTGTGCTTGCCTGAAGCACTGTTGTGGCCCTGTATGCATATACTTCCGGAGGTTCATCTTCACCCCGGTAAGTATAGAGGGGGATAAGATTAAAACTTGCCGTTCTGATCTCCATTTTCTCTATTTCCAGAGCCTCTATAGTTTCTATAACTTTTTCTGTTACTATATTATTCTGCTCTACAGCCTTCTGGCTCGTATCCTCTTCATTAAATATAGAAATATCTACCGTTGCTTTATCCGGCACTACCCTGTGACTGCCGCTTCCTGTTACAGTTATGGTGCTGGCTGTCTCGTCCTGTCTTTTATCACCATCACTATAATAAGGTGAAGCCTGGTCTGCCAGACAACCTGAAATCAGTAAGGCGGCCATAAATAAAATAACGGACGAAATCGATATCGTAATAAATATAGCCCTTCTTCTGACCATATGTACTCCTTTTTCAGTAATAGAGTGTATATATTATAAACAATTTTAGATATTTTATAAATCTTAAGGATCAGAAGCTCCCAGGTGCCAGCATATAAAACAGAGACATGCTGGATAAAAAAATGCGGACATCTCCAGTAAGAAATGGCCGCATTTTATCTTTTTTTACTCTTCAGTCTGTGCAGGCGTTCTCTTTCCCAGCTCACGGTCAAACATGAACAAGCCGTTTCTGGAATCGTCAAGAAGCTTAAGATTCTCCACAATCTCATCTGCTGAAGATTCCTCTTCTACCTGTTCCTCTACATACCACTGCAAAAAATTACTTGTTGCATGGTCATTTTCTTCAATGGCCATATCCACCAGATCATTTATCAATCCTGTTACTTTCTGTTCATGGCTGTAAACATTTTCAAAAACATCCAGCGGGTTTTTCCAATCAGACCGGGGGGACTTGATTTCCTTTAGAATAATCCTGCCTCCACGTTCACTTAAATAATCAAAAAACTTCATAGCATGAATTTGCTCTTCCTGTTCCTGCATGCGCATCCAGTTTGCAAATCCGTTTAGATTCACTGACTTAAAATAAGCAGACATCGAAAGGTAAAGGTATGCTGAATACAATTCAGCGTTTATCTGCTCGTTTATAGCTGTTTCTAATTTCTTGCTTATCATTTTAATCTTCTCCTTTCCCTAGTTTTTGCAGCTTCAAGCTACCATAATTTTTGCTTTTCTCTGGTATTTTTTCTTCCATTTTATCCTCCTGTCTCCTTTTACAATCGGGACACAACCCGTAGAAAAAAAGATCATACCCCGTAATCTTATAATCAAAATTTATATTTATATTTCTCTTGATATTTTCTACAAGATCTTCTGGAAGGTCGTCAATCCTGCCGCATTCTGTACATTTTATATGAAAATGTTCATAAGGGTTGCCATCATATCTTTCCTTTTTACTGCCGTTATTTATCCTCTGGATTTTACCCTGTTTTATTAATATCGCCAGATTGCGGTATACCGTCCCCATGCTTATATCGGGTATATTTTTTCTAACAAGCTGGTAAACCTCACTGGCTGTCGGGTGTTTTTTAGTTTTCCTTAGCTCCTCGAGTATCAATCTTCTCTGAGGAGTCATCCTGTAATTGTTCATAACATCTAATTAATAATAGTAACTATTATTAATAGTAAATTAATTTTTAACTAAAGTCAAATATTTTATTATTAAAAATATCTTAAGATTTAGAAACCATCAAATTCAGGATTATTTTGATCTTTGCCCTTAAAAAACAGTACATCTGGTTATCTCTGTTTCATATCCGGCTTTTTTTATCACAGTAAATTATAACTAAAAAAATTTTTTTATTATAAATATAATGCTAGAATCTATTAAAAAATAATCGATTTTTTTAGAAAGGTTGATCAGAAATGATTAAAAATGCACTGGTGGCACAATCTGGAGGACCATCCCCCGTAATAAACTCTTCACTTCAGGGTGTAATAGAAACCTGTTTGAATTTCCCGGACCACATAAATAAACTGTATGCGAGCTGGCATGGGATCGAAGGAGTATTGCTTGAAGAATTAATAGATATTTCTATCCAGCCCAAAAAAGAGATAAAACTTTTACGAAACACTCCTGCAGCGGGTACAATAGGGACGTGCAGGTATAAATTGGAGAAAAACCAAAAAGAGGACTTTGAACGTATAGTGAAAGTATTAAAAGCCCATAATATAGGTTATTTCTTCTATATCGGAGGAAATGATTCCATGAATATAGCAAGCAGGATATCAAAACTTGCAGAAGAGATGGGTCTTGAGCTAACGGTTACCGGAGTACCTAAAACAATTGACAATGATCTGGGTGATGAAAAGTTTAAATTAATTGACCATACACCCGGTTATGGAAGTACTGCAAGATACTGGGCATACCTTATCCAGAATACTGAAGAGGAAAACAGGGGCATGAGTGTTTCCGAGCCGGTTACCGTACTTCAGGCAATGGGAAGGAAGGCAGGATTTATTACAGCTGCATCCAGACTTGCCGATCCCGAAAGAAAGATCCCAATGCAACTGTATATGAGTGAATCCGGACATACTCTTGATTCACTTGCAGAGAATGTAAACAAACAAATCAAAGAATCAAAACGATGTATTGTTGTAGTAAACGAAGGTTTCAGGACAGGTGATTATGAGGAAGCATATGACGGATTTGGAAATATAGAGTACGGTGCCGGCAGGACCACTGCGGCACAGGAAGTCGCAAACTATCTTAACAGTACTGGTCTTAAAGCAAGGGGCAATGCAACCTTTCAGGTACCGGGTGTTATACAACGTGACGTATCCATCTATGCCTCGGAAGTCGATATAGAAGAAGCATATGAAGCCGGGAAAAAAGCTGTTGAAATAGCTGTTTATGAGGGAACCGGCTGGATGTCTACCATACTACGAAGACCGGGCAGTTCATATAAAGCCGTATACGATAAGGTAGACCTTGAAAAAATGGCAGGCTCTTCCAGACTGTTCCCGCTTGAATGGATCTCGCCAGGCGGAACCGATGTAACTGATGATTTTATAAAGTATGCGGCACCACTTATAGGAAAAAAATGGCCAGGTGTACCTCTGGAAAATGGCCTTCAGAGATTTGCGGATTTTAAGATCAGCTTTATTGATAAAAAGCTTGGCGACTATGTTCCTATAAATTTCAGGAACAAAACCAGGCAGTAGAATTTATTGATTTAAATTAATCTGAGATAAGTCTAGGCTACCGGTTATTTAAATAAACTTTTTATGGACGGGGGTATAGCCCTGCCGACTTTACGATCTCGGGAACTTTTTCTTCCCATTCTATAGCCATTATATGTGTTCCTGAAACTCCTTCTATCTCTTTTAGCCGCTCGATTGTCTCTACTGCAATTTTAATACCTTCCTCAGATACTTTTTCCTTCGGTACTTTTGAGAGCCTGTCTATTATACTGTCAGGAACATCCATTCCCGGCACCTTATTTTTTATATATTTTGCTGCACCTACAGACTTTAGAGGTGTCACTCCACCAAGAATTTTAACTTTTTCATTAAGTCCCATATCGCAGACTTTTTTCATCCATTCCCTGAACTTATCAATATTAAAAATACACTGGGTCTGTATGAAATCTACACCTTCATTGATTTTCTTCTCAAGGCGGATAATACGCATTTCAAAAGGGTCTGCAAAGGGATTGGCAGCTGCGCCGATAAACATAGACGGCGCATTATCCATTTTATCCCCGTTCTCAAATTCTTTATCGTTTCTCATTTTTTTTACAATTCTTATCAGCTGTACAGAATCAAGATCCCATACTCCTTTGGCTTCAGGGTGGTTCCCAAAACTTATATGGTCTCCCGTAAGACATAGAATATTTTTAATCCCCAGTGCTGCTGCACCTAATATATCCATCTGCAGTGCTATTCTGTTTCTATCCCTGGTAGTCATCTGTACTATAGGCTCAAGGCCCTCCTCCATGGCTATCAGGCAGGTTGCCCAGCTGGACATCCTTACGACCGCTGTCTGCCCGTCCGTTACATTAAAGGCGTCTACATACCCTTTAAGGAATTTAGCCTTCTTCTTGATAATTTCGCTGTCAGCACTTATCGGCGGTCCAAGCTCCGCTGTTACAGCAAAATTATTTAGATTAAGAACCCTTTGCAAATTACTTTTTGTTTCCATCTTTTCCCTTTCTAAATTCCCAATGATTCTATTACTTCTTTAGTCCTTGAAAGATGCTTATGCAGGTCTAATGGTTCCCTTTCAAAAGTCCTTGGTGTCACAGACTTACTCCAATCATGAGGCCCGTTAAACTCCATTATCTTTTCAAGCTCGCCAATCTCTTTAAGACGTTTATATATTAAATACCAGGCACAATCTTTATCAGGATCAACTTCACATTTGCCATCGGGTCTGGTACCTCCGCAGGGACCGTTAAGTAAGCCTTTAGGACACTCGGTCAGAGGACATATGCCTGCAGTTCTTCCAACTATACATTCCCCGCATGCCCTGCATTTCTCTATAAATTTATCTGGTCCCCCTCCTGAAACTCCCATGGCATTAACTGCAGGATAGAATGGTTTTACAATACCCATTTCATCTAAAATCTCCCTTACGGTCTGGAGACCATCGCCGCAGCTCATCATAAGAACTGCGTCACAATCCTCAAAATCTTTCTTATGCTCCTCAACAAACATGGAACTAAAAGGTTTGTAGCAGGCAAATACTGCAAAAGGAAGGGGAACTTTTTTTACTTTTTTACCTTCTCCGGTAAGGATTTCTGCCATCTCACCTACTTCTTCAACTCCTCCTGTGTGGAATATAGTAGAACAACCGCCGCATCCCATTAACACAATTTTTTCTTTGCCTTCAAGGGAATCAAGTATTTCCTCTAAAGGTTTTTGGTCCTGTCCCATCATTTTTTGCCTCCTATGGTATTGATTACAGCCAACTTTGCTTACTTTTATTTACTAATTTAATATTAT
>JAGYMN010000052.1 GCA_018400395.1 Actinomycetota bacterium
TTTCGGTAAGCCCTGAAAAAATTGCTTATAAGCATTATAAGCAGTGCCATGATAAGAGTGGGCATGTACATCCCCAGAAATGCCCTCTTAAGATCCGATATGTCTATCTGGTTCAGAAGATAATACACCAGGAATATTCCAAATGAGACCACTACTGTTATATTAAGGACCCTTAATATTATCTGTTTTTTTGTTGTTTTCTTCCCTTTCTTTTCTTCTGAATCCACCTTTGATTTTATCTCCCCCGGGCACGGCTGTTTTTTACATAGTTTGAAAAATACCTGGCGGTGTTTGAAGGCCCGCTGTGAAAAAGATGATAGAAAAACCTTCTTGCCGGATAATACGAGCCCTTTATTTCCCTGCCTGCGGGGGCGCTGCCTTCACTATCCCTTTCCTTTAGGGCACTTGAAACCGGGTCCCTGCAGAACTCTATTACCGGTGCTAAAACCCTGTCCCAGGTATACTTTTCCGACACTTTTTCAATATTTTCTGCACATTTCCTGTAATAATCACCGTCCCCTGCAAGTTTTATAATGGCTTCTGCCAGCTGCTTATCATCCCCTTCTTCCACGGTGATACCAAGGCCTTCCTTTTCTATAAGGTCGCTCAGGCTGTCCCCTTTTGTGGATATTATGGGCAGTCCCGCCCACAGGTAGTCAAGTATCCTGGTCCTGAAGGAGAACCTTGTCTCTACATGCATCGGATGGGTTATGATCCCTATGTCAGATTCCAGCAGGTAGTCCTGCCTTTCTTCATAATCTACCCAGCCGAAATTAAAGAATATGTTTTTCCCGTACAGTTCCAGTTTTTTGGAGAGCTCGATTGTCCTTGCGGACATATCAGTCTGCCTTACCTCCGGGTTGGGGTGTCTTGTACCCATGAAGAAGAGCTTTATATCATCCCTTGCCTTTGCTACGAGCGCCATTGCTTTTACAAGCGTTACGGGATCAAACCAGTTATATATACCGCCTCCCCAGAGGATGACGGTGTCGCTTCTGCCGATCCCGCTTACTTTGCCCTTCAAAACATTTTTTGTATGGACAGGTTTATTTCCCGGAAGCCCGAACGGCACCACGTCTATCATCTTTCTAAGTGAGGGGTCCTGCCTGTATGAATACGGGTTGACCCTGCCGAGAGCGGTCAGCATCCCCAGCCAGAAGTCCCTCTGCCTCTCGGAAGCACATATAAAAAAATCCCCGTAATAGAACTGCTCGTTAAAAATATTGTGTACAGATTCGAAGGTCTCCAGCTGCTTTTTAATTGGTTCTCCCCCGTATTCTGCAAGGGTTGCCAGATTGTATGGATCGTATATATCAATAACTATATATTTGCCGGAATCCTTTATGCTCCGGTATTTTGCGAAGGTCATCCCCCCGCACAGTATGATGTCGCAGCCTTTTATGATCTCCCTTAACCTGCCGTCATCTTCAAAATTTACCAGATTAAATCCCTGACCGGTAATTTCTGTCCTGTTGGGGACTGCAAGCGTTACATCCATATATTCGGAAAGCACTTTTGCGAAGTTAAATACCCTTATCGCCGGCCCTGCCATTCCCTTTGAGAGGACCTCGCTGGAGATTATAAGGGTTTTCCTCTTTATCTGCTTTTCAAATATCCCGTATATTCCAAGTTCCCTTAAAATATCTATCTGCCTCTTCTGGTAATCAGGATCCGCCGAAACCGCAAGGAACTGGCCCCCGAAATAGGAAAACACGGCCTTATCGTCCCTCTTTCTTCTCTGCTGTATCCATTTCCTTTTTTCAACAAGGCTTTCAAGATTATCGTAAAAACTTCTTGCAGCCGCCATTGAGCTAAGAGGTCCGGGCTGGATCTTAAAATCTTCAGCAGACTGGCCCTTGCCGGCCGGTTCAGCCAGGTCGTAATACTTCTTATAATCAAAATCCGAATCCACAAATATACGGTTAAGCATTGATGCAAGCGTCCCGGAAAAGGCCTTTGCCAGATTGTCCTCATCATAATTTTTAAATACCGAATATAATGAATTCCTTTCTTTTAAAAATCTCAGCCTGTCATCGCTGAATATCTTTGAAGTACCGTGATGGTGGTGGTATACAATAGAAGCCGGGGCAAAAACAACCTTATATCCCAGAACCCAGAGCCTCCATCCAAGGTCCACATCCTCGTAATATGCAAAAAAATCCCCGTCGAAGCCTCCGCATTCAAGAAATACCCTTCTGTTTATCATCATGGCGCCGCCGTTTACAAAAGGAAGGTACCTGTACATATCGTCCCTGTCACCGTGTGACTCTTTTCCGTAATCCACCTGAAAACCCTTGCCCTCAAAATTTATCATTCCTCCCACAAAATCAAGAGATTTGCCGTCATAGGAGAGGACCTTTGAGCCTGAAGCAATTATTTCCCTGCTTTTGTATATGGGCCTTAATAACTCTATGAGCCACTGGCTGTCCACTCTCGTATCATTGTTAAGGAATGCTATATATTCGCCGGCAGCCTGCCGGGCAGCCTGGTTGTTCGCCTCTGCAAACCCTTTGTTTCTGTCGTTTTTTATGATCTTTACGTGCGGGAAAGCCTGCCTTACAAATTCTGCAGAATCATCGGTGGAACCGTTGTCTACCATGATTATTTCTATCCTGCCGGAGGGATAATTCAATTCCTCCAGGCTTTTGAGGCAATTTTCTATATAATCCCTGCCGTTTAGATTTACTATGGAGATAGATATAAGCGGGTGATCCAGAATTTCTGCCATACTTTTTACTCCCAGAATGCCGGTTTGTAAAGTTAGACTAAATTATAACAAACAATTTTTTTTAAACAATATTCAAAGCAGCAGCCATCGGCCTGCATAATGCTCTTATTATACTTTTTATATTATTATGTTATCATTGGATATTCTAATATTATATAATTAATCCGTTATAAGATAAAAGGCTTAAGGGTTGTTATGAAAGATATAAACATAGCATTTATCACAGAGAGGATGATAAGGGGCCACGGAGTTGACCTGGTAGTGGACAGGCTCGCAGACGGACTCGCAAAAAAGGGCTACCATACCCATGTGTACTGTAATTATTTTGACGAGACCTTTACCCACAGGAAATCATACTGTATCGAAAAACTACATTATTTCAAACCGGCAGCCAACCCCATAATTTATGAACAGAGAGTCAGACGGCTGATTCCCTATCTTAACAGCAAACAGGTGAGCCTTTTTATAATCCAGTCTTTTCCTTTCTACAGCCTTATACCCGGTCTTGATTCCCCTGTTCTTGCCGTAGACCATGGAATAGTATCTGTCGAGGACATGCCGTTAAAGAGGAAGCTAAAATACAGGTACATAAATTTCTCCCAGAATGTATCCTATTTTAAAAAGGCGGAAGGACTGGTAACGGTATCGAAATATCTTCTCGGGTGCCTTCCGCTCAAACTGAGGAAGAACGCCTCTTATATATATAATGGCGCGGACCATTATAAAAAAAGCAGTCTGGAGAGTTCGCAGTTCGAAGATTTCAGAAAGAGCATCGGCATTTCACGGGATGATGTCCTTCTCCTTTATGTAGGAAGGCTTAACCTTACCAACCAGCCCTACAAGGGCCTGGCTGAACTGGTATCCATATACCAGAAAATATATCAGAAGCATAAAAATGTCAGGCTCATGGCGGTCGGTTACGGCTCAATAAACGACGAAGAATACTTAAAGAACCAGGGTATACTTGCAGTAGGCAATGCCCCGGAAGATATGATGCCCCTTATTTACGGTGCATGTGATATTTATACCACTGCATCAAAATGGGAAGGTTTTGACCTTCCGGTAGTTGAAGCCCAGGGATTCGGCAAGCCCTCTGTAATATACAATATCGGCGCCCACCCCGAAGTATCAAAAGATGGTGAGACCGGTTATATAGTAAAAGACTGCAGGGAATTTAAGGAAAAGCTTGAAGTCCTTATATTAAATCCGGATCTCAGGGAAAAAATGGGCAAAAACGCAGAGAAGCATTCAAAAGAATTTACCTGGAAAAACAGCGTTAACAACTATGACAGCCTTATAAAGAAAATGTTATCCATAAAAGACGGGGACATCAAACCCAAACCCAACGTAAACCGGTACAGGCCATTAAAGAGTAAAAATGTATCAGCTGTAATCATAAACTATAATTCTTCATATCAGGTGCTTAAAGAGTGCCTTGATTCTCTGAAACAGCAGTCCCACAAAAATATGGAAATAATAATATTTGATAATAATTCCTTCAATAAGGAAATCCTTGATGATATAAAGGTTGAATTTCCTGAGATCAATATTATCTACTCTGACAGAAACCTGGGACTGGGAGAAGGGCTTAACCGGGCGATAGAACAGGCTTCTTCAGAGCTTATACTCATATCAAATTTCGATGTTTTATATAACTTTGATGCCGTGGAACAGATGGTATCGCTTTTTAACAATATCGAGAGCTCGTATATAGGCCTGGCCCCCAAGATCAAATTTTATTTCCAGAAGGACTTTATAGACAGCGTTGGTACAGGCATAGACAGGAATTTTTATGTAAACCATTACGGTAGGGGCCAGCTTGACCTGAGCCAGTACAATAAGGAGGAGGATATTTTCGGAGTCTCCTTTGCATCATGCATGATAAGAAAAGAAGCATTCCTTAAAAACATGGTGGGGCCCATAGACCCATCCTTCTTCCTTTTTTATGAAGACGTTGACTTCTGTTACCGTGCAAACCTTCACGGCTACAGGTTCAGATCCTGTCCCCAGTCAATACTTTATCACAGGTTTGGTTATAATTTCAGGGATGAAGCCACCGCTTTCCAGAGAAAATATTATTACCAGAAACTCAATATAATGAAGACAGCATACAAAAATGCTGAAACTGATAATATGAACAGGATAATAAAAAATGAACTGGACATCCAGAAGCAGAACCTCGGTGACCCGAATCTAAAATCTGTTGCAAAAAGGATCATATCCGACTTCAAAAAAAGCACCGGAAAGTTGAAAAAACAGAGGACCTTCATGCAGTTTTCAAGACAGCTTCCGGATTCGGATATCATAAGATACAGCTGGAGTGAAAAGGACTATTTTGATGTGGTAAGAAATGAGCCTGAATACTCCATCCCGAATCTTCTTTACTCCTACAGAAGGCTTTTTGCCCTTATGGGAAATGAAAAATATGAGGGTATAGTAAATTATCTAAGGACACTTGAGAATACAAAATTTATTACCGAATCAAGACTTTTCAGGGACATACTTCACGGAAAACTTGAATATGAACAACCATCGGTACATAGATTTATTGACAGATTATCATGACAGATAACCGCAAACTAAATATAGGCATTGATGTAACGACACTTATAAACCACGGCCATGACATAGGAGCAGGAAGGTACATATCTAATCTGGTAAGAGGCATTCTTTCGCTGGCAAAACCGTATAGATATACCCTTTTTGGTACATTAAGCGATAGCAAATATCTTGAACATGTCTACAGCCTGAAAGAAGAGTTTGAAAAAGCTGACCTTACCCTTAAATTTATAAAGGCAGGCCAGAGGGCCTTAAATATATATCAGAAACTGAGATTTCCCCCAATAGAGATTTTCGGCATAAAAACCGACCTGATACACTGTACGGATTATATGATACCCCCCACACTTAACAAAAATATAGTTCTTTCAATACACGATCTGGCATTTATAAGATTCCCCGGCTTCAATTTTGAATGGTTTGTAAACAAATACAAAAAGCTGGTAAGGAGTAATGCCTGCCGTGCTTCTATCATACTCGCCCCTTCAGAAAGCACGGCCCGCGACATCACAAATATTTTCGGGATAGACAGAAAAAAAATAAAGGTGGTATATCTGGCATCAGATCCGGTCTTTAAAAGAACTCCGTCCAGCAGCTCTGACATTAATGTCATGGAAAAGTTTAAAATCAGAACGCCGTATATTCTTTCAGTGGGGACCATCGAACCCAGGAAGGATTATACTACTCTTATAAAGTCATATAACCTTGCAAGGCAGTATCATCCTGAATTAAATCACATGCTTGTAATAGCAGGCAGGACCGGTTGGAAGAGTGAGTTCACATACAGTGAAAGGGATGCTTCGCCCTTCAGCAAAGATATAGTATTTACAGGAAGGGTAAAAGATAATGAGCTTGTTAAGCTCTATAATCATGCAGATATCTTTGTCTATCCCTCCCTGTTTGAAGGCTTCGGACTCCCCCCTCTTGAAGCCATGAGCTGCGGCCTTCCGGTTATCTGTTCCAACAGCTCATCTATAAAAGAGGTCGTGGGCACTGCCGGTATCCTTGTAGAACCTGGAGATATTGAAGGATTTTCCAGAAGCATGGTAAAAATTTTAAAAGAGGAAGGCCTAAAAAAGGACCTGTCATCCAGATCAATTAAAAGGTCTGCTGATTTTTCATGGGTAAAAACAGCAGAAGATACTTTATCGGCCTACATCTCTGCAGCCGGCAGAAAGTAGTTTTTACGGATCTTTTACAATTATTATCCTGACGGCGATTCAGCCTGTCACTTCAACTTTAAATCATGTCTGGCATTTATAAAAACTCAAAAAGACTTTATCTTAAGACTTAATTTCTTCTTTTTTCATCATCGACTAAAGGAATAAACCTTTCTACTAAATATGGATCAAATTGAGATCCGGACCATTTTTTTAACTCCTCGATAGCCTCCTTTTTGCTGAGTGCTTTCCTGTACGGCCTGTCATTTGTCATTGCATCGTAAGCATCTACAACAGAGATTATGCGTGATATCAGGGGTATTTTCTCCCCCTTTATTCCCTCCGGATATCCATTCCCGTCCCACCATTCATGGTGGTACAGTATGGCTTCTGCTATTGAAGCAAGACCCCTGAATGATCCTGCAATGCGGTAACCGATTTCCGAATGTTTTTTAATCTTTTCCCATTCTTTATCTGTCAGTCCTCCAATTTTAAACAGAATTTTATCTGCAATAGAAATCTTTCCCACGTCATGCAGCGCCGCAAGAAGAATAAGGTTATCTATAGATTCTTCGTCAAGATCCAGTTCCCTGCCCAGCTTTTCTGCAAGATCTTTTATTCGCCTTACATGCTCTTCAGTCTCATAATCTCTTTCCTCCAGGGCTTTTTCCAGAGACGCTATAATATGGCTGTGGGGGCTCTGGTCCCTGGTCATCTTACCCCTGCACATTTTATCTTCAGCTTCTTTTATTAATTGACTTACGTCCTTATCAATGTCATTTTTAATTGCCAGCCCAAAAGAAACGCTCAACGGCATTGCTTTTGTCGACTTTTCATTAAGCCTGGTTTTTATCCTCCTCAGAATATTCCGGGCATCTTCCTCAGAGATTTTTGGCAGGATAATTATAAACTCATCTCCTCCCCACCTTGCTACTATATCACCTCCCCTTAAGGAATCCTTCAGTATATTGCCGATACCGCACAGCAGCTCATCGCCCTTTTCAGGGCCAAGAACATCATTTATTATTTTCAATCCGTTTACATCTCCCATGATTATGGCCAGGGGATGTTGCCTTTTTGTATTCAGCCTCTTCATTTCTTCTTCAAAAAAATACCTGTTGTATAAACCTGTCAGCCTATCATGAAACAAAAGGTGCTCTATCTTCTTTTCAGCCTCCTTCTGGTGTGTTATGTCCCTTAGAATAAGCAAGAATCTATCAATGACACCTTTCACCTTTATTAATTTAACGCTGCATTCTATAGACGAAGTCTTCCCGTTGCCTGCTTTTACATATACCTCAAAAGGACTTATTATCTTTCCCTTAACGGCATTATTATATATCTCAAGATACCTGGATATATCTTTTGGAAAAATCGTCTTCAGATTGCTAAAATGCTTTCCGATAAATTCAGCTCTCCTGATACCGGCAAACTTAAGGGCACTTCTGGTGCATTCAGTAAAAATACCCTCCCTGTTTACTGCGGCCATCATAACAGGTGATTCATTAAATAATCTCTTATATCTTTCTTCTGTCTTCACTATATCTTTTTTTGAGCCCAAAACTTCCCTTTCTGCTTCCAGGCTTATTCCTTCTTAATTCCATTTCTTTAAAAGACAAAGAGTTACATATAATATAACTCTAAATTAACCCTCTTTCTTTTTTAATTAAAATATATTCTTATATTCTTACATTATTTGTAAATTTTT
>JAGYMN010000053.1 GCA_018400395.1 Actinomycetota bacterium
TGTCATGCCCCTGTCAGAATTTAAGAAGGGGCTCGATCTTGTAATGGAGCATAAGATATATAAGGCTTTCTATGAACTCTAGTGCATATCTATTTATAGATTATATTTATCCGGCCGGAGTTTTTGATGTGTTATGTCAGCTTAGAAGTGTAAAAGCATATGTTATATGATACATTAAACATATTATACATAATATATAACTTAAATGGCTGTATTCTTAGATGAGGCAAAAATAAATGCTAAAGCCGGAAACGGCGGAAACGGCGCAGTGGCATTTTTCAGGCTTAAGGGCAGGGGAAAGAAAAAACCTTCAGGCGGAAACGGCGGAAGGGGAGGAGATGTGATACTGAAGGCCACAGCCAATAAGACCACCCTTTATGGATTTAGAAAGAAGGTCCATTTCAGGGCAGAAAATGGGGAATCAGGGTCTGAAAAAAACAAAAGCGGAAGTGACGGCAACAACCTTTTGATATATGTGCCCGTAGGGACTATCGTAAGAGACGATAGCAATAGAATACTGGCGGACCTTTCAGAAGAAGGGGAAGAAGTAACTGTGGCGAGAGGCGGGATCGGAGGAAGGGGCAATGCTTCATTCGTATCCCAGGAAAGAAGGTTCCCTTCTTTCTGTGAAAAAGGCGAGCCCACTGAAGAAAGATGGATAAATCTTGAGCTAAGGCTGCTGGCAGATGTCGGTCTGGTAGGGTTTCCGAATGCGGGAAAATCAACAATAATATCCAGGATCTCTGCAGCAAAACCAAAAATTGCGGATTATCCCTTTACAACTCTTATACCTCACCTGGGGGTTGTTGCATTTGATGATGAAAATTTTGTGGTGGCTGATATACCCGGAATAATAGAGGGCGCGCATAAGAACAGCGGGCTGGGATACAGGTTTCTCAGGCACATTACCCGCTCCTTTGTTCTGGCAATGATTCTGGACGGAGAGAGGCTCATAGGACCTGACGGGGAAGAATCACTGGTTGAATCATATAATATTTTAAGAAGGGAATTAAAATTATATAATATTGAAGTTTATAAAAAGGATTATATTATTGTAATAAATAAAATAGATCTTTTAACTGACAGGGGCATACTGGAGAAAGCTTCGGCAGGCCTTTCAAAAAACGGCATGAAAGTAATTCCTGTATCAGCTGTTACAGGAGAAGGGATTGGCACCCTTGTTGCCTGTCTTTCCGGCAAGATAAGGGAAAACAGGGAAAGGCTTTCAGCAGAAGGCTCTAAAGGAAAAGACAAAAAGAAGAAAAGGATCTACGGGTTATCTGCCGGGGAGGAAGAAGACCGTAAAATAGTTATAAAAAAGAGCCCCGGGGGCTTCATAATCAATAACAGGGAACTCGAGAGGATTGTGGCTATGACCGATCTTAAAAATGAAGAAGCCCTTGATTATCTAAAACAAAGGCTTAAAAAAATGAAGATAGGGGAGAAGCTTTCCAGTCTTGGAATAAAAGAGGGCAGCACGGTGATTATTGGAAGTCTGGTATTTGAACTGGTCGAATAGCAATAGAGTTACTCCGGTATCCGGGTATTTAAAAAATTTTGCCGGTAATGATTATTTAAATAATTTATGAAAAGAAGAGAAGAATATCTAAAAGATATCAGAAGGGTTGTTATAAAAGTTGGCTCCAGTTCCCTGACCTCTTACGGCAAAGGGGGTCTCGACCTTGAAAATATGTCCTGCCTTGTAAGGGAGATAAAGAAAATAATTGGCAGGGGTCTTGATGTGATCCTGGTGTCGAGCGGTGCCATGGCAGCTGGCCTTGAATATCTGAACATTAAAAAACCTCCAAAAGAAATTTCTGATATATCCGCACTTCAGGCAGCTTCAGCCGTAGGACAGGTTGAACTTATGAAGGCATACAGGGATATTTTTTCAGAATACGGCATAAAAGTTGGGCAGATACTTCTTACTCATGAAGATACGACAAGAAGGGAACAGTATCTTAACATTAGAAGGACAATAAAAAATCTTCTCGGGCTTTGTGTCATACCCATAATTAATGAAAATGACAGTGTTGCCGTGGATGAGATAAAATTTGGGGACAATGACGAGCTCGGAGCGATGACTGCGGTACTCTCAGATGCAGATCTTCTTGTAATACTTTCGGATATTGAGGGAATGTACGATGTGGATCCCCGGTTTAAGAAAGATGCAAAGATGATAAGTTTTATAGAAAAAATAGATCCGGAAATAGAAAAATCTGCAGGAGGCATAGGTTCTTCATACGGAATAGGGGGGATGTTTTCCAAGGTTAAGGCGGCAAAGATATGTGCATTTTCGGGTATAGCGATGGTAATTGCCAGCAGCAGAAAGGAAAATGTATTAATTGATATAATAGATGGAAGAGATATAGGTACGTTCTTCAAGCCCCAGACTTCAAAAAAAGTTAAAAGCATAAAGAAATGGATTGCCTTTGGGGTCAGGGCCAGGGGGGCGATAATTGTTGACAGGGGCGCGCAGGAAGCTGTTATAAAAAGGGGCAAAAGCGTATTGCCTGTGGGAGTAACAGGCATTAAAGGCAGATTCAACAGGGGGGATACGCTCAAGGTGCTGTCGGCTGATAATATTCTTATAGCCAAGGGGATCAGCAATTTCTCAAGCGAAGAAATAAAAAAAATAATGGGCAAAAATGCCAGGGAGATACTCCCGGATTTTGGGGAGGATATGTGCAGGGAAGTAATACACAGGGATTGTCTTGTAGTATTCGGCCCCGAGTAATAGTATATTAATATTTAACAGGAGGAAAATGGATCAGGTAACTGAAATAGCAAAAAAAGCAAAAGCGGCAGCTGTAAGTATAGCAGCAGCACCAACAGCATTAAAAAATAGTATTTTGAAAGATATATCAGAATCCCTGGTAGTAAATATTGCTGAAGTAATAAGTGAGAATAAAAAAGATATAGCCAGGTGCAGAAAAGAGGGCATATCGGAAAGCCTTCTGGACAGGCTGGTCCTTGACGGGGACAGGATTAAAAGTATAGCCGCCAGTATCGATAAGGTCATAAAGTCAAATGACCCTGTGGGTGAAGTCATATTCGGCTATAATCTTCCCAATGGTCTTGTACTCAAAAATATTAGGGTACCCCTGGGGGTTGTGGGTATAATATATGAAGCCAGGCCCAACGTCACAGTAGATGCTTCAGTGCTATGCCTTAAGGCAGGAAACTGCATAATCTTAAGGGGCAGCTCGCATGCCCTTAATACCAACATCATGCTGGTCGGAATAATGAGGGAATCACTCAGGCGCAACGGGATGCCGGAGGATGTAATACAGATAATACCGTCGGCTGACAGGAAGCATGCTGTAAGCCTTATGCAGATGAGGGAATATGTGGATGTACTTATACCAAGGGGCGGAGCAGAACTGATAAAAAGCGTGGTAGAAAATTCAAGGGTCCCGGTAATAGAAACCGGCATAGGAAACTGCCACATATACGTGGACAGCTATCTTGACGGTATAGCCAGAGAGACCATTTCAAAAATTGTGGTGAATGCAAAGACGCAGAGGCCGAGCGTATGCAATGCAGCTGAAAAGCTTCTTGTACACAGCGGGGTAGCCGCTGAGATACTTCCGGCTGTGCTGAAAGCTCTTGAAGAAAAAGGTGTGGAAATAATCGGGGACGGAAGGTCGGAAGCTATATATAAGGGGATAAAACCCGCAGCCCTACAGGATTGGTATAGAGAGTTTTTGGACCTTAAGATAGCGGTAAAAATAGTTGACAGTATTGATGAAGCTGTCCTGCATATAAACAGGTACGGTTCACATCATACGGAGTCAATAATCACTTCAAGCTATAGTAATGCCAATTACTTTACTTCTGCCGTGGACTCGTCAACAACTTTTGTAAATGCCTCAACCAGGTTTACGGATGGGGAGGAGTTCGGCATGGGTGCAGAGATGGGGATAAGTACACAGAAGCTTCACTGGAGAGGCCCTATGGGAGCAGGCCAGATGACGACAAATAAATTTGTTGTAATGGGGCAGGGACAGGTAAGGCCGTAAAGATTTATTTTTAAGAAATATAAAATATGGAAAATAATAAAATAGGCATAATGGGCGGGACATTCAATCCCATACATCACGGGCACCTTGTCACTGCCCAGGAAGCCCTGGACCAGTTTGGTCTTACCAGGGTGATATTCATACCCACCGGGGATCCGCCGCATAAAATAGAAGACCTTCTTGCAGATGCAGAGGACCGTTATCTTATGACCGAAATCGCGACTTCCTCAAACAACAATTTTTTTGTGTCAAGAATAGAAATCGACCGTAAGGGGAAATCCTATACCATAGATACCGTAAAAGAGCTAAGGCAGATATACGGAATGGAGATGGAACTATTTTTCATAACAGGCGCAGATGCAATCCTTGAAATACTTTCCTGGAAAGATACAGATGAGATAGTGGCTCTTGCAAAATTCATTGCAGCTACCAGGCCCGGATATGATATATCAAAGATAAAGAGTCTTAAATCAACTCTTTTCAGATCCAGGGAGGAAGCTGATAAGAAAATATTTTTAATGGAAATACCTGCTCTGGCAATTTCATCGACAGATATAAGAAAAAGAATAAAGAACTGCAGGTCTATAAATTATCTTGTCCCCGAAGGAGTAAACAACTATATTCTCAAACATGGACTTTATAAAAAAACTTGATCTTGGTGAAGATAAGAAAAAGTATCTTTTGGATCTGGTCAGGAAGTTAGAAAAGATAATGGAGCCGGAACTGTTTGCTCATTCCGTAAATACCATGGAGTTTGCTGTGGAGATGGCTGTGTCACATAAAGAAGTGGAAAATCTTTTTGAACTCTGTGTCTCATCTGCTGTCCATGATTATGGTAAGGTCTTTAATACAGAAGAACTTACCCGGCTGGCAAGAATTCACTCACCTGGACTGAGTGAATTCGAACTCGGCTTAAAGCCGCTTCTGCATAGCTTTGTGGGAGATTTTTTGGTCTCAAGGGATTTTGGAATAAATAATAAGAGGATACTGCGTGCGGTAAAATACCATACCATAGGCTCCCGTGATATGTCTGTTGAGGAAAAGATATTATTTATAGCAGACAAGGTAGAGAAGGGAAGAAAATATGAGAAGGTGGGGAAGCTTAGAAGTCTGGCTGTAAAGGACATAAATTTATGCTTAATAGAAGTTTATAAAAATACTATAATATATGTAATAAATAAAAATAGTTTCCTGCATCCTGATACCAGCAGGATATGGAATAATATTTGTGGAGGTAATTGATTATGCCTTTTGATTATGAAAAAGGGAAAGATGACGATTACAGGGATGACGGCCGGGATTTTAATGACAGAGAGGATGCATCAAGTGAATATGAAGATCGCGGTAAATATAAAGATGAAAGAGGGGAAGAAGATGTAAGCCCTGCCGGCAGTGAGAACAAAGATGATTCTGACGAAGATTTCTTCAAGGACGAAGATTTTGAATTTGAGGACCATTCGGGTGAAGATGTAGAGGAGCGGGGTTACAGGATCAGTAAAATAAGGGAGAAAAGGAAAAGAAGGAAACTGCTTTATACTTCTCTTGCAATACTTTTAATAATAGTACTGGTTGCAGCAGGAATAGTATTTGGATACAGGTGGATAAGAAACAGGTTCTTCAGTGCTGAAGAAGTTTCCGTGGAAGAGGGTATAGTAGTACCAGCTTCCCTGGAGCTGGGCGAGGATGTCAATATTATATTTGCTGGTTCAGGAGAAGATCTTCTTGAGCCTGATATAAATTCAATAATATTTACCAGCTATTACAGTGCTGCAGATGAGTCGAGATCGTTATGTGTACCGGTCAAGACACTAATGGATGTACCGGGTATCGGTGCCGAAATTGTAGGCAGATCAGTAGGCATAGGAGGGATGGATCTTCTGAGCCTTACGCTCGAGAAGGGTCTCGGTATGGATATGGAAGTAGACTCTCATATTCTAATGGACATATCAGGTGTTGTAGATAAACTCGGAGGAATTGAGATAAATATGGACAGGGCCCATGTTATAAATAATTATTCTGAGGGAGGCACATTTAACCTTGAACCGGGTCCAAATCTTCTTGATGGTCAGGAGACCTTAAATCTCTTAAAATATTTTAGCGGTATAGAAAAAGATGTACCTCTTGAAGATATGAAGATACAGAAGAAGGTCATAGATACTATAATATTAAAGATTGTGGGAGAGGATGAGGATGACCTTACGGGTAATGTAAACCTTATAAAAGATTTTATTGATTCGGATCTCAGCCTGGAAGAACTTCTTAAGCTTTTTTCAACGTTTTCAAACATTAAAGAGGAAAAGAATATAGTCTATACCCTGGAAGCATCCTCTACAGAACTTGAAGGAGAAGGAGTTGTATACATCCCCGATGTTTCGGGGCTTTCAGGACTTTTTCACAAGGAGCAGGCACCTTCGGGCGAAGTAGTAGAGAATGAAGAGACAGTCGATGTTGTAATCTTGAATGGGGTAGGGACTCCGGGTATCGCAGGAGAGATATCGGCAATTCTTAATTCCGGCACACATGCATACGAGAGTGGAAAAAAGAAGTTTCATGTACCCTCACAGGAGGAAGGGGGCATAGGAAATGCTGATAATTTTAATTATGCAGCTACCGAGATACTTGTATATACAGCGGATGATGCCGGTGTTATGAATGCAGCCAATGAGTTAAAGGAAATACTCGGGGCAGGTGAGATAATCGTAAAGGAAAACGAAGTTGCGTCCTCGGATATAATTATAATAATAGGTGCTGATTACAACCCGGATCAGATACCCGGGGAAGAAACCGTTGAAATAAGCGGAACAGTGGAAACAGTCATCCTTAATGGTGAAGGCACCAGAATGCTGGCAGCGACAGTAAGGGATATACTTGTTGATCATTTTAATGCAGAAGACGAAGTTATAGAAGTCGTAGAAGTAAAGGATGCTGATAATTGGGATTATAAACAAACAGAAATAATAATATATACCGACCAGGAAGAAATAGAAGCCTTTGCACAGCAGGTTCAGGAAAGGCTGGGTGTAGGGGTTATAAAAAAATCTGATAATAATGAGGACGATGTCGATATGACTATCATATTGGGGAGTGATTATACCAATCAGTGATAAATAATACGGGACAGGAAGGAAAAAAAGTCAGCAAAAAAAAGATAATTTCGGATAAGATACTTAAAGCAGTAAGGACTGCTGCTAAGATTGCAGATGAAAGGAAAGCGGATTATATCAAAATACTGGATATGCGTTCCAGGCTTATAATAACGGATTACTTCATTATAATTGGTGCAAAGAATACAAGGCTCACAAAAAGGATCCAGCAGGATATTTGCATGGGTCTTAAGAAGGACGGTTTCTATCCTGAAAATATTGCAGGGAGTTCAGAAGGAACCTGGATACTGGTAGATTATGATGATTTCGTGATCCATATCTTTACTGAAGATATAAGAAATTTTTATGACCTCGAAAGACTGTGGAAAGATTCAAAAGAGCTTGATTGGAATTGAATCACGGCACCCGGTCAAAGGTATGTATAAATAAATCAAATCTTTAAAGAAAGGGACAAAAGAAAATATGCAGGATAGGGAGAGATACAGTCCAAAAAAGATTGAAGAAAAAATCATGAAGAAGTGGGAAAAAGAAAAGATATTTTCCCTCAAGACAGGCAGGGACGACCCTAAATATTACATACTTGAGATGTTTCCCTATCCTTCAGGAGAACCGCACATGGGTCATGCAAGAAATTATACCATAGGGGATGTAGTGGCAAGGATAATGTCAAGGAAAGGCCGTAATGTGCTGCACCCGATAGGGTTTGATGCCTTCGGCCTACCAGCGGAAAATGCAGCAATAAAAAAGGGTGACCATCCCAGTGTGAGCACAATGGCAAATATTGACAAAATGAGGACGGCGCTTAAGAAGATGGGGATGAGCTATGATTTTGCTGATGAAATAATAACTTCACAACCCGGAT
>JAGYMN010000054.1 GCA_018400395.1 Actinomycetota bacterium
ACTATAAGAGTCAGAAAAATTACGGGGTAAAATTTCTTTGATTTTAATCTCTCAAGCATTTTTCTTTTTCCCCTTATACCCGAAAGGTCTTAATTTTACATACTTATCGATAAGAGGAGCAAACCCGTTCATTATAAGAATAGAAAAAGCGACTCCTTCCGGCATCGGACCAAAGTTCCTGAAAAGTACTATAAGTATACCTGTACCAACTGCAAATATTATCCTTCCATTACCTGTAACAGGGGACGTAACATAATCAGTTGCCATAAAGAATGCCCCCAGCATCAGACCCCCTGCAAGCAGTTGATAAATTACATCTTCTCCCAGCAGAAATGACCCTGCTGCTACTGTTCCCAGGCAGAACAGTGGTATGCGCCAGTCTATTATTTTTAAAGCCAACAGTATTATTCCCGGAATCATAATTATAAGAGCCGAAGTTTCGCCCAGAGAACCTGCAGTATTTCCGAAAAGGAGGTTTTTATACATCTCAATCCTGTCAACCTGGTACGTAAAACTCTCACTCAAAGGTGAGGCTCCGGTAACTGCATCCGTATTGAAATATGTTGGCAGTACCCAGGTTGTCATCTCCTTCGAGAAACAGATTGAAAGGAAAGCCCTGCCTGCAAGTGCAGGATTGAATATATTATATCCGAGACCCCCAAAAGCTTCCCTGGCTATGGCTATTGAGAAAGCCGATCCGATTACCGCCATCCATACGGGGAGTCTTGGGGGTAGAGTAAGGGCAAAAAGCAGTCCTGTTACTATTACACTTCCATCCATATAATAACTTTTTTTTCTGAGCTTTTTGATAATGAATTCTGTAAGCAGTGCAGCTGCCACACTTACAGCAATCAATATCATGCTGTAATATCCAAAGAAATATACCGAAGCTGCTGCAGGAAAAAGAAGTGCTGCCACAACGATAAACATAATCTTTGAGACTGAAAATCCCTTCCATATATGAGGAGCGTGGGTTATTAATAAATTTTTTCCGGCATTTTCATCATATTTTTCTGAATTTACATTCATATATTATCCCCAGGAACTCCGTCTACAAATTATTTAGCTTTCTTCTCCCCGGCAAGCATGGCCTTACCTGCTTTTATATATCCTACTATCGGTATATTTGAAGGACATACGTATGCACACAGGCCGCATTCTATGCAATCCTGTATATAATAATTTGAAAGACCTTCAGTATTGCGGTTTTTTGTATTTCTCACATATGTGAGCGGCTCAAGATTCATAGGGCACACACTGACACAGCGTCCACAATTTATGCAGTTTCTTTCCCGCGGGGTCCTGCTCTCAATTGCCAGAATACAATTAAACCCCTTGATAACCGGAAAATCCGAATCAAGCAGTATATTGCCCATCATAGGGCCCCCGATGATGATTTTATTATAGCTTTCATCTTTAAGCCCGCAAAGCTCTACAAGACTGCTTACAGGCGTCCCTATCCTTGCAATCACATTTTTAGGATTATTAAATTCACCTGTTATTGTCATCACTTTGCTTATAAGGGGGGTGTCTTCTATTACAGCTTCATATATGGCTTTAGCTGTACCTACATTATTTACAACGACACCCACGTCCATTGGAAGCCCGCCCATTGGAACAGATCTGTCCACCACTGTTTTTATAAGAGTCTTTTCGGCTCCCATCGGATACCTTGAAGGAAGTGAGACTATCCTGAAAATCTTATCAAGAGACATCTCGCTTAAAAGACCCTTTATGTAATCTATCGCATCTTCCTTGTTGTCCTCTATAGCAATATATATATTTTCTGGCTGCAGTATCCTGGTAATTATATAAAGGCCGGCCAGAACCTGCCTTCCATATTCCAAAAGTATTCTATGGTCGGCAGTTATATAAGGTTCGCATTCGCAACCGTTAAGTATAACAGTGTCAATATCCTTATCTGGCGGGGGGCTCAATTTTACATGTGTTGGAAAAGCTGCTCCGCCAAGCCCAACTATACCTGCTTCTCTTATCTTCAAAAGCATCTCGTCTTTCTTCAGGGAATCCATTATGCCCATCAGCCTTATATAGTCCTGCGATTTTTCAATATCATATAACGGATTTCTTTCTACCCATATATCTTCTCCGTCAGATCCAATAGTGGCAGCTTCCATAAGTTTTCCTGTAGCAGGATTTAATATTTTCGAGATCTTCTTTATTTTCCCCGATATGGAAGAATGAATAGGGGCCGAGACGAAGCTTTTACTATCTGCTATCTTCTGGCCGGTCTTTACCTCTTCTTTTTTTTCGACTGTAAAACTGCATGGTGCACCAATATTCTGGATCAGTGGAATAATCACTTCCTCCGGCACTGGAAGCATTTCAATGGGCTTATAATCGGTTATTTTGTTCTCCGGAAGATGTAATCCTCTGGATTTGCTCTTTTTCCTAATTAAAATACCCATTTAGTCGATATAATTAAAAATCGTTTGTTATTTTACTTTATATAATCCGAAAGTCCAGAAGAACTGTAAATATTTCTATCATTGTCTATTATCAATGCTTCTACTCCATCCAGACTTTCTACCAGCTCCATACCCTCAGACGCCCCCATTACAAAGACAGCGGTAGCAAGCACATCGGCCCTTGTACAGGTATCTGCTATAATCGTCACGCTTATGCATTTATTGGCAGAGTATCCCGTCAGTGGATCTGTTATATGGTGTACTTCACCTTCCGGATCATAATAACGGTAATAGTTTCCGGAAGTAGCCACGGCAGAATCCTCAAACTCAAAAGTAGGCAGCTCTTCCAGAGAACTTTCCCCGTTTTCGTCTCTGTTCGGGTCATCCAGTTCAATAACCCATTTCTCGCCGTCTGCCTTTTTACCTATGGTTGCAACATCTCCCCCCGCATTGACCAGTGCGTGTTTTATCCCGTATTCCGATATAACCTTTAGAGCCTCGTCAACAGCATATCCCTTTGCTATTCCACCAAGATCTGCCGACATCCCTTCTACCTTATAATATATCCTCTCATCTTCCATTATAATCATATCGGAACCAACCAGCTTCAAAGCTTCTTCGATTTTTTCTGCCTGTACCTGTTCGCTTTCCTTCCACAGGCCCTCACTCCACAGTTTTAACACAGGACTTACTGTTATATCAAAACAACCGCCTGAGATCTCATAATATTTAATAGATAGTTCTATAAGCTCTTTTAATTCTCTTGAAGGATTTTCTATGTAACCATCCCTGTTGAGTAACGAAATTTCGCTTTTTTCATCATATACAGATGCAACATCGACCACCTGCTGTATTCGTCTATAAGCTGCATCTATAACCTCTGAATAATCATCCTCATCAGCATATATGATTACTGTCACGTAGGTACCCATCATCTCTCTTGTCTCTTCAAACCTCTCAAGTGTCCTGAATCCGCATGAACACAGAACGTTAATCAAAATTGCAAGGGAAATTATAATCAAAAGAAAGGAAATAAACTTTTTTGGTACTGTCTCTCTAAAATACAACTCTTACCTCTTTCGGGTTTGATCAAGCTACTGTTGCTGCAAACTTCTTTCTTCCTGCATTTTTCTCAATCGTGATACCAGTGAACCTGCAGAAATATTCACATCATTATAAGTTATTGGACTGTTTTTTTCTATATTATTTTTAAGTAAGGCGCCTTCGCTAAGACCTATGGGTAAAAAATTATTTTCTTCCGCAATCTCTTTTTTATCTATAAGACCGTACACGTTATAACCTCCTATGCGGTCAATCCTCTCCCCGGCAGCCAGGTCTTTTTTTGCAATTGTTATCACGTCAGATAGCAGCCCCGACAGAGGTACCATCGTTGCCTCACCATAAAAATATGCCCGTGCAACCGAAACCGGTGTTTCCATGCTGGTAAGGTGATACGGCCTGTAAAGAAGGTAATTTGGACCACTGCCCATAAGAAGATATTCAAGCTCATTTCTCAAGATTTCGTTTTCGGTTGTAAAAACAAGGAATACTCCGGGAGCAAGGTCTCCTATTACAAACTCCACAACTCCCGTACTGTTCAGTATACCGCCCTCGCTTTTTGGCCTGAATACGTCCAGGAACCTGTCTATGTTTACTATGGGTCCGTGCATCCCCCGGCAGTCTGGCTTAAGTCCCGTAGCATTGGAAAGGCAAGCCATCTCCACCATTGATTTTGTCCCATCTACAAAAGAGGTCATCATGTATGGATTGGAACCTTTCTCTCCTGCATACTCCGCAAGAGTATCAGGATTTGCTTCCCTATCCAGGGGATTATTTTTACCCTTGCCTGCAGCTATTATTTTCATTCCCATCATATCCGCAAAATCATAAAGTTCCTTTGCTGCCGGCGGTTCGTCACCCGCCGAAAGCGTGTATACAACATTATGTTTCAGGGCAATGTCCCTTAAAAATGGCCCTATTGTAACATCCATTTCTACATTCAGTGTTACAAGATGTTTATTTGATGCTATCGTATTAACAGCAATGTATGCACCTGTTTCCGGATTTCCTGTAGCATCAATTATTACATCAATATCATCTACGCAGAAAAGTACAGAAAGACTGTCGGAATAAATAAGCATTCTATTATCCAGAGCTTCCCTAATTCTACGTTTTGCATTTTCTGTAAACACATCTGCCATCATATCAAGACCTGCTATGCTTACCGGACTTCTTATTGAGTCCCTGCCTGACCTTAGAAGAATATAGTCCCTGATGGCAATGCCTGGATCTTTAAGTGTTTTCTCTGTCCTGGTAATATTCCTGTCAGCCAGTACAATTATTTCCATTCCTTCAATATTCCTGATCTGCGAGATAATACCTTTTCCCATCTGGCCCAGGCCAGCCAGTCCTATCTTTATAGTTTTACCTTCATTTGCAAAACTTCTTAACTTTTGATTCAAGTTTTTCATAAAAAAGATTTATTCAGTAATATTTATAGAGTCTATCATATAGTCGGTAACTTTTTCAGCATAATTGATATAAAAACGGTCAGTAAGACGCATAAAAAGGAACGTCACACCATTTTTTTTAAGAAAACTGAAAGTTATCTGCCATCCGTCTTTCCCTTTCCCGGTATTATCATATTTTACTTCGTAAACTTTAATATCTCCCACAACTTTTTCTTTCTCCGTCCTGCTCAACTCTCCTTCAGCCTGTTCACCGGTCTGTTCGGCAAGCAGTCTGTCTGCAAATCCAGAAAAATCTTCCTCTTCAGGATAATAACCTTCCTGCAGTACCCACATATTTATAATCATCTGCCTTATATCATCTATAGGGGAAAACCTTATCTTTGTCCCTGATTCCATATCATTTTTATCAATAGACCATGCGTCAGGGTAGATAACACTGAAATTATAATCATCATCCCTGTAGTTATTCCTTCCGCCAAATATATCTTCTGTAAATGCTACCGGATTTATCTCAAAAAAATATTCCCCTAAAGCAAGTCCGGAACTCGATACCCGGGTATTATAATTTCCCACGGGGAAGGGACCCTGTTCTTTATTTATAAGTTTAAAAATTATATAGCCCGGTAAATAGCAGCTCTCCCTTACAACATATTCCTCTTCACCCAGCAATCTGCCATCGTTAAACCATTCTATAAGATAACTGTCTCCTTCTATTTCGTAATTTAGCTTCATAGCAGCATATATCTGTTCATTTTGTGAAAATATTTCTGCGGCTTCCGAAGGATTGCCATTATTATCTACGCTTTTATAAAAATTAAACTCCAGAATATTAATATCAGGCCTTTTGATTGTAAAATCTGAAGTCCTTAAAAGTCCGCCATTATGATAGAAACTAACCCTGTAATTACCCGGTGGGGTGATTATCGCCGTATCCTCAGCCTTTAGAAGTTTGTTTGTAAGATATCCTTCAACAATTCCCGAAGGACTCCTTGAGTAATTACCTGACGATTCTGAGATTATTTCACCTGTATCAATATTTTCCCAGATGAAAAGCCATACGTCACTGCCTCTTACTCCGGTTATATCTACTGCTGCAACTATCTGGTCCGAATCAATACAATATTCGCTTCCTATACCGTCGGGTTCGGATGTAAGTTCGTCTATACCGCTACAGATCAGGAGTTCTCCAAAATCCTGTTGGGGGTAACATGAAGAAATTAAAGAAAAAGCTGGCAAAGAAACCAGTACGACAATCAGGATCTTTATAACGACTGCCCTTTCAAACCGGTTATTTATAATCGGACAGTACATTATTCAGGCTGTCCTTCATTGGGTACCACACATACCATATTCATCCCTTTCCTGCCTGCTATAAACTGGTGCAGCATATCGGGAGGAATCAGTATAAAATCTTCCTTGGCAACAGCCGTTTTTTCATCACCTCTGATAACATAACCGCTCCCTGAAAGTATCACAACTTCATGTTCCCAGGGGTGTGAATGTTTTGGAGTATGTCCCGAAGGACCGATCTCGAACAGCCTCATGGCAAAATTTGGGGCCCCATCCTTTTTGGTTATCATTGGGAAAAATCTTATCCCGGATGACTGGCCGTCATCCATGATTATAGGTTCTCTATATGATTTATTTTTTATCTCCATACACTGCCTTCCTTTCAAAAAAACATGGTTGATTATACAGGAAAAATATGGATTAAAAAATATCACAAACCTCCGGCTTCTAACTGGCCGGAGGTTTGTGATAATATATCATCTACCGGTTTACTGATTCAATATATTCTGAAAAAACTGGTTTTTTTCCGTTTCATTATAGACAACAGCGCTTGCCTCCCCTGACCAGTATGAATTAAAAGTAGTAATTACTATATCTTCCCTCTGCATCGAAAGCAGTACAGGAAGTATTTCAGCAGCCTGGGATAGTGAAATGTTTGTATGGATAAACTGTCCCATTGTACCCAGGAAATTTGACAGATTACCCGAGTTTACCAAGCCTTTTTTCTGCAGCAGAAGTTCTGCTAGCATCATGGCTGATTGCTTTTCCCTTGCATATGCTCCCCCGCCGTAGAGGGTTCTTCCATACCTGGC
Organism: Actinomycetota bacterium; assembly: GCA_018400395.1. Lineage (GTDB taxonomy): Bacteria > Actinomycetota > Humimicrobiia > Humimicrobiales > Humimicrobiaceae > M55B120. The sequence continues at coordinate 7,000 of JAGYMN010000054.1, forward strand.
ACGGGTAAGTGCAAGAGCCTGGCCCCCATTAATATGATGGACACCGGGACCGAGATAACAACCTGAGAAACCGTCAGCAATATTTTCTTCTACAGTTACTGTCACACCCCCCATCCAGTCTATAAGTGGGGCGAAGCCGTCAAAATCGGTTATCGCATAAAAATCTATCTTACCACCTATAAACTGCTCAAATTTAGATACTGCATAATCATGCCCCCCAACAGCATGATAACCATTTATTTTTCTTCCGCCAAACGATGTGTCTCTTGGTATGGTTACAAGATACGCCTTCCTGGTATCCAGGTTAAGGTGAACAAATATATTTATGTCCGTCCTTCCGCTAATTCTACCACCGGGACGGTCTACCGAGCTGTCATCGCCCCAGACCATGAAATTAACCTTTCTGCCGGCATGAAATCCAGAAGGTCCACCGGATGAAAAACTACCTCCTGAAAGTGCTGCTGATGCAGGCGCGCCTGCATACGGAGTAATACCAAAATTTGTACAAAGTTCAGCAAATTCACGTGACTTAAGAAAACCATCTAAAACTTCTTCCCTGCTCATATCTCCGGACATTCTTTCCAGCCAGATATTATATCCCTCTGAATCAGGTTCACGGTTAAAGAATGCCCTGTAGAGAATTGTAAGAAATTGGTCATTGGTGTGATTCTTACCCATAAATTCCTCGCTGAATACAAAGCCATGTGCAACATCAGCTCCTGTTTTTGAACCGTTAAGAAGTCTTGATACCCATTCATTTAATCCGTCCTGATCCGGCTGGCGTCCGAGACATTGTACATAGAAACGCGTTACAAAAGCCTGTACCTGCTCGGATGAACCACCTGCAAGAGCTGAAGGGACAATGGTTACGAGAAGAGCCGTAACAACTAAAAGTACAATCAGAAATTTTGTTTTTGA
>JAGYMN010000055.1 GCA_018400395.1 Actinomycetota bacterium
GGAAAACTGCCGGGAAGGCGGAGGGTAAAGTCCCGTAAGCCAGGAAACCTGCTGTAAATTTCAAGCTTATAGCGCTCTTCGAGGAAAGGGTGGTTATTTTTGTTTGCCTTACATATCCTTCTTTCCTTAAGAATCCCTGGCGTATTAAAACTATCTTTGAAAGAAGGTGACAGAAGATTGACAGAGGCGAAATTAAGTACAGTTAATAAAAACAAGGCAAAAAAATTCAATCCCGCAGGCGGTAAAATACTATATTACTCCCTAATCACCGCGGCCATTCTGTTTTTCCTTATTTTAGTGGCAGCTTCTGTCGGGGCAGCAAAGATCCCGTTAAACCAGACTTTCAGGCTTACAATAGATGGAATACCTTTCCTCGGAGATTTCGTTGATATATCGGATATAAGCCCCACATACAAAACGATTATACAGAATATCAGGCTTCCACGGGTATTTCTGGCTGTTCTTGTAGGAATGGGACTGTCAGCTACAGGAGTAATGTATCAGGGTCTCTTCAGAAATCCCATGGCGGATCCATATATAATAGGTGTCTCATCAGGAGCCTCCATAGCCGCTTCCCTGGCAATCCTTATGGGACTCTCATCTGGTATAGGGGGCATATCCGGTATTGTAATAGCAGCATTTGCCGGTGCCCTTGCAACTACATTTCTGGTGTTTAACATTGCCAGAAATAAAAAGGGATATATTAACGTATTAACCCTCATATTATCAGGCATAGCTATAGGGGCTCTTTTAAATGCCGGCACATCATTTATCATGCTTATTTCAAGCAATAGCCAGCTTCATAATGTTGTATTCTGGATGATGGGAAGTTTGACCTCATCTCTCTGGATCAAGGTAAAAATAGTCGGACCTATTATTATTATCGGGATAATCTCTTTATTCTTTTATACAAAAGACCTTAATGCTATAACACTTGGTGAAAAAAGGGCAAAACAGCTTGGCATTAATGTAGAAATTATGAAAAATATGGTAATAATAATATCCTCTTTTGTTGTTGCTGCAGCAGTCTCGGTTACAGGTATAATTGGATTCATAGGCCTTGTTGTGCCCCACATGATGCGCTTGATTGTAGGCCCGGATAACAGGATCCTCCTGCCTGTATCGGCGCTTGGAGGAGGGATAGTCCTCCTGCTTGCAGATACTCTGGCCAGAAACATTGCAGAACCAAGGGAAATACCTGTCGGTATAATAACAGCATTAATTGGTGCTCCTTTCTTTATTTATCTTTTAAAAAAAGCCAGGACTGACTATTAGAATAAATTACAACCATGGAATACGAAGAAAAAATAATAGAAATAAAAAAACTTTATTTCTATTATGACAAAAAAGAGGTGATAAATAATCTCAGCCTTTTCATAAAAAAAGGTGAATTTGTCGCGCTGCTCGGGCCAAACGGAGTAGGGAAAACAACCCTTTTCAATATAATATCGGGAATACTCCCTTTTAGCATGGGTACCGTAAATTTATTTGGAAAAAATATTAATAAGTACAATCAAAGACAGAAAGCCAATCTTATAGGAGTTGTACCCCAGGAATCATCTTCAAACTTTAACTATAAAAATATTGACATAGTTCTTATGAGCAGGATTTGTAAAAAGTCAAGGTTCTCAAATGAGGATCAGAATGATTACGATATTGTCATGAATGCGATGAAGCTCACAAAAACCGAACACCTGGCAGGTAGAGGATATATGGAAATCAGCGGTGGTGAAAAACAGCGTATAATTATCGCACAGGCAATCGCCCAGGAAACACAAATCCTCTTATTGGATGAGCCCACATCAAATCTGGACATAAATTTTCAGATAGAGATAATGCAGCTCATTTCAAAAATCAGAAAAGAAAAGAATATAACCATCATAGGAGTCTTTCATGATATGAATCTAGCCGCCCAGTATGCCGACAGGATAATACTTATGAAAGACGGCAGTATATTTGCAGACGGGCCACCTAAAAAAGTATTAAACTCCAGAAATATTATGGAGGTATACAAAGCCAGTGTAATTGTTGATAAAAATCCGTTTACCAATAAAGTATTTATAACGCCGCATTATAATAGCTACAATGATATAGCCATATCGCCTGAAAAAAGGAAAAATATCCATGTCATTGCAGGTGGTGGAAGCGGTTCTTATCTTTTCAACATACTCCTAAGTGAAGGACATTCTATAACCACATGCATATTGAGCAGCATAGATACCGACACAAGGATTGCGAAACAAATGGGCATACCGCTTATACTTGAAGAACCACATGTAACCTTAAAAGAAGATAATAAAAAACTTAACGAAAAATTTATACTTAAGAGCGATATTGTAGTTGTGGCAAGAGTTGCCTTCGGCGAGGGTAACTACAGCAACCTTGAATCTGTAAAAAAAGCCCTCGAGCTTAAAAAGGAAGTTTACTTTATTGATGGCAAAAATTTCCATAAAAGGGATTTCACGCAGGGAAAGGCAACTTCCCTTTTTAAGAAGCTTATCGAAATGGGAGCCGGGGATTTTGCCAGCGAAGAAGAACTGGCATTATACCTTAAAGAAAGGGGGCAGACTTCAGAAAAATTAATCCGTTAATCAGCAATATTAAGAAATCACGAAAAGAAAAGGAGTAAAATGAACAGTAAAACATTAAACATTATGTCAGTCATTATTTTGGCGGTGTTTATGGTGGCATTTTCACTGATCCCTTCAGGATGTAAAAATGCAGAATCGCCAGAACCAGCAGAAGTTGCGGAAACCTCTGAAGATGCAGCATATAATGAAACTGAGGAGCCAGAGGAAACTGCAGAAGATATTGTAAAAGAAGAAATTGCTGAAGAAGAAACTTTTTCAGTAGAATATCCGGTAACTATAGAGGATGACTGGGGCCAGCAGGAAGGTTCTGAAAACAGAAAGCTTGTCTTTGACGGACCGGTTGAGTCAGTAATAGCGGGAGAGACCAACATTGCCCTGTGTCTTAAAGAATTCGGAAAACTCGATACTGTAAAAGGTGTTGGCTACTGGATTCCTGATGATGTACCTGAACTTTCGGATTCCCCTCAGGTTTTAGCTTCGGGCGGAGTGGATCTTGAAGGACTGCTGGATTTATCCCCGGAACTACTTGTAACTTTGATGAGCGGGACCTTATGGGAACCTGCAGTAATCGAACAGATTGAGACATCAGGAATAAAGATCTATTCCATAGGAAACGTTTCTAAACTTGATTATATTAAGGAGTACATAACCGAATACGGTTTAATGTTCGACTCGGTTGAAATTGCCAGCAGGCTTGTAACGGAAATGGAGGAAAAACAGGCAAAAGTAAAAAATGCTGTAGAACAAATGGTAAAAAGTGATGATGAAAAACCGGAGGTTATCTACTGCACATCAATTGCCAGTGAATATGGTGACTGGGTCCCGGGTGCAAATACCTTTATTGATCAATTAATTACTGATGCAGGTGGCGTTAACCTGCCTTCCATACAGGGAATCGAAAACTGGGGGGAATATTCTGTAGAAAAACTCCTGGAATCGGACCCTGATATAATATTAATACCTGTAAGTGATAATCCTTTTTATGTTTTTAAATCTGTTGAGGATTTTACTTCTCATGAAATGGTGCAGGAACTTACTGCCGTAAAAGAAGGTAAGGTATTTACAGTAACTGGAGAGTATATTAATAACCTGAGTTTTACTGCAGCTGACGCTCTTGTTGAATTTACCGAAGCAATAAATGGTATTTCAATAGATTGAAAAATATGCCCGGACCTGGAACTGCCATATTTAATATAATAATATTTAACCGGGGGATAAATAGTCTGGAAGTAAAATGCAGACCGTAAAGAAAAGTGAAGCAAAGATTATAATGGTACAGGGAACTGGCAGCCATGTCGGTAAAAGTGTTGTGGCTGCAGCTCTCTGCAGAATATTTTTGCAGGACGGATACAGAGTATGTCCCTTCAAATCCCAGAATATGGCGCTTAACTCTTATGTGACTGAATCTGGTGGAGAAATGGGTAGAGCACAGGTTATGCAGGCTGAAGCTTCCGGTTTAAAGCCCGAAGTGTACATGAACCCCATACTTATAAAACCTGTTGCTGACAGGAATGCCCAGATAATATTTATGGGTAAAGCTGTTAAAAATATGACTGCAGTTGAGTATGATTCGGAAAAAACAAAATATCTAAATAAAATCTCTGGTATCTTATATGGTATAAAAAGAAAATTTGACATAATCGTTATCGAAGGTGCCGGAAGCCCGGCCGAGATAAACCTAATTGAAAATGATATTGTAAATATGAAAATAGCAGACCTTGCCAATTGTCCCGTGATGCTGGTCGGGGATATAGACAGAGGAGGCATTTTTGCAAGTTTTTATGGTACAGTAAAAATACTACCGGAAAGGTACCAGAATTTTTTCAGGTGTTTACTCATAAATAAGTTCAGAGGAGACAGGTCTTTACTCGACCCTGGTATAGCCTGGATTGAAAAAAAGCTTAATATGCCTGTAGCCGGTGTAATTCCTTATTACAGAGATATCTTCATAGACGAAGAGGATAGTGTTAACTTCGAAAAGCAAATACCGAAAGCCATAAATCAAAGTAGTAAAGGCAGTGATAAAACAATAAAAATATGTGTAATATATCTCCCACACATTTCAAATTTTACTGATTTTAATGCTCTACAACAGCATAAAGATACAGCGCTCTTCTATATAACCAGAAAAGAAGAACTGGAAGAAATAAATCCACATATAATTATAATACCCGGAAGCAAAAGCACCATAAGCGACCTGCTTTATTTAAGAAAATCAGGTCTTGAAAATGTGATAAAGAAATATTATTTTGACGGCTCAATGGTCATTGGGATATGTGGGGGTTATCAGATGCTCGGGGAAAAAATCACAGATCCCTACAGAACAGAAAACACCGGCATAGATAGCATTAAGGGCATTTCTTTGATTGAAATGGAAACAGTTTTTAAAAAGAATAAATACACAAAACAGGTATCTTTCAGAATAAACCGGGAACTTCTAAAAAGAGCCGATGGAAATCTTGATAAGATTATCAGAAATAACGATACAGTCTTCCAGAAAGGCTATGAGATACATATGGGTTCCTCAAAAATAACAAAAAAAATAAGCAGATACCCCATAGATAAAGATAAACAGCCGGGACACGATATATCGGAGCCGCTTCTGGAAGTATCATCAGAAACAGGTGGTACCTACAAAGATGGTTATTTCTATCTGGATAAAATCGCAAAAATGGCTATTATCGGAACATATGTTCACGGAGTTTTTGATAATCATGTTTTCAGAGATTTTATACTGGAAACAGTCAGGCATAACTTCGGAATTAAAGGGAGCAATTTTTACTCGGATGATAATGATTTTTACAGGTTTAAAGATGAACAGTATAACAAACTCGCAGATCTATTCAGGGAGAACCTGGATCTTAAAAAGATATATAATATAATTCAAAAGGGGCTTTAAGTAATATTTTTTCATTTTCTTTTTATTATTCAGTGTTTAGTATTAAAGTAAATTCAATATCCAGGAATATGTATAGTAATTTTTTTATTTCAAAAAATAATTTCATTAGATCATTACATATTGTAAAATTATGAATAAATTTTTTAAATATAATATTTAACAGCCAATAAAAATATGTCGCCTGCAATATTAAAAGCATTATTAATTACTTCTATAGCAGGACTGTCTACAACCATAGGCAGTATTCTGGGACTTACATTTAAAAGGGGAAACATTAAATTTATGAGTTTTGTCCTGGGTTTCGCTGCAGGAGTAATGCTGGGTATATCTTTTTTTGAATTGCTTCCTACAGGTTTTGAAGAAATAGGCTTTTTAAGAGCAAGCATTGCATTTATCGCAGGATTTATTTTCATTTTTATCATAGATTATTTTATCCCCCATGAATATATCGGGCAGAAGGAAAGGATAGATGATAAAACTGATAGAAAACTGATGAGGACAGGACTTTTCGTAGCTCTGGGCATTGCCATTCATAACTTTCCTGAAGGAATGGCTACATTTTACAGCTCCCTGGTCAATATTAAACTCGGTATTGCTATAGCAATAGCTATAGCAATACACAATATTCCAGAAGGTATCGCAGTATCTGCTCCTATATATAAAGCTACAGGCAGCAAAAGTAAGGCATTCCTATGGTCATTTCTATCAGGCGTAGTAGAACCTATAGGTGCCATACTAACTGCTTTTATATTTCTTCCATTCCTAAATTCTACTATTCTTGGTTTTATCCTCTCATCAATAGCAGGACTAATGGTATTTATATCAATAGACGAACTTTTGCCTGTTTCAAAATCCTACGGTTTAAGTCATATCCCTATATTGAGTTTTATCGCTGGTATGATTGTTATGATCCTGAGCCTTGTACTCTTAAAATAAGTCTATCCTATATCAAATCATGAATATCTTAAATATATGATTTTATTTTTTCCTGTTACTGTATTTTTAAAAACTGATATATATTATTTTAATCTTTCTTTTATCCTCACATATTCTTCCCCGTACCCCAGTTTATTTGCCCATTTCTCAGGATATCCTGCATAGTATTTATAACTATCCAGTTTGAATAATCTCCATACTATTGACCTTATAAGCGACGGAATACCCACCACCAGAAGGTACAGCCAGCCCAGATACAGTGATTGAATTGAATGGCCGTATTCATGCTTCCTGGGAAATTGTTTGTCACTGTGCTTTTCATTTAAAATTATAAACCTCCCAAGAGATATGCCTCCCGGGAACCCCTTCATATATAAAATATTTGCTAATCCATAAGAAATCCTTTTTGTGACTCTTCTTTTGAATAAAATGATAATTATAGCTGCAAGGACTGTCTGGGGCAGTTCCCATATTATGGCTAGAATTCCCTTATACCAGTTCATCCTAGAGGTAACCGGCTTTCTGATATCCTTTAATAATAATTAGATTATTAACCTAAATAAATCCTTTTTTAAATAAAAACGTCTAATAAATAGTGTGCCTATAAAAAAATAATTTAAGGAAACTGAGATGAATAATAAAAATAAGATATATATTTCTACTCTGGTGATCTTCTGGATAACATTTTCCTTTTCTATACTTATTTTGTTAAACATTTTTATTTTGAACTCTTTCGATCTTTTTAATAGATTTTTATTTTATTTATTAGCCATCTCTCTTCCCTTTCTGGGAATAGCTCTTATTGTTCTTACCGTAAAAGCAGGCTTTAAAAAGATACAAAAAACATTTTTCATCCTCACGGGTGCATCTGCTATCGGTATGGTTATAGGTGCAGCGCTGCACAATCTTGTATATGCAATCTTTATAAAACTTTTCGGAGAAGGTTTCTGGTCAGGTACGGGAGACGAGCCCGTATTTTTTATCTTTGCTACAATTGTTTGCCCTATAGCATTATTTATAGGAGCAATCGGAAGCATGGTGCTTATAGCCAGAAAAGAGGTTAAGACATAAAAGCAATCATCTTCTGTACTGCTTTTTATAATCTAAGGTCTATTTCTTCTCTCTCTTAAAGCACATAAACCAGTCAAGACAGTACTTGTCTTTCTCTTTTGTCTCCATACGCTCCTTTGCGGTGCCGCAGGAACCTGCAGGAGGTATTATCACATCATCTCCGGGCCTCCAGTCTGCAGGTGTTGCAATACCCTCTCTGTCTGCCTTCTGCAGTGCAAGCACAAGCCTTTTTATCTCATCAAAGTTTCTGCCGGTAGAGGCAGGATAGTAGAGTATTGCCCTTACTA
>JAGYMN010000056.1 GCA_018400395.1 Actinomycetota bacterium
ATATTGGTCTTTGCTATTCTACCTCTGTTTCAGAAATGGATAAGAATTCAGAAATTTTAAAAATAGTAAAAGAAGATATATTAAGAATTCTTGCTGAAGCCAGAGAAGCGGTTATATTGGATTCAATCAGTGAAGAGCTAAGAACATCTGATAGATCTATATCTGAAGCAATCGAAGGATTAAAAATAGATAATCTGATATCAATTAAAAATAATTCTGTAAGTCTTACAAAAAAGGGCAATTGTGAAGCTGAAAAAATTTTTGAAAAGCATCTTTTTCTGGAAAGATACTTTAGGGACATTAAAAATAAAAAAGACGCCCACAGGATGAGCCATATTATTGAACATTATATATCTGAAGAGGTTATTGATAACCTTAAGAAGTTATCAACCTTCAAGGGTGATGGTAAACCACTGGTAGAATTTAAGGAAGGTAAAGGTTTTATAACAGATATAAATCTTGATACACAGCTTTTTGAAAGGATTATAAGTATTGGTATATTCCCAGGTGAAAAGATAGAAAAAATGTTTGACCTGCCTAATGGAATAATTATTAAAATAAGAAACAAAAAGATCTTTATACCGAGAAAAATAGCCGGCAATATAAAGGTATTATCTAATGAAAAAAATTAAAATTTTAATAATAGGACAGCCGAACTCCGGAAAGTCTTCACTATTAAATACTCTTATAGGTACAAGGGTTATAATCTCAAATTATCCGGGTACTACTGTGGAAATAACCAGAGGCAAGAAGAAAGTAAAAGGTTTTGAAATAGAATTTTCGGATACACCTGGAATATATTCGATTTCTGATAGGAGCGAAGAAGAAAAAGTTACTGAGAAAGCATTGTTTGAGGAAAAGGCTGATGGCGCCGTAATAATATGTGATGCAACTTCACTTGAAAGAAGTTTTTACATGCTGCTGCAGGTAATGGAGGCGGGTATTCCTGTTATTATTGCAGTTAATTTCATAGAAGAAGCTGAAAGAAAGGGAATAAAAATTGATTTTAAAAAGATAGAAGAATTATTTAGTATTCCTGTGATACCTATAAATCCTTTGACCAGGAGAGGAATAGAAGAACTTTTAGATGAGATAACAAAAATAACAAAAATAAAAAGCCATAGATTTAGAATCGAATATGACGACCATATAGAGGAAGCAATAGAAAAAATATCCTCCGGCATAACAGAAAAAAATTCCAAAAGGTTTATAGCCTTAAGGATACTGGAAGAGGATAAAGATTTTTACAGATATCTGAAAAACCCCGATGAAATCAATAAAATAAATTATTTGTTTGAAAATCATCCCGACCTTTCAAAGGATATATCAATAACAAGATTTGGTACGGCATCTTTTATTGCTGAAAGCGTCACAAGTATCATATCTCTGAAGAAAGAAAGAAAAATAAAGGAAAGTATTGATCGTATCCTGCTTAACAGAAAATGGGGCCCGGTTTTTACTCTTTTATTTTTCATGGTTATATTTGGTGTTCTATTATTTATCGGTAATCTGATTCAGGGATACCTGATGGACGTGGCAGAAAGTTTTATTTCCTATTTTACCCGGGGTAGTCAATCTATGCCTTTTATAATATTAGGACAGGGGTTGACAGGACTGGCTATTGGTATATCTGTTGCCCTTCCTTACGTATTTTTATTTTATCTATTGCTGGGATTTATAGAGGATACCGGTCTTCTTCCCAGGTTTATTATTAATGTGGAAAGGCTTACGAATAAAATCGGACTGCCGGGAAAGTCATTTATTCCGCTAGCTCTGGGACTTGGCTGTACGGCTCCGGCCATCAGAGCTACCAGAATTCTATCTTCAAAGAAAGAACAGTACCATACAGCAGCTTTTTTTGCATTTGTACCGTGTTCAAGCAGGATAGCAATTATAATGGGAATTGTAGGATTCTATGGTGGAATCGGCCTTGCTTTTCTTGTTTACATTACGTTAATTATAGCCGGATTAATTTCAGGTTTTGTAATGAAAAAAATATTTAAATCTGAGGTAGAGCCCTTACTTTTAGAACTTCCTGAATACAGAAAGCCTCTGATTAAAAATGTTTTGGCTAAAAGCTGGATAAGAATGAAAGATTTCGTATACATAGTTATTCCTCTTTTGATAGCAGGTGGAATTATTTATGGGATTTTAAATGCATTTAATCTTACCGACGTGATAGTAAGACCATTTTCTTTTATAACTACCTGGCTGGGATTGCCGGATAAAACTATTATTCCCCTTACTTTCGGTTTTTTGCAGAAAGACTTAACAGGAGCAATGCTCTTATCTGTAATCGGGAGTAATATTACAATTGCAATGGCTCCGATTCAAATATACACATTTGGTGTAGCGGCTACAGTAGGTATACCCTGTATTATTGCCCTCGGGGTTTTTATAAATGAGTTTGGACCAAAGAGAGCTTTATTACTGATCATATCCATGAATCTTTATGGTATTTTTGTTGCGGGTCTGATCTGGAGAATATGGTCATTTTTTAATAATATTTTTTAATAAGTTAAAATTTTTCTCCATTTGAAAGAAAAATTTAGTCTACTAATTTTACGTTGTATAAAATAACAAATTTACCTGTCTTGTTTACCATTCTTACAAAATTTGGCTTATATATGGTAATATTAATTTAATACTTCTCATAGATATACCTATTTCTATTTATATAAACGGAAGAAGGATCTGGTTGATATGAAAAAAGCTTTAATCATAATAGATATGCTAAACGATTTTGTGGAAGATGGAGCACCTCTTAAAGTACCTGGAGTAAAAAAGATCATTGAACCCATAAAAAAAGAAATAGATGAAGCAAGAAAGGACAATTATCCGGTGATTTATTTATGCGACTGCCATGAAGAAAATGACAGGGAATTTAAACTTTTCCCTCCTCATGCGGTTAAAGGAACAAGAGGAGCAAGCATAATAGATGATCTTAGACCGGAAGGCACTGATCTGCTGGTGAGAAAAAGTTCTTTTTCTGGTTTTTTTAATACAGATCTGGCGGAAATTTTGAATAAATTTTCTGTAAAAAAGATTATTGTTACAGGTACAGCTACAAATATTTGTGTTCTATACACTGTAGCGGATGCAGTCATGAGAGGATATGAAGTAGATATAGTAAAAGATGCAGTGATGGGGCTGAATAAAAAAGACCATAAATTTGCTCTGAGACAGATGCATGACATTCTTAAGACAAATATAATATAAAGGATTTATAGAGACGATATGTTTCATATAGCCGGGGAAGAAGATATCAGGAGGGGCAAACTTACTGATATATATTTTAAAAGAACCGAAGAAATACTCAGATTCAAAAAAATTAACCCTTTTGTAAAAACAGAGGTTATGTTAAAAAGTTTCCCACCTGATTACAGCTGGGGGATTCTAGCCGGAGTGGAGGAGGCTTTGAAGCTGCTCTCCGGTTTAGACAGCATATCGGTTAAGTGTATGCCTGAAGGCAGCTATTTCAGGGAGTTTGAGCCTGTTATGACTATAGAGGGAAAATACCTGGATTTTGGGGTTTACGAGACAGCTATTCTGGGTTTTTTATGTCAGGCAAGCGGAATAGCAACCAGTGCTGCCAGATGTAAGATTTGCGCAGGGCAGAAACAAATATTTAGTTTTGGGGCCAGGAGGGTACATCCTTCAATTGCTCCAATGGTTGATAGAAATGCTTTTATCGGGGGAGCAGATGGTGTATCAACAATCCCGGGAGCAGAGCTGATTGGAGAGGAACCTGTTGGTACCATACCTCATGCACTAATACTTATAATAGGGGATACAGTAGAAGCAACACGTGCATTTCATGAAATCATTAAGCCGGAAGTAGCCAGGATATCTCTCATTGATACATTTAATGATGAGAAATTTGAAGCTATAAACGTAAGCCGTGCTATGGGAGGCAAATTATTCGGGGTAAGGCTGGATACCCCTTCCTCAAGAAGGGGGGATTTTAAAAAAATACTGGAAGAAATCAGATGGGAGCTTGATATCAGGGGATTTAAAGATGTCAAATTGATGGTAAGCGGAGGAATTTCGGAGAAAGATATAGTACAGCTTAGGGACATTGTGGATGCATTCGGGATTGGAACATCAATAAGTGCTGCCCCTATTATTGATTTTGCGCTTGATATTGTGGAGATAGAGGGCAAACCGATAGCAAAGAGGGGAAAGAGATCTGGAGGTAAAAAAGTCTTCAGGTGCTGTGAATGCGGAAAAGACATAGTGGTTCCGGATACCGAAAAAAAAGGTGATTATTCCTGTGCTTCATGCGGCAGTAGTTATGATGAGGTTTTTATAGACGCAATTCGCTCGGGTAAATCAGTATACGATTATCCTGAAGCTGGGGTTATAAGGGACAGGGTCATAAAAAGTTTCAGGTTTCTGGATTTATAGATAAATCATTACAAAGGCCGGCGATAATTCTTATTTTTTCATAAATATCCTTATAACTATATTTATTATTACTGTGATTATAATGCTCAGGATTATGCTTGAGATTATGGGGAAATAGAAACTAAAATTTTCTTTTTTTATGAAAATGTCACCCGGGAGCTTACCGATAAATGGAACTTTTGAAAAAAGGAGTATGAGCCCTCCTATTAATGCTATTCCGATTCCGATAAATATAAGTATTTTGCCTAAATTATTAAAACTTCCAAAATCCATAAGAATTACCGGCACAGTATAATAATATAGACCTGATGATATCTCTAAACATTTTGAAAATGATTAGTCATAGTCTTCATCTGTAGTCTTAAACTCTTTTGGCTCTTCAGGCATTGGTGTTTCTATTTCTTCTTCTATTTGTCCACTTTTTTTCTTTTCTTGTTTCTGTGTAAAATCTACAACAGTTATATTTGTTTTTAATACTTTAAGCCCAAGGTTTTCAGCTGCGAATTTGTTAACTTCATTTATCATTTCCTGCATTTTTTTAGAAACGTTAATACCTTTTTTGAGCCTGGTGTAGATGTTTATAATTGTACCATCTGATTTTGGTAAAGACCTGACTTTTAAATTGCTGATATCTTTAATATCTGATAGCTTTTCCTCAACCTGTGTTGAAACACTTCTCAATGTAATACTGGCTTTTCCTTCCTTTACTGAAGCTATGTTTGTCACCTTTATTTTTCTCCTGTAAAATTCAAAAAATAATAAAACCATACCTATTATTATGATTATAAGAAAAACGAAGCTGAATAAATATGAGTTTATGGAGTCCCTGAATGCTAAAATCCTGTCAAATATATCCGACCACCGGAAAAGATCGGTAAAGATGTTTACTATAATAACTACAGATGAAATGATAATAAAGAACAAAAGAAGGATAACTATTATTCTATTGAATATGTTCAATTTATTAACCTCCATTATATCCTATGACTGATAGTTTTATGATACAAAAGTTTCAAAATATTTACCATCAATAATTATAATTTCATTTTTTTTTATAAGTGTTAGAATATTGCCCTGAAGTAATGTCGATGGAGGGATAAAAAATTGGGTAATGTAGTTATATGGTCGCTCATTATTTTTATTGCAAGAATTGTGGATGTGAGCCTCGGAACTATCAGGGTAAATATGATAGTCAGGAGGAAAAAGATACTGGCCGCTGTTATAGGATTTTTTGAAGTCGCGATATTCATATCAATAATAGTGAGAATTATAAATGAAGTTGATAATATATTTGGAATATTATCTTATGCGGCTGGTTTTGCTGTTGGGACTGTTATTGGAATAATGATTTCGGAGAAATTATCAAGGGATCTGATAAGCACAAATATAATTTCAAAGAATCATAGTGATGATATTAAAGAGGTCCTTAAAGAACAGGGATACGGGATTACCTGTTATGCAGGAAAAGGAATAGAAGGAGAAGTCGAAATAATAAATGTTGTATGCAGCCAGTCAAATGTTAAATTAATGCATAAGCTGGTATATAAAACAGATCCCGGAGCTTTCCTGGCCAGTTATATGCTGGATAAGATAAGAGGTGGATTTATCAGGGGTTTAAAGAAAAAATGATTAATGCTCCAGGAAAAGACACAATAGGGAAAAAAATTGGTTTTGATAATAAAAAATATCTAAAAGAACAGACTGCTGCAATACTTGAAAGGGTGGAGAAATTTGATAATAAACTTTTTCTGGAATTTGGCGGCAAACTTTGTTTTGATTACCATGCAGCAAGAGTCCTGCCGGGCTATGATCCAAATGTAAAAATAAGTCTTTTGCAATCTCTGAAGGATAAGATAGAGATAATACTGTGTATTTATGCAGGTGATATAGAAAGCGGGAGGGTGAGGGGAGATTTTGGTATCACTTATGATACTGCTACTTTAAAATTAATTGACGACCTCAGAAATTGGGGGCTTGATATACTTTCTGTAGTCATTACACGTTATTCGGGCCAGCCTTCTTCTACAGTTTTTAAAAATAAGCTTGAAAGGCGGGGGGTAAAGGTTTATCTGCATTATCCTATCGAAGGTTATCCTTCTGAAATAGATATGATCTTCAGCAAGGAAGGTTTTGGGAAAAATGATTATATCAAGACAAAAAATCAGATAATAGTAGTAACGGCTCCCGGGCCTAATAGCGGAAAACTATCAACCTGTCTTTCACAGTTATATCATGATCATAGAAGTGGGATAAAGTCTGGATATGCGAAATTTGAAACATTTCCAATATGGAACCTCCCACTGGATCATCCTGTAAATATTGCCTACGAAGCGGCAACTGCTGACCTGAATGATTTTAATATGGTAGACCCGTTCCATCTTAATGAATATAATGAAGTTGCGGTTAATTACAACAGGGACGTAGAGAGCTTTCCTATACTTAAGCAGATTATCAGCAGGATAATCAAAGATAATGATAATAATCATGTGATGTACAATTCGCCAACAGATATGGGTGTAAATAGAGCGGGTTACGGTATCATTGACGATGGGATTGTAAGAGAGGCAGCAAGGGACGAATTGATAAGAAGGTATTTCAGGTACAGGACACAGTACCTTAAAGGAGTTGAAAAAAAGGAAACAGTGGACAGGGTAAAAGTTTTAATGGAAAGATTAAATGTTAGCATAGAAGATAGAAAGGTAGTTGCTGTTTCAAGAAAAGAAGCAGTAGGGGCGGAGAAAAAGGGAAAGGGAAACAAAGGGATATTTTGCGGAGCAGCTCTGCAGCTTATGGATGGGAGGATTATTACGGGAAAGAATTCAAAACTCTTACATGCTGCATCAAGCCTTATCCTTAATGCCATAAAGACTCTTGCAAATATACCAGATGAAATACATCTGCTTCCGCCGGGTGTAATATTACAAATATCAAAATTAAAAAAAGGTATCTACAGAGAGGAGTCTGAAAGCCTTGACCTTGAGGAGACACTCACAGCTCTGTCAATAAGTACTACGGTAAATCCCTCTGCAGAACTTGCTATGAAAAAGCTTGAACTGCTGAGGGGCTGTGAAATGCATATGACTCATATACCGACGCCCGGTGATGAGGTTGCACTGAACCGACTGGGCATAAATCTTACAACTGATGGTAAATTTTCTTCCAGGAACCTTTTTATTGAGTAATTATACCAAGAGCTTTATTTGATAAATTTATATATATTTTAAACTTAAAAAATAAGAATACCTGAATACTTCGGAGAAAAAGAGTTTGTTGTGAAAGACA
>JAGYMN010000057.1 GCA_018400395.1 Actinomycetota bacterium
AAAAGTAACAAACAGGAACGAAGCATTGCGTAAAAAACTGCGTGCTCCTGTGAGAGAACTGTTTATCCTGTGCAAACATTGCTCCCTGCTGACTGAAGAAAAACTTGTATCATGATCGAAACTCAGGTACTTATTATCGTGGAAATAAATATCATCCTGTGTATATACCACATCCGACATCATCAATTCCAGGGCATGTGCTGTGGATCCCGGATTATATAATACCCCGAAGGGGTTTACCAGGGCATTCATTTTACCAAGATGAAAATTTTTTCCCATCTCATTTGCAAAACATGACCCTATAAAGATCACATTAGAATCATAAGTAATCATTCCCGGCACCCCGGGTATTTCTATCTTTGTTCGAAACTCCATCCCTTTATTCCAGCCATTTAATTATATAATCCAAAACCTCATCCCGGAAAACTTCATTATGCAATTCATGCAGTCCTTTTTCCCATATCTTCAGCTCTGTCCTGCTGTTTCTGGCGGCAAAAACAGAAGAGCCCTCTGCAGATGTTATACGGTCATCAGCACCGTGCATTAATAATAGCGGAATTTTAATATCCTCTCTCATTTCCAGTAGTTTACGTGCATTTGCAGTAGCTGAAGAAAATAAACGTACCGAAATTTTATTATGCACAAGAGGATCAGCATCATACTTTTCCACAACATCTTTATCGGATGATATATCTTCAGGGTCAAGCCCTGATGACTGCAATAAGGAAGGCAGTAAACTGTTCATAATGCCGGCAAGAAAAATTTTAAAAGAGGATGGGGAAACAGCAAGCTTTAACCATGGCGAAGTAACTATAGCTTTATCAATAACATTAGCACCGGCCAGGTAATTAAGAGCCACTGCTCCACCAAGGCTATGCCCGTAAAGGACCAGGGATATGTCTCCTTCCCTTACCCTGACAAAATCAATTATGGCCGATATTATATTATTATATTGCTCGAAATTATCTATATGTCCCCTTCTCCCCGATGAATGTCCGTGTCCGGGCAGATCAAGCCCTGTAAACGAATAATTTCTGCTGTTAAAAAAGTCAGCCATCTCCTTATACCTTGAAATGTGCTCTCCCAGTCCGTGGACCATTATTATCGCAGCTTTTGCATCGCTGACAGGCTGGTAAATACCATGCAGTTCATGCTTTTCTGAAAAGTTCAGTTTTATTTCCAAGGCTTAACAGATTATTCTATCTTAAATGAAACACAGAAAAAATTAAAGATACGAAATTAACAATAATTATATATTCACACCCTGGAATATACATATTCCAATATCTTAACACTTGCCTTAACTAATTGGTTTTTCAATTACCTTATTTAGAAGTAATTTTACTATCAGGATGTATAATAACACTTATGTTATTGTACTTATGTTGATTACAAATTTGTCACTGTTTGTACTCAAAACTAAAATCAACCCTTTAAAGGATATTAGGATTTGTATATCCGAATATATCACTGTATTTTTGATATAGATTTTAAACCCAAAATTTATATACAGATGACAGCAGTTGAATTCAATAAAAACCTGATAAGTCTCGAAGACAACATGATGAAATTTGCTTTGAGTCTGACAAGCGATCAAACCAGGGCAGAAGACCTGGTACAGGATACATATATGAAAGCCATTACCTATAAGGATAAGTTTGCAGATTACACAAACCTCAAAGCGTGGGTATTTACTATTATGAAGAACACTTTCATCAATAACTACAGGCGGTCGGTCAAGCAAAATACCATAATTGATGGTTCACAGGACCTCTATTTTCTGAACCTTCCCCAGGATTCGGGATTCCTTTCTCCCGAATCAAGCTATTCCGTTGATGAACTGGAAAAGGTTATTGAAAGCCTTGAAGATGAGTTCAAAATACCATTCAGAATGCATGTACAGGGATTTAAATACAAAGAGATAGCAGAAAAGCTGGATCTTAAGATAGGGACAGTAAAAAGCCGTATATTCTTTACAAGGAAAAAGTTAATGGAAATACTTAATGATTACCGTTAGCCAAAGAGCAGTTTCCGATTTATACAGACGGCAGGCTTTTTCATGGGGCCTGCCGTTTTTTTTCGCAAATCTTATCTGCCTTACTCCAGCTATTCGCTGCGCCTCCGTTTGAAAACTCTCACAGCCAGACCGCTGACAACAAACAGCAGGAAAGCTCCGGTAATAATCCAGGCCCAGAGGTTAGTGGAACTGGACTCTACCCACATATTATAATCGGCAGAAAGGAAGACCTCGCCTTTAACTTCCCAGAGGATATTGCCATCAGCGTCAATATAAGCATTTGTTGAGGTGAGCTCACCGGGCATAAAAGTCTGTACCAGATATGAATCCGTCTCCAGCGCTACAAGGAATTCATTCTCCACATCAGAAAGAAGAGTGTCAACCAGAATGCTGTTGTTCTGATAAAACCCTTTACCAAGTAAGCTGTCCACAACCTCTTGCTCCTTCATTTCCTCAAACATTGAATATGACAACTCCTCTTCCTTTTCAAATAATTTTGAGGTATCCACCTTAATACCTGGATTGGCGGAAACCGTATCAACGACCTTGAAAATAAAGGCTCTCACAAGGCTTTTGCTAAACCATTCTTCGCTCTTTTTATCGAGAGGATTAATCATTGTTTCCTGTATCCTTGTACTGTCAGGCCCTTCAAGCAGGGCATTGATCAGCTTTTCCGGCATATAAAAATAATCCAGCTCCTGCTCTGAGAAAAAAGCTTCAGGCTCTATACCCCTGAGGGCTCTTTCAACAGTTTCGGTATAACTGTAGACAGTATTAAACCACCGGAATTTTTTGCTGAACCCGGCTTCCCTTTTCATCAAAGGATTAGAACCTTCATATTCATCATATAGTTTATTGATCATATCGACCGATTCAAACTCTTTTTCAGCAGTAAGTGAATATGTGGTATCTCCCTTTTCGGAAACATCATATGATTTCGTGATGCTCCAGGTACTGTCAACAGGTACCTGGCAGTCAGAAAGATCAAATTCGTCCTTATGGTAAGTAAGTATTAACTTGCGCTTAACTGAGCCATCATTCCTTACCATATTTATTAACAGGGCATCGGGTCCCCCGCATGATGAGAATAACATCATGATACACATCATGATGCTTATGTTCATTTTCCTTTTCATAGCTTATAGTTTTTGCTTTTTATTTTCCAGGTTGTCAGTCCTTGCTTTCTTAAGTATTTCCTCATATTTTGTCTGCAGGGAGCGATATGACTTTACCAGATCCAGGAGATCTCCGGTTGCCACTTTAATACTATCGTTCATATCCTTTCTCTCCAGGTCAGTAAAAAGAACTGAATTAGCTATAACCTTTTCCCTCTGATACTCCAGTACTTTATCTGTATTAATACTGATCATTCGTTTTTCCAGTTTTTCAATTCTTTTTGTCATAAATACCTGCTGAATACCGAATAGTATCACAATAAGTACTGAAGCCAGTGCCATGGATCTCCGCAACCAGACTATTTCTGTCCAGCCAAAAACATAATCCAGTCCGCTCCTGCTACTACTTATCTTTTTGATTACACCTTCCCTCAAGGCATCCCTGTCTTTCAGTTGCGGTTCATACCTCCTTAAATGCTCCTTTATTTTATCCAGTTCTTCCATATTTATCTCATACTAATTATTTTATATAATTATCAACAAGATGTCCCAACCTCCTTTTTGCATGGTTCAGATTGCTTTTAATTGTACTTTTTGTCATGCCGGTAATACCGGCAACTTCATCATGGCTCATTTCCTGCAATTCAACCATGGTAAAAACTATTCTTTGCTTTGGGCTTAAAACAGAAGCAAGAGACCTGAGAATAGTTAACACCTCTCTCTCATTCAGCTTATGATCAGCATTCTCTCCACCTGCCAATACCTTAAAAACTGACATATCTATACGATCTGTTCTATTTCTTTTCCTCTTCCGCAGCAAATCATAACTCTTATTCACTGCAATTTTTCTCAATAAATATTTCACCCTGCCACTTTCTTTCAATATTTTCCTTTTCTCCCATAACCTGATAAAGGTGTCCTGCACTATATCCCTTGCATCCTCTTCACTGGCAGTAATCCTGAACGCTATGGTATAAAGATGATCCATATTGTCATCCATAAGTTTCCTGAACTCAATCTGGTTTCCCTCCCTTATTTCAGATATATTGTACCCTTTATTCAAAATATTTCTTTATTCACTCTTATTATAATACGTATATATTAAACCATGGTAAAAAAAGAAATATTTTTTATATATTTAATAAGCAACAAAAGGAATTATGACAGGATCAATTACCATCAGTACAAAAGAGAAGAACGGACTATATGATATTGGAGGGGAGGTTGAAAAAATTGTTAAGGACTCAGGTATAAAGAACGGGCTTGTGTCAGTCTTTGCCCGGGGTGCCACGGCTGCAATAATGATACAGGAGAACTGGGATGAATCAATTCAGACTGATGTTATAACATTGCTGGCAAAGCTTATTCCCCACGGTGTCTGGGAGCATGACAGGCAGGACGGTAACGGCGACAGCCATCTGAAGTCGGGACTGGTAGGCCCTTCCGAAACAATACCCCTGGTCGATGGAAGGATGATGCTTAGCACGTGGCAAAATATATTCTTCTGTGAATTTGACGGGCCAAGAGAAAAAAGAGAAATAACCGTTACTGTAATACCGGGCTAAAAATGCCCATATTCTTTATAAATGATTATAGTAATAATATTTTAAACCCATCATGAAAAAAACAATAACTCTTTTTACATGTCTTATTATTATTTTGACCTTATCTGCACAGGAAGACACAACCACAGTTGAAGGACCATGGAAATATAACGGTATGGCAAGCCTGAATTTTGCCCAGGTCAGTCTTACCAACTGGGCCCAGGGAGGTGAAAGCTCCTATGCCATAAACGGGCTTTCAGCTATTAACTTTAATTATAATAAAGATAATAATTCATGGGCCAACTCCCTGGATATGGGTTACGGGATACAGAAGGTTGGAGAGGAGTCCCCAACCAAGACCGACGACCATCTCGAACTGATCTCCAAGTACGGACGAAAAACACAAGGCAACTGGTTCTACAGTGGTATGCTGAATTTCAAAACACAGTTCACTGAAGGCTATAAAAAGACGGAAACGGAAAAGATTGTAATATCTGATTTCCTTTCGCCGGGTTATATTATGCTCTCCCTTGGCATGGAATATAAAAAGGATGACTCATTCTTTTTTTCAGTTTCTCCTCTCACCGGAAAGATTACGATTATTATAGATGACAGCCTCTCCACAGCCGGCAGTTTCGGTGTTGATCCCGGGGACAAAATGAGATCCGAATTTGGAGGATCAGTCAAGGTTGGACTGAACAGGGAAATAATGGAGAATGTTAATTTATCATCCACCCTTGACCTTTTCTCAAATTATATTGAAAAGCCGCAGAATATAGATGTAAGCTGGAAAGCGATGCTGAATATGAAGATTAACAAGTTCCTCTCTGCCAATATCAGCACACACATTATATATGATGATGATGTTGCATATACGGATGACGATGGTATTTCACAGGGGCCCAGGATTCAGTTTAAAGAAATGCTTGGTATAGGCTTATCTTATAAATTTTAAACCCCGGGCTGTCTGAGATATTTTTTATACGAATCTACCTCTTTAACAATAGTCCTAAAAACCTCTTTTCTGTATATCAATATTGTCCGTTTTTATATTCCGGGTGTTTACTGTTTTTTGGCCATAGTTAAACCGGTATTTCAGATTTAACATTACAGCCAGTCCGTGAATTTGAATTTTGCCTTCATAATTACCTGAAAAATTATTGTTCTCCAGACTGCTGCCACTGTAAATGAACGAACTGCGAAAAGGAAGTGCAAACTTAATACCTGTTTTAAGCTTTTTGCTGAATTCCTTATTGATGGTCACAAAATACAATGCATCACTGAAATACTTTTTTTGAATCTCGTATACAGGACTATTGTACTGAAAATCAAGTCCCGCCGAAAACCCGTAATTAAGAGACAGAATAGCCGACAATCCTGATTCAAATCCAACCTTATTTTTATCTTTTATGTTATACGCTGCGGCTAATTCATTTCCCCTGGTACTTATACTGAATAATCGCAGATATGAATTAAGAGAAATATTTTCACCTAACTTTAACGATGATGAATACTTTATTCCATAGGTAAAGATGTTACCCATGTTATAAAATTTTGATTCAAAAAGATTATCACTGTTTATATATGTGATTTGATTTATTGCATCCTGAACACCTTTACAAAATATCCCTGCAGATAAATAACTCTTACCAATAGTCCGGGAATAATCAATATTAAAATCATTTATTAATTCTTTATTCAGATCAGGATTCCCCCCTGTTAAGCTCATCGGACCATTCATTGACATATAAGGATTTAAGCGTGATATACCGGGCCTGGACAATGATCTCCTGTAAGAAAATGAGAGATCCTGTTTTTCATTTAATTTATAAGCAATTTCGGCACCTGGCAGAAATGAAAACTCAAACGGATTCATATCAGTTTCTCGGGCTGATTTTGAATATTCCAGACGAAGCCCTGCTTTGATTTCAAATTCCCGGAAATCAATCCTGAATGAACCATATGCGGCAAACATGTTTTCTTTATAGGAAAACCTGTCAGACAGCCTGTCGCTCAGTAGTCTGAACTCTGATTTGAAACCGGTCTGAAATAAAATATCTACTGAAACAGGATTTGAATAATCTGCCTTTATAATTCCGGAATACTGCGCCGGTCTGATTTCATTAAGCTGATCAAACAACAGACCATCCCTGTCAATTCCTGTATAACTCGTTCGATTTACTCCCCTGTAATCCATAAAACTGGCATCGATTACTATTTTATGTTCATGCTCACCGAAGTTATGCTTATAGTATAAGGAATAAAATGCAGTATGATTTTTGTCTGTTTCTTCTTTTAAAGCTGACCATTCACTCTCCTCCGCTTCAGCATTTCTGGTAATCACTTCATAATCTCCGTCAAACTCAGTGGAGAAGGGCTGGTAATAGAAAAAGATGCCCAGCCTGTCTTTCTCCCCTGCCAATAAATCCATTCCCAGCTGAAAACGATGAGACCAGCTTTTCTGCCTTACATACTGATTGGAAAAAATCTCTTCATCCCTTATATCAACAAATATTTCACGATGAATACTCTCATTAATATCGAAGTAGCTCAAGCCGCTGCTATAAGAAGAATATATATTTAATCCTTTATGGTTATAGTTAAGGCTTGCCGAAGGGCTTACATAAATATTTGATTCAGAGCCTGGAATTTCTGCAAAAACGTGACCGCTAAATCCGCTGTTCCTGTCTTTTTTTAATATTATATTGATCACGCCCCTGCTATCCGCATCGTAAGCTGCACCGGGATTTGCCAGAAGTTCAACCTTGTCTATCTGCCTGCTGTCAAGCTGGTCTAAAAAATCCTTATCCCTCTCATGCCCGTTTACCATAAGAGTTATAGCCTTATTCCCTTCAAAAGATATATTCTGCATAAGGTCAACCTGCACACCGGGCAGATGTTTAATGATATCCATGCCAGTATCTGATGATTCCAGTAACTTATTATTCACAAAAT
>JAGYMN010000058.1 GCA_018400395.1 Actinomycetota bacterium
AAGATTCTGAACATTAAGGGATATAAGTTAAATAAATATAATTTAAAAATTATTTTATGTTAATCTATTACGGTTAAAACCCGGAAGGATTTTAAAAAATTAAAAATGAGGACTGATTAAAATGGATGTAAAAGCAAATAAAACCCTTACAGGAAAAAGAATAGGCATTCTGGGAAAGGGAGGAAGTGGAAAAAGTACAGTTACAGTTTTACTTGCGGGGGTGATTCGTGATTGTGGATATGAAGTTTGCGTATTAGATGCTGATTCAACTAATATAGGTCTTCATAAAGCACTGGGAATAAAAAAAATGCCAGTTTCTCTTATAGACTATTTTGGCGGGACTGCTTTTAGTGGAGGTTCAGTAACCTGTCCCGTTGACGATCCAACCCCCTTGCCCGGTGCAAAAATCTATTTGAATAAGCTACCTAATAAATACTATGCTCAGAGTAAAGAAGGTATATTTTTACTTACTGCAGGTAAGATAGGAGATAAAGGACCCGGAGCAGGATGTGATGGCCCTATATCTAAAATAACAAGAGATTTGAGAATATCCTGGAATGGAGGCAACACCATAACCTTAATAGATTTGAAGGCAGGTCTGGAAGATCCTGCAAGAGGCGTCATTACCAGCCTGGACTGGATTATTACAGTAGTTGATGGTAATAGTGCATCTATCCAGATAGCAGTGGATATAAAAAATATGGTAGAACAGATAAAATCAGGTAAATTACCTGCTACCAGACACCTGGACAATCCCAAACTTATTAAAATGGCAAATGAGATATTCCTTAATGCTAAAATCAGAGATGTCATGGTTTTATTGAACAGGATAAAAGACAAAGAAATAGAAAATTATATAAAGGAAAAACTATTAAAGAATGGGATAGAACCCATAGGAACGATTTATGATGATGCTTCAATCGCTCTCTCCTGGCTGAAGGGGGAACAGATTAAGTACGACAAAACAAATATAGATCTGGAAAGACTAATTAAAAAATTGGATGAATCAGGTCAGAATTAATCTCTGTTACTATTTTTAAATTAACTACAATTAGCTGCAGTTTCTAAATGCCATGTTTAATAAATTAAATAAATCAATAATGATATAAAAAGCGGCCGAATTATTTCAGTTAGTTATCACTTCCTGATATCCCATTTTTTAAGATATGCAGTCTGGCCTAAAGTAGAACCACATTTTATCTCTTCGCGAACCCGGTTTTCTTTCTCCAATACATCAATAGCCCGGTTTGCTATTTCCATGGCATTGTTACGTGGAACAACTATAATCCCGCTTTCATCGCCGATAATCCAATCCTCCGGCTCAATCTTTCTCCCACTAATTTCAATTGGTGCATTTATTTCCCCGAAACCTTTCGGCTCTCCTGCTGTTGGTGTAAAATGTCGTGCATAAACTGGGAATTTAAGCTTTCTGATATCGTCTATATCTCTTACAGCTCCATCAATTACCACACCAACTACACCTTTGCTTATACAGCTGTGTGTCGCCAGTTCACCCCATACGGCAATTTCCCCCTGACATGCATCAATAACTATAACATCTCCCGGCCTGGCATGGTCAATTGCCTGAACCGGCGCACTCCAATCACCATTATAAGTTCTCACCGTAACAGCGGGCCCAGCGAATTTTAGCTCTCCAGGGGTACCGACCCAGACCGGCTTCAAACCAAACAGCTCACCAGTACGGTGCATAGCGTCACTTATATTTGCTGTACTCAATTTCATAAATGCTTCCAGCAGATGCTCTGAATCATATTTTACAAACTCTTTGCTTGCAATAGGTTTTCCGGACTTCAGCGATTTTATAATTTTTCGGACCGATTCTTCCGGCCTTGCGGCTTTATAAAGAGAGCCTCCAATAATAATTATGCTGGCTCCAGCTTCCCAGGCAAGGACCGCAGTCTCGCTATTTAAACCCCCGGCAGCAGATATAATTGCTTTGCCGGAGATTGCCCCGGCGATTTTACCTACCAGTTCTATAGGTTTAATTCCCAGTACCTGCTGGTCAAGTCCAACATGTATATTGATTATATCCACTCCCATTTCTTCTAATTCAACAGCACGTTTTACCGGATCGTTTACTGAAATCATATCTGCGGCAGTTCTCACGCCGTATTTTTTTGCTGCCAGCACTGCCTCACTTATACAGGAATCAGGCGAGCAGCCCAGAATGAAAACAATATTTGCACCAGCTTTTGCTGCCATTTCAACTTCGGCAGCACCGGCATCCATAGTCTTCATATCAGCACATATGGTTAGCCGGGGAAATTTCCTGCGTATCTGGCGAATTGCATTCATACCCTCGGATTTTATCAGGGGGGTTCCAATTTCAACCCAGGCCCTGGATTCATCACCGGCTTCTTCAAGAATTCCCCTGACTGCTTCCTCGGCTATTTTAATCGCCCGCGGCAAATCAACCAGATCCAGAGCTATCTGTATAAATGGTATGATCGATTTATCTTTTTGTTTCTTGCCCATATTAACCAGAACCTCCTATTACATTAATTTATGGCCCCTTTGTTCAATTAATTAAAAATATTTTAAAAACTCATTTTAAATCACTTAACCCATAGTTGATACAGTCATATTATTCTTTCAATTCAGATGTGCAATATGGACAGCGGGTAGCATTTATATCAATTACTGAAAAACAGAAAGGACATTTTTTGGTTGAAATCTTTTCCTCTTCCTTCTTTTTTAATCTATTTACAGCATTTATGATGAAAAAAAGCACCAGAGCAATTATCAGAAAGCTAATAATTGCATTCACAAATACCCCATAATTTAATGTTACTGCTCCTGCTTCACGGGCTGCGTCGAGTGATAGGTATGGACCGGAAGTAGCTCCCTGTTTAAGTAGCACAAAAAGGTTAGAAAAATCAGCACCTCCCAAAATAAGTCCTATTGGCGGCATTATGATATCACTAACTAAAGAGTTAATAATAGAAGCAAAGGCAATGCCTATTATTATACCAACAGCCATGCTGACTGCATTGCCCCGGGTTATGAATTCTTTAAAACCTTTCAGCATCCCGACTCCTTTAAGTTAAATAAAATATTCTATATTCTTCATTATAATAGCTAAAGTGACTTTATATATAAATATTTTTTTCAAAAGAGTAAAAATCAATCTCTTATATCTACCATGTCAAAAAATAAAGTCCTTTTAAAGATCATCAAGGCCAAAGAATTAACCGCTATTCTTAAACAATATTTGATGCCTTCAATCCCTCTATAGTGCCTGCTTGATGAAACTACCGGGTTGTTAAGCAAAAAAATTGATTTTCCTTCCTTTTTTGCCCTAAAGCACAGGTCCGTATCAAAATTAAAATTAATATCCTGCCTTATCCCGCCTATTTTTAAGTATATTCTTTTTCTTATTGCAAAGTTTGAGCATCCGGTAGTCTTTAAAATAACACCTCCGATGTAGTTTAAGAAAAATCCTGCAAATCTTGAAAGAAGATTCCGGGGGTAAAATATTAACTTCCCTCCTATTATTACTGCTTCCGGATTAGAAATGAAGGTATTATAAATATTTGAAATCCAGTCTGGATTAACTTTTGTATCTGCATCTGTAGTTGCAACTATTTCGCCTGCTGCTTCTGAAAAGCCTTTTCTTACAGCAAAAGAAACACCTTTGCGGGGTTCGCTTATTAGTTTTACGTTTAAATCTTTTGCTATCATTAAGGTTCCGTCTGTCGATTTATTATCAACGACTATCACCTCATAATTCCGGCTTCCAAAATTCTGATTTTTTAAACTTTCCAGGCATGCATTTATCAACTTCTCTTCGTTATATGCGGGTATTACTACAGATATCATTATGGACATTTTTTATCCTTGCGATATTTCCGGGATTTTATTTGGGCTTTCAATAGCTATAAATACGCAACCTCTTAAGGTTTTATACTTTAAGTATGTTTCATATATTTCAAATATTTTCCCGGCATAGAAACCTGTGTTTTAAATCCTTAAAAAGTGCCGGCAGCACCATATATTTTTGAATACAGGTCATATCAGGAAACATTTAGAAATTCTCCAGGCTCCAGAAGCGAGATGCCTGCATGGGTTCCAATAATCTCAACCATGATTATCTTTCTGGGTTTTTTTAGATCGATTTTGGGCCTATCCACCACATCTGTCAGTTTAATAATTAGTTCATCGTATTCCAGTTTGTGGTAGTACCTTTTATCAATCTCCATTTTCCACTTTTCATTTTCGCCAATTTTTGGAACCAGGGATTTTACTGCTTTCTGCATATCGGATATTTTCGAGGATACCCACCTGTCAACAGGTATATAACGGTGGGTTTTCCCAAATATTTCTACGTCTTTTTTGCTAAATGCTTTAAGTTTTCTTACCACCTCTTTTGCATCGGGTAAATCCATTAGGAAAATCCCGCTATATTTTGACTTAAGAAATTTTGGCTTAACTCCTGCTTTTTCCATTACATTCTTTAAACTTTCCTCACAGCTTTGCCTGTGGGCCGGGTCATATGTAACTATTAGTTTTACGCTCATTTTAGAATCTCCAGCTGATTTTAATAATATAATCTATATTATATTTCAAAATTATGATTATGGCATCCCGTTTTCCAATTTATATAGACCTTATTAAATAATTATGATTATGCCTTATAAAAAACATATAGAATATAAAAATATAAAAGAAAAAGCCCTGCCAGCTTTGACAGATCCCCGGCTATCTCTTAAAATACTTTTTTAATTCTAAAAGAAAAACAGTGTATAAATAAAGCAATGAATAATAAAGCCGGTAAATCAGATTTTATAAGGGAAATAATAAAAAAGGATATAAAAGAGCGCAAAAACGAAGGAAGGGTACTTACGAGATTTCCTCCCGAACCTAATGGATATCTTCACATAGGACATGCCAAATCAATATGTATAAATTTTGGACTTGCTGAAGAATTTAATGGAAAGTGCAATATAAGATTCGACGATACAAATCCCACAAAAGAAGAAGCTGAATATGTAGAATCAATTAAAAGAGATATAAGATGGCTCGGGTTTAATTGGGGAAACCGTGAATATTATGCTTCCGACTACTTTGAAAAACTATACGATTATGCTGTGGATCTGATAAAAAAAGAAGTTGCCTATGTTTGTGAACTCAGCGCCGAAAAGATAAGGCAGTACAGAGGGACCCTCAAGAAACCAGGTAAAAATAGTCCTTACAGGGACAGATCAGTTGCTGAAAACCTGAATCTTTTTAAGGAGATGAGGAAAGGAAAATACAGTAACGGCTCCAAAGTCTTAAGGGCAAAAATTGACATGTCTTCACCCAATTTAAATATGAGAGACCCTGTAATATACAGGATACTTCACAGTTCCCATCACCGAACGGGTGATAAATGGTGCATATATCCAACATACGACTGGGCCCATGGCCAGTCCGACTCCATTGAGGGAATAACGCATTCCATATGCACACTGGAATTTGAAGACCACCGCCCCCTTTACAACTGGTTTATCGAACAGCTTGGAATCCACCACCCCAGGCAGATAGAGTTTGCAAGACTAAACCTCACTTATACTGTTTTGAGCAAAAGAAAACTGCTTGAACTCGTTAATAATAGATTTGTTAACGGCTGGGACGACCCCAGGATGCCTACTATTTCCGGTATCAGAAGAAGAGGTTACACTCCTGAAGCGATCAGGAATTTTTGTAATGAAATAGGCATATCAAAAGCTGAAAGTACAGTAGATATTGCACTTCTTGAACATTTTGTAAGGGAAGATCTTAACAGGAGGGCTCCAAGGGTCATGGGGGTTATAAATCCACTGAAGGTTATAATCGATAACTATCCTGCTGATAAAACGGAGGAACTTACCGCCGTTAATAATCCCGAGGATCTTTCGGCGGGCACAAGAAAAATCCCATTTTCAAAAGCCATCTATATTGAAAAGGACGACTTCATGGAAAACCCTCCCAAAAAATTTTACAGGCTTGCCCCCGGAAGAGAAGTAAGGCTGAGGTATGCATATTTTTTAAAATGCACTGGTATATCAAAAGACAAAGATGGTAATATCATAGAGCTTCACTGTACTTATGATCCTTCTACAAAAGGCGGGGATGCGCCGGATGGGAGAAAGGTCAAGGCAACTCTTCACTGGGTATCGGTACAGCATTCCATACCGGCTGAAGTCAGGCTATACGACCATCTTTTTAAAAATGAGAATCCTCTTGAATTGGAAGAAGGGCATGATTTTAAGGAAAATATTAATCCAGATTCACTCAATATACTGAGGGACTGCAGGCTGGAGCCCTCTCTTGCTGTAGCAAAACCGGGAGAAACATATCAGTTTGAACGTCTTGGATACTTTTGTGTCGACCCTGATTCAACTGAAGAAATAAAAGTTTTCAACAGGACCGTTACTCTAAAAGACAGATGGCTGAAAATAAAAAAATCAGGGATTTAGTTTTTTTACATAATCTCATTTATTATATCTATTACATAATTTACTGTCTCTTCCGGAGTATTTACAATCCTGTAAAGTTCCTTATCTCTGGGGCTTATCGTACAGTGTTTTTCAAGAAGGCATACATCTATCCAGTCCAATAATCCTTTCCAGTATTTGCTGCCAAAAAGAGCAATAGGAAAATGTTCTATTTTATCTGTCTGGGCAAGAGTTAGTGCTTCAAATAGTTCATCAAGAGTGCCAAAGCCGCCGGGGAAAATAATATATCCTACAGAATATTTAACAAAAATCATCTTTCTTACAAAAAAATAATGAAATTCCAGAGATATTGTCTGATATTCATTTGTTTCCTGTTCGAAGGGCAGTTCTATATTGCAACCGATTGAGACTCCTCCAGCTTCATACGCACCTTTGTTTGCGGCTTCCATAATTCCCGGTCCACCTCCGGTTATAACACCCACACCCTTATCCGCAAGAAGTGCAGCTGTTTTTTCAGCTGCCCTGTAATAATAATTATCACGTTCCGTCCTTGCAGAACCAAAAATCGAAATACAGGGACCTATTCCTGCCAGTGCATCGAACCCGTCAACAAATTCACCCTGTATGCGAAGCACCCTCCAGGGATCTGAATGTATAAAATCAGATTCCTTCTTCCCGGTAAATTTTAAAAGTTCATTGTCTACAGTACTTCTGGTATATTTTTTTTTCATAGTAACTTTTCCCTCTATATATTTTATACATTAAACTATATTACCATAGTTTTATACAGGTTTCTCGCCTTATGTTTTACTTAAACTTTTCTATTTTTTTATATAATCTTCGATATTAGATTTATCTGCGGCACTCCTGTAACCGTTCCATCCTAATGAATAAATCTGCCTTTTTTCTTGTTGGGTATCCTTACCCTTTTAGGATTTCCTCTCATTCATATACCGTTTTATCCTGCCTATTCTGATATTTAATTCCTGGCCCTGCTAACTTACAATAAAACAGAATACATATTTATTTAGAGATAAATATTATATTTATTATAATTATCTGATATATAATTATTTAGTTCTTCTGTTTGGTCATCTAT
>JAGYMN010000059.1 GCA_018400395.1 Actinomycetota bacterium
GACTGGAAAAAGCCCTGGATACACCGGCCAAAATATTCTACAAATATGAAGGTACCAGCCCTCCCGGAAGCCATAAGCCAAATACTGCCGTAGCACAGGCCTACTATAATAAGAAAGAAAATATAAAACGGATAACAACCGAGACTGGAGCAGGACAGTGGGGCAGCGCTCTTGCTTTTGGCGGTGCATGCTTTGGCTTAAAGATCAAAGTATATATGGTAGCCATCAGCTATAAACAGAAACCCTACCGGCGCATAATGATGGAAACATGGGGCGCTGAATGTGTGCCCAGTCCCAGCAGGGATACAGGCGTTGGAAGAGATATGCTTGCAAAAGATCCGCATTGCCCGGGAAGCCTCGGACTTGCCATAAGCGAGGCTGTAGAAGATGCGGTTTCACGTGATGATACCCATTATGCACTGGGTAGCGTACTCAACCATGTTCTTCTCCATCAAACAGTAAACGGACTTGAGGCAAAAAAGCTGATGGAAAAGGCAGATGCCTACCCTGATATTATAGTTGGCTGCGTGGGTGGAGGTTCAAATTTTGCAGGACTTTTCCTTCCTTTCATAAAGGATAAAATAGACGGGACAAAACCCGATCTTAGAATAATAAATGTTGAACCCACTGCAGCTCCTACAATGACCAGGGGACCATATGCATATGATTACGGGGACAGTGCAAAGCTGGCGCCAATAATAAAGATGTATACTCTTGGACATGATTTTATACCTGCTCCTATTCACGCAGGAGGCCTCAGGTATCATGGAATGGCTCCAATTATCTGTCACCTTGCACATCTGGGACTGGTTGAGGCAAGAGCTGAAAATCAGCTTGGTACGTTTAAGGCAGGGGTCACATTTGCCAGGACCGAGGGAATAATCAGCGCTCCGGAGACAAACCATTGCATAAAGGCAGCAATAGATGAAGCTTTAAAATGCAAAGAGTCCGGGGAATCAAAAACAATCCTCATAGCGCACAGCGGTCACGGCCATGTTGATATGGCAGCATATGATGCTTATTTCTCAGGTAAGTTAAAGGATTATGCATACCCTAGAAAAAAGATAGAAGAATCACTAAAAAAATTACCCCATGCAGGATAATTTACATCTGTTTATTTTAGGAATATAATAATATAGCCATTTCTGCCAATCGGCAGAAAAAATTATATTTTAAGGAGTGCGAGTTGGCAACAAAGAGCAAAAAAGGCGGAAAGAAAAAAGGTAAATAACCTTTTAAAGTCCTGTATCCTAAAAAAATACAGGACTTGATGCACTGCAAATCTAAAGTCAAAAATCATCTAATATAAGACCTGGAGGAAAATGGAAAAAATAGCCATTGCCTCAACCAGGTTGGGCAGTATAAATGAATATCCATAGAAGCCGATAAGTGGGCGGATGCATATAAAATAATTGGTTTTGATCCTGTATACATAGCAGTTGAATTTGATAGAAAGGATAAATCACATTTTTTCAGAATCAAGGAAATGCCATCCTCAATTCTATCCCATTCAGCCTTCTAGATCATTACCCTGATGTTAAATAAAGTTCAAAGCCATATATGCTTTTGCCCCCTATATTTTATAAATCCTTTTTTTATACCTATCCTGGCATGCTATATGCTTTTAATATTCCGGATATCCTTCAGGCGGCATTGTCGGAACTTTTTCCTTTTCAGGTTTTTCGGCTACTATTACCTCTGTTGTAAGCATTAGAGCAGCAATAGAGGCCGCATTCTGTAATGCGCTTCTAGTAACCTTTGCAGGATCTATAATACCGGCATCGATCATATTAACGTATTTACCTTCCTGGGCATCAAGGCCTTCCCCCTGTGGAAGTGACTTAACTTTTTCTACTACTACTGAACCTTCCATACCAGCATTTATAGCTATTTGTTTAAGCGGTTCCGTAAGTGCCTTAGACACTATTGAGGCTCCGGTTTTTACATCCCCTGTATATTTTGACAGATCAATTTTTGATACTGCATTTACCAGCACGACTCCGCCTCCGGGTACAATTCCTTCTTCAACAGCAGCCCTTGTAGCAGAAAGTGCATCCTCTATACGGTGTTTTTTCTCTTTTAGCTCTACCTCTGTAGCCGCTCCTACCTTTATTACCGCTACTCCACCGGATAACTTGGCCATCCTCTCCTGAAGTTTTTCCTTGTCATAGTCGGAATCACTCTGCTCTATTTCATTTTTTATCTGCTTGATCCTGCCTTTTATTGCATCTATAGACCCTTTGCCTTCTACTATAGTGGTATTTTCCTTGTCTACCTTGACCTGTCTGGCTCTCCCCAGCATATCCATAGTTACATTTTCAAGCTTGATCCCTATTTCTTCAGATATCACCCTGCCCTCAGTTACAATAGCAATATCCTCAAGCATAGCCTTTCTCCTGTCTCCAAAACCTGGAGCCTTTACCGCCACAGAATTTATAGTACCCCTCAGTTTATTTACAACTATTGTAGCCAGAGCTTCTCCCTCAACATCTTCAGCAATAATAAGCAGCGGTTTGCCTGACTTCTGTATCTTTTCAAGCAGGGGTATCAGATCTGCCACAGCAGACATCTTCTGGCTTGAAATAAATATATAAGGGTCATCCAATACTGCCTCCATCCTCTCTGGATCAGTTACCATATAAGGGGACAGGTATCCTTTGTCAAATTGCAAACCCTCTACCAGCTCTATTTCCATCCCAAACTTATTTGACTCTTCTACTGTAATTACTCCGTCCTTTCCTACTTTATCCATGGCATCAGCTATAGTCTGCCCTATATTTTCATCAGCAGCAGATATGGCAGCCACCTCTGCTATCTTTTTCTTATCAGTTGAAATATCAACGCTTAGCCTGCCGATTTCCTTTACCACAGTTTTAACAGCATCTTCAATACCTCTTTTCAACTGCATCGGATTGGCACCAGCGGCTACATTACGGAGTCCTTCTTTTACCATGGCCTGGGCCAGAAGTGTAGCAGTGGTAGTACCATCGCCGGCCACATCATTGGTTTTTGTTGCTACTTCTTTAAGAAGCTGTACCCCCGAGTTTTCAAAAGGATCTTCTACCTCGATCTCTTTTGCTATTGTTACCCCATCATTCGTTATGGTTGGAGCACCATATTTTTTTTCCAGAACTACATTTCTACCTTTAGGCCCAAGGGTAATTTTTACTGCATCGGCAATTATATTTACACCCCTCTCCAGAGCCCTTCTGGAAACCTCATCATACTTTAGTTCCTTTGCCATAATAGACTATCTCCTTTCCCCAGTTTTATTTTTCCCTTACATTTATTATCCTGATTATTATTATTCTGTATAATAATCAGCCCTGTCACAGGTAATTAAAAACCGTTTTTTTTTATTTAATAATATATTAAAAACATTTACACATATACATATAGAATAACTGGCACTCTAAGGTCTAGACTGCTAACTTAAGAATAAAATATAACTAAAATTTTAAAAAGTCAATATTATTTTGATAGATGTTATTTTGATAGATTATTTTATAGATTTAATGCACATAAATTTTAATATTTACACAACTAAAACCAGTTATTTATTGGAAGCAAGCATTTTATTAAAAATAATAATATAACAGCGTTAACCGGATAAATAAATTCTTTTCTAGGTATCCTGTCTTTTAAACTTTCTGAGATAAAATTTGTGTCCCCCATATTCCGTTTCTATCAGCCTATCATTCTCCAGTAGATTATCGACTATTCCCCAATCCATTCCGGAGCGTTCTAATAAGATATCCACTGCATCCTTCCGCATTGGATGGACAGCAGTAATGCTCATAATGTCAGCTTCTACATTTCCTGAAAATGCAAAAGCATTCCCTTCGTAACCCGTAAGATATTCCACATGATCTACCTTCTCACTAAAAATGTGATATGCATGGTTTATTACCTTCTCATCAGGCGGTTGTGCCCACTTCTCTGCCGGGGGGCGTATAGGGACAGCCAGGTAGGATATATCAGGCTTTAACATACTCAAGAAGTCAGCCACCATACCGATGTTGCGGTCTGTGTCATTTATATTTTTAACAATCATTGTTTCCGTAATCAATTTTCCACTAAAAGAAGTTGAAAATTTGAGCGCGCCTTCAAGAATTAATTCCAGGCCCAGACCCTTATGGGGACGGTTTATATGGCGCCATGCTTCTTCTTCTACGCTGTCTATTTTCAAAGACACCCAATCCGCTTTCATGAGGTCCTTTCTCACTTCATCCTGCCATATCAATGAATTATTGGTTATAACTGCTATAGGGATACCAGATTCCTTAAGTATATCGATCTCCGGTCCCAGATTAATATCCAGTGTGGGTTCACCATCGGGGACGAAGGTCAGATAATCGATCTTTCCCCTTGATTTTTCTGCCACTTTGATCTTATTTCTGACAGCACGCTGTATATCTTCTTTCCTGTAGAATGATTGGCGTTTAACCTGCATTTTGATAGCCTTTCCCAGCTGACAATATATACAGGAATAAGTGCAGACCTTTGGCGGGATATTATTTATTCCCAGACTGTGTCCCAGCCTTCTGGAAGGGACAGGTCCAAATATTATCGATTCATTTTCTTCCATAATTTTTAAATCCCCTATTATTTTCTTAATCCCAATTATTGCTTATATAAATAGCTATCTTATTTATATGATTACCTTTTAAGCCATACTCTGTATTAATTAGTATACAAATTCTAAGCAATACTTAAATCTTTGAATAATCTTCTCCCCGGGTATAACATGTCCAACTTTTAAAAACAATTCAATAAATCTTATAACGCTTGCCGTCTTTAATCAATCAAAGAATGTCTAATTTTAAAATGAAAATATTTAGACTATTCCATATCTGCTAGTTTCATAGCTATGTGTTCCATATTGGCTTCTAAAAAAACATTGCCGTATTCTTTAAATCCCAGTTTTTTGTAAAAACCTGTTACCGGTAATTGTGCATCCAGCCCGATATCCTTCACATTGTATTTCTGTGCTATTTCAATTAATTTTAAGCAGATCTTTTTACCATAACCTTTCTTCCTATAGTCTTTTTTTACAGCAACCCTGCCAATCCTTGCCCTGTCATCTTCAATTATCACCCTTCCGCATGCAATACATTCACCGGATTTTTCCTCAATAGCCAGGACATGGTAAGCTTTCTTATCATATTCATCATTCTCAAGCTCGGCAGGAACCTTCTGCTCCTTTACAAATACTTCGAATCTCAGTCTGTAAAGTTTTTTAATCATATCCTGATTTTCTGCCTGTATTATTTTCACCATTTTTTAATCATCCATTAAATACATTTTCAATCATTTTTTAATCTCAAGATATATAATAAGCGATATATATGCTGCTGGAATCAAAACCAATCCAGCCCAAAAGCCAATTGTCCCTGTTGCTTCATAGCCTACCATTCCTTTAAATTCAAAACAATTATGAAAACTGTCACCATTGGCACATATTGGAATAAAAGTCGTTGCTATAAGACCGATCATAAATCCGGTAAATGCACCTACTGGAATAGATAGAAGAATTGTGACAATTAGAAAAACTATTTTTTTTGTCTTTGATAAATTACGGTAAAATTTTAACATCTGTACACGGTCCTCATTAAAAGTATCATAATATTTATTAATTTGTAATTTAAACCCTTTAAAAAGCCCTGTTCCGTAAGCCTGCAGGTTTTATCCCATGGATCAGACTTTTATTTTATCTTTCAGATTACTGTAAGACTGTGTTCAGACTATATTATATTACAGCTTGCCTGCAGTCTGGTATCCATCTCTTATCGCATCCTGTGCATTTCCGATAAACCTTGCATCTCCGATTACATAAACCGGTATCATGCCTCTTAAATTTTCTTCAAGGGGATTATGGCTTCTCATCCCGGTAGAAACCACAATCGTATCTATTCCCTCAAATCTAATAGACTCTCCATTTCTTTCTGCAAAAATAGTTTTACCTTCTATTTTTTTTATATGGGTATGATCGCTAAAAATAACACCATTTTCGGTCATCATTTTTAAAGAAAGCGCCTTTGCAATCATCTCCATATCCTCTCCAAAATCCGTTGTCCGCTTGACAATAATTATTTTATTACCTTTTTCTATTAAGGCAGTTGCGATATCTACCCCTATTAACCCACCTCCTAAAATAAAGACTTTTTTGTTTTCCGGTAAATTCTTCTCCAGCAAAATATCGGCCCAGTAAAATCCTTCAAGACCGGGAATAGGAGGTACAGATGGTATTGAGCCGGTTGCCAGTATTACACCGTCATACCCGGATATTACATCCGTCTCTCTGGCTTCTTTATAAATTATGTTTACCCCCTTATTTTTCAATTCACCAATCATATATGGTACCAGACTCTTCATTGATGTTTTATTAGGTGTTAAGTGCGCAAAGTTAAATTGTCCGCCGAGCTTATCTTTTTCATAGAGATCAACATCATGACCCCTCTTTTTTAGGATTATTGCTGCTTCCATCCCTGCTAATCCTCCCCCCACAACAGCATATTTCCCGGGCTCCGCCGAAGTTTTGAATACCCTGCTGTTATTCCCAACTTCAGGATTCACAAGGCAACTTAAACCCTGGCCCGACCTTACACCGCCGAGGCAGCCTTCAACACAGGTAAGGCAGGGTACTACTTCACCCTTTTCTTTATTTAAATATTTCCCCACAAATTGCGGGTCTGCCACCATAGCCC
This sequence comes from Actinomycetota bacterium, assembly GCA_018400395.1. Taxonomy (GTDB): domain Bacteria; phylum Actinomycetota; class Humimicrobiia; order Humimicrobiales; family Humimicrobiaceae; genus M55B120. The sequence goes on from JAGYMN010000059.1 coordinate 6,708, forward strand.
TGCCTATAGCCATGTACTCTGCCGAATAATTTTTTTTCAGATCTTCAATATCATCAAAACTGTTTATTTTACCGACAAAGATTACCGGTATATTTATTTCTTTGCTTATTTCTTTTGCCATCTCCCATGTTTTCTTCTTCTGAATAAACATATGCTGAAAAAACCAGGGGGGTGTTGAACATACAGTACCTGCAGAAACATGTATTGCTGATACCCCCTTTCTAGCCAGGACCCCTGAAAATTCAATCATCTCGGGCAGCTTTATTCCGTCCGCCAGCATCTCATCTCCGCTTATTCTTGCAATCACAGGCAGGTTTACGGATTCCTTAACTGCCTCCAGAACAATTATGGGAAATTTTATGCGGTTCTCAAAACTTATTCCATACTTATCTGTCCTGCGGTTAACATGAGAGGAAATAAACTGCGCCAGAAGATATCCGTGACCAAATTGTAGTTCAATAAAATCAAAACCGGCATTACGGGCTCTAATAGCAGCATTTTTAAAAAGCATTTTCGCTATCTCCATGTCTCCCTCGTCCATCATTTTTGGTGTTGCCCCTCCGTTTTCACAGGGCTTATCGGTGGAAGACACAAAATAATTACCGGGAATTTTAGGATTTGCCATTCTCCCGGGATGGTTTAGGTGAGCAACAGCTTTTGCCCCACATCTATGGATAGCATCAATTAATTTCCTTAACCCGGGAATTTTATCATCGTCATCTATTCCCAGCTGCATGGGTATCTCCCTTGAA
>JAGYMN010000006.1 GCA_018400395.1 Actinomycetota bacterium
TGAGGTAATCAATAGAATGCTATTATAGAATATCATATTAAGTAGAAAATTTAGGCAAAATAAAGGATTTTAATACTTTGTGTATAATATAATAAATAAGTTTCATTTTATTGTTTATTTTTTTATAAAGTATGGAGGATAAGACATGCAGGAAAATGATTCAGGTACAATTAAAGGTTTATTCATAGGATTGAGTCTCGGTTTTATTGCGGGTGCTGTAACTGCAATGTTTCTGACCACCAAGACAGGAGCAGAGTTAAGATCGGATATAAGGAAAATAGCACTGGATATGAAAAGAAAGGTAGAAGAAAAGGCAGGCAAAATAAAGGGCATTAGCAGGGATAAGTATAACGAAATAGTGGATAACGTTATAGAGAGCTACAATAAGGTAAAAGATTTTACAGAAAAAGAAATCGAGCTAATAAGGAAAATAATAATAGAGAAAAAAGAGTCAGCATCCTGATAACCACCAGTATCATAGCTTCAGAATATTATTTTTTTTATTATGAATGATATTTTGAAGCTATTTTTTATATTGATAATTATACATCTTGATAATATCATTATAATAATTAATTAATCATTCCCGCCTATCATGAAAGTAACAAACATAACCTGGCGAATAGGGGGAGAAGCGGGTTGCGGTATCCCTGCTGCCGGGAATATTTTTTCAAGAACATTTTCAAAAAAAGGATATTCTGTTATAGATCATATTGAGTATCCTTTGCTTGTAAAGGGCGGTCATAGTACATATATATCCCGTTTAAATTCAGGAGAGATTTTTTCATTAAACAGGGATATTAATATACTTGCCGCTCTTGATCAAAGAACAATAGAAATGCACCAGGATGAGGTCATTTTTTCAGGTTATGTCATATATGATGGTGAAAAATATAGATTAAAAGATAAAGTAAATATCAGAAAAGACATAAATTATATATCTGTTCCGTTTCAAAGAATAACTGCAGAGCAGGGTCTTTTAAATATAATGATAAGCAATATAGCCCTCGGTGCTTCGCTGGCCCTGATTGACTATAATGTTGATAATGCTGTTGACACGGTTAAGGATGTTTTAAGTGGCAGGGAACGGGAAACAATAGAGATGAATTCTAGAGCACTTGAATTTGGGTATAAGTATATAAGGGAGAAACTTAAGATCAAAGCTTACGAGCTCGAGATAGTCAAACCGGATGCAAAACTTCTTGTAACCGGCAATGATGCGGTGTTTCTGGCAGGTGTACGTTCGGGATGTAAGTTTTATGCTGAATGTCCGGCGCCCCAGTCTTATCCGATACACGATTCATTTGCGGCAGTAGAGGATGATTTTAATATTGTGGCCAGGAATTCGGAGGACGAGATAGAAGCTTTAAATATGGCAATAGGTGCTTCTTTTGCAGGGGTCAGGACAATGGTAACCACTTCAGGCGCAGGTTTTTCTCTTATGGGTGAGGGTCTGGGATGTGCTGCTATTACAGAGACTCCTGTTGTAATCGTCCTGCTCCAGAGGCCGGCTCCTGCTGCAGGTCTGCCAACCTGGACCGAACAGGGGGATATGCTTTTCTCGTTATATGCATCAAATGGTGAATTTCCCAGAGTTGTCATTGCCCCGGGTGATCCTGAAGAATGTTTTTATCTTACAGGCAGGGCATTCAGCATTGCAGAGAAGTATCAGATACCTGTAATAATAATTCTTGATAAATATCTGTCAGAGAGTCATTTTACTTTTGCAAAATTTGATATGAAGAAAATTAAAGCTGACAGAGAAAGCATTTACCTGAGTGACAGGGACATAACCGGAGATTATTTTAGATATAATGATACAGGGAATGGCATTTCGCCGCGTCCTGTTGCAGGTCTGAAAAAAGGCATGCATATTGCCAATAGCGAAGAGCATGACAGATATGGCTTTTCTGAAGAAGATGCCCATAACAGGAAGAGGATGGCTGATAAGAGATTCAGGAAGGTAGGAGGATTGCTGGAGGAGATCCAACCTCCCGTAAGGTATGGTCCTGTAAATGCGGATATGACAATATGGGGCTGGGGGTCCAGCAAGGGCCCGGTACTTGAGGCTATTAGAATCCTTAACAGCCAGGAAAAGAAAGTAAATTTTATCCATTTTACCTATCTTTACCCATTTGACCGTGAAATCGTAGAAAAATACATCAATGAGAGCAGTAAAAATGTAATAGTTGAAAATAATAAAACTGCACAATTGTCAAAATTAATTGCACTTTATACAGGATACAGGATAGGCAATAAGATATTAAAATACAGCGGAAGGCAATTTCTTCCCGAGGAGATCGTAGAAAGTATAGAAAAAATCGAGTAGAAAGAATTTTTTGAGACTGAAGAGAAAATGAGAGAAGAATACAGACTAAAACCTTCAGATTTTAATACGGAAAGGCGACCCACATGGTGCAGGGGTTGTGGTAATTACGCAATCCATGACGCTCTTAAAAAAGTATTTGTGCAGCTTGAACTATACCCCCATCAGATAATAATGGTATACGGGACCGGATGCTCGGGAAGCGGTGTTAATTTTTTAAGGACCTATGGTTTTCACTGCATGCACGGAAGAGCTATTCCCATAGCTGCGGGTGCAGGCCTGGCCGCCCATAAGATGACCGTCATTGCAGTAAGCGGTGACGGGGATATCATGGGTGCAGGCGGTAATCAATTTATTCATGCCTGCAGGAGAAATATAAATATTACCTGCATCCTTGTTGATAATCATGTATATGGACTTGCAGGAGGGCAGGTATCTCCAACAGGTGGGAACGATTATAAAGCAGGATCTGCAACCAGGGTAATTTCTGTACAGCCAATAAATCCCGTTTCGCTTGCCATTGCATCAGGAGCTACTTTTATAGCAAGAGGTTTTTCCGGTGATCCCTTACAGCTAAGGGAAATATTGAAAAAGGCTGTAAGGCACAGAGGATTTTCTCTTATAGACGTTCTTGCGCCGTGCATTATCTACAGCAGTGTGGATATATATGGGTATTACAGAAGAAAAATTTACAGGCTGGAAGATGTAAAGAGTTACGACAGGAGCAAAAAGGCTGAGGCGTTTGAAAAATCCCTGGAAAATGACAGGCTGCCGACAGGGATATTTTATAAAGTTGATGAACCTGTATACGAGGATACGCTCAAACAGATTGACAGAAAACCTCTTATTGACCATATAATAAGTGATATAGACATTAATAAACTGCTTAACAGATATTACTGATTTATATCTTTTCAATAAAGATTTTTCATTATATATTTGCCTATTTTTTAAAAAAATAATAGATTATACTGAATTTCTGGTAAATGTAATAGAAGTTTAATTATAAGTTTTTATGTCAGGACATATAATAACGGGAAAAGATAAACCATATATTATAGCAGCTATTTATGGAAGCCCCCGGAGGAAAGGCAACACCGCACTGCTCCTGGACAGTTTTCTGGAGGGAGTAAGATATGGATGCAGCGCCACAGGGAAATATCCTGATATAAAAAAGATAATAGCTTCAGAACTTGATTTATCTCCCTGCAGGGAATGTGGAGCTTGTTCCAGGACAGGGGAATGCATAATCGGGGATGATATGCAGGATATATACAGGATCCTTGCCGATGCGGATTTTATTGCAGTAGCATCTCCTGTATTCTTTACCACTGTGTCGGGCTACCTTAAGGCAATTATCGACAGGTGCCAGAGATTCTGGTCTCTTAAATATGAGCATAAAAAAAATATCATAAAAAAGAAAAGGGGCGGCATGTTTATATGCGTCTCGGGTTCTGAACTGGAATCTATATTTGACTGTCCAAAAAAAGTAATAAGGTCTTTTTTTGATGTGCTGTTTGTGGACTATATAAGAGATTTTCTTTACGGGAAGACTGACAGCGAAGGAGAAATATTAAAAAATGATGCCGCGGTTGAAGATGTTTATAATTTCGGTAAAAAAATTGGTACGGGAAATACGGAGAAGGAATGAAATTTAATAAGATAATAGTATCAACGGGAATTTTAGCAGTTTTTTTCCTGCTTGTTGCCGTTTCAGGCTGCGGCAGCAATGATGCTGGTGAAAACGCTGGTTATGACGGGCCAACTGCAGCCGGAGATTATGAAAATGATTTTGAATTGAAGGATCTTGACGGTAAAAGTATATCAATTTCAGATTTTAGAGATAAGACGGTCGTGCTTAATTTCTGGGCGACGTGGTGTCCCCCCTGTAAAAAGGAGATCCCGGACTTTATCGAAGTCTATTCTGAATACAGAGACAGGGGTGTAGTTTTTATAGGAATATCAAATGAAGATTCCGCAATACTTAGGAGTTTTGCAGAAGATTTTGGAATAAATTACTGCATACTGGTTGATAGTATAAACATAACAGGGCAGTGGGGGATAAGGGCGATTCCTACTACATTCATACTGGACGGTAATGGAAGAATAATTTTTGAAAACGTTGGTATGATGTCCAGAGATCAGCTTACGGGTGCATTGGAAGAGGCACTGCATTAACAGAACTTAAGATTTGATAGATAAATTTTAAAAAGGTTATTAATATGCTGGAAATCGGACTACTGTCATCTTTTATTGCCGGGCTTCTGGCTTTTGTTTCACCCTGTGTACTTCCTCTGGTTCCCGTTTATATAGGTATTATGTCAAAGAAGGTAATCAGCAGTGATGAAAATATAAAAACTCCCGGAAAACCATATCTTTTTTTTAACAGCCTGTTATTTGTTGCAGGTTTTACTTCTGTATTCATGTTGCTTGGTTCAACTGCCACTATTCTCGGACAGGTTTTAAAAAATTATTCCGGTATAATAAGCCGGGTGGGAGGGGCTGTACTTATTGTTTTCGGCCTTCATTATATGGGAGTTTTTAGGATAAGGTTTTTAAATCTTGAAAAGAGGTTCAGTATGCCGGCCAAGGTAGGATCCGGTTACGCGGGTTCTTTCATTTTTGGAGTGATTTTCTCGTTTGGATGGGTCCCATGTGTCGGGATTATTCTTTCTGGCATCCTGCTTATGGCAAGCAGGCTCGAAACACTGCTTCAGGGAGTACTTCTTCTGGGTTTATTTTCCGCAGGCCTGGGTCTCCCCTTCATACTTGCAAGTATATTTATAGGCCTTTTTTCAGGAATACTTAAGAAGCTTAACAGGTATTTAAATATTGTTTCCATAATCTCTGGACTATTTATTGTTGCCCTTGGCATAGTATTTGTTACTGATTCAATGATGAAGATAACCGGCCTGATTTCCAGGTATATCCCTATCCTCGACAGATTAAATTTTTAAATAAATATTTATTCTGATTTATGATAAAATTTCAATATTTAACAGATGAGAATAAATATTAAAAAGATATTTGAGGAGGAATCTTGAACATTGATCCAATAGCTTTTACCATATTTAACCTTGAGATCAGATGGTATGGAATAATAACTGCTGCTGCACTTGTGATAGGGTTCACGGTAGCTTATTTTATCGCCAGGTACCGTACGCAGAAACAGGATGAGATACTTAATTTTGCCCCATTTGCAATAATATTTGCGATACTGGGTGCAAGGCTTTTACATGTTTTTGTCAACTGGTCATATTACAGTGAAAATCCACTTTATATCTTTGCATTCCGTAGAGGCGGACTAGCAATCCAGGGTGCCATGGTCGGCGGCATACTTGCCCTGCTGGTATTTTGCAGGGTAAGGAAACTGGATTTCTGGCTCTGGGCAGATATTGCGGCTCCTGGGCTTTTACTGGGACAGGCCATAGGAAGATGGGGAAATTTCTTTAATCAGGAGGCTTTCGGAAGGCCGACTGATCTTCCCTGGGCCATATATATAAGGCCCGAGAACAGACCCTTTAATTATACAAGTTATGAGTACTTTCACCCAACATTCCTCTATGAATCAATAGCAAATCTTGCGTTATTCATACTGCTTGTTATAATGCACCGTTTTTACAAGAACAGGCCGGACAGGCTTCCATATGGGATCATTCTTGCAATGTACCTGGGGATATATGCAGTTTACAGGACCCTGATAGAAGCATACAGGATAGATAGTACCTATTTTGGCCCTATTAAAGTGGTGTATATAATAGATTTCTTTGCAGTTGTTGCAGCATTGGTCATTGTAAATCATGTTATGCGCAGGTTCAGGGAGAAAAAAGCAAGGGAGCTTAATTCTGATAAATAAATTTTTAAAACATATTGACGTTTAAATAAAGTATGACTATTCAGAATTTCTTATACTGTATTTACAGCCGCAGTAATTCTGGCGGTAGAAGGCGTATTTATATGACAGTCCTGTTGTCTTTTTGAAGCCATCTTTTTTTTTAAGATCCGAGACAAAAAAATCAATGCCTGATTTCTTCGCGATCAGGGTTCCTACCTCGTTTATGACTCTGCTGTTCTTATGAGGGCTAATGGAAAGAGTGGTAGCGAATATATCAAACCCATCTTTTTTGGCAGTCATGGCTGTTTCTTTAAGGCGCAGGTAAAAACATATTCTGCATCTTTTACCTCCTTCTGGCTCGCCTGCAAGATGTTTTGTTTTATCAAACCATTTTTTGTCCTCATATTTTCCCACCAGCAGGGGAGTATTTGATAGCCCTGCAAGTTTTTGAACGTCTTGAAGCCTCTTATAATATTCTTCTTCAGGGTATATGTTGGGATTATAATAGAAAAATGTTATATCAAAATCATTTTCCAGAAGCAGAACAGGATAAGCTGCACAGTTTGCGCAGCATACATGCAGAAGCATTCTGGGTTTTAAAGTTGAATATTTTGACAATTTACCTATAATATTAAATTTATCTTTTGTTATTTTAAAATATAATAATCGAAACCATTGAAAGTATCAAAATAATTAGACATATGGCTGCTATTTCATTAAAAATTGAAGAGCTTAAGTCTTCCAGAGATATATCCAGTTATCTCTATGACAGGGAAGATATTAGTCCCGGGATTGTCGCTAAAGTAAATAAGATCCTTGAAGATGTTAGGCGTGGCGGCGACAGGGCTCTAATTAAATATATAAGAAGATTTGACCGTACCGATCTGGATGATATTAAAGATATAATCGTAAGCGAAGATGAAATTTCGTCAGCAGTTAAGGGGTTCAAAAAGGAATTTCCTGATCTGGCCGGAGCTCTTGCTCAAAGCAGGAAAAATATTGAACAATATCACATTTTCCAGCTTAAAAATGGAGAAAAGTCGTGGTTAAAGGAGTTTGGGCCCGGTAGAAAGCTCGGTCAGAAGATAACCCCTATTAAAAGAGTAGGGCTCTATGTGCCAGGTGGCAGGTATATATATCCATCTACCGTACTTATGACCACAATACCCGCCATTATTGCAGGCGTGGATGAGATAGCTCTATTCTCTCCTCCTGGCAGAAATGGAAACCTTGATGATATTTTACTTTACCTATTAGGCATAATGGGTATCCATGAGGCATATAAGGTAGGCGGCGCACAGGCAATAGCAGCTATGGCCTTTGGTACGGAGACCATTAAAAAAGTGGACAAGATAACAGGTCCCGGTAATATATACGTGGCTACTGCAAAGAGGATTGTAAACGGATATGTGGGCATAGATTGCCTGGCGGGCCCCAGTGATATCACAATAATAGCAGATGATAGTGCGAGGGCGGACTTTATAGCCCTTGATCTTCTCTCGCAGGCCGAGCACGATCCTTTTTCCAGAAGCGTACTTCTTGCGAAGAGCAAAAGATTGGCAGAGAAGGTGGTAGAGTCAATAAATATGCTTCTGGAGACCTTAAAAAATGATACAGCATATAAAAAAAATGTTGAGATTGCTTTAAAGTCCATGAAGGACTTCTGCAGGATTTTCTACAGCAGCAAAACCGAACTGCTTATTGAAGCCTGCAATACTATCGCACCGGAGCACCTTGAAATAATAACGGAAGATCCTGATAATATTGTTAAAGGCATCCGCAATGCAGGTGCAATATTTATAGGCAGTTTCACTCCTGTGGTAGCTGGAGATTATATCGCGGGCACAAATCATGTAATACCAACTGCTGGAAATGCCAGGTTTTCATCACCGCTTTCGGTAAATGATTTCCTTAAAAGAAGCAGTATCTGTATCTATGATAGGGATGCTCTTGAAAAGGAGAAAGATAAGATTGCTGTAATAGCGGAATTCGAAAGGTTATATAACCACAGGGATGCTGTTTTAAAAAGATTTAGTCTATAAGAATAGAGGAAGAATGGGCCTGATGATAAAAAAATGTATAGAAAGTATCCCCGAGTATGTACCGGGTAGGACAGTAGAGGAGGTCAGGGAAAAATACGGGCTTGGAGAAGTATATAAAATGGCTTCCAACGAAAATCTTTATGGAACTGTTCCGGGCCTTGCTGAGATACTATCCGGCTATATAAAGAATATATATTATTATCCCGACGGTAGTTCTCTGGGAATAAGGAAAAAAATAGGCAGAACATTCGGGATACCTGTTGAAAATATAATTATAGGGAGCGGTTCCGATCAGATAATAGAGATGATTTGCGATAGCTTTATAGATCCCGGAGATAACGTGGTCATTACGGAGCCAACATTTTCAATCTATGAAAAAGCTGCGCTTAAATGCGGGGGGTTTTCCCTGAAAGTTCCCCTATCAGGATTCAGGCAGGATATCAGGGGTCTTGTCGGAGCTGTGAATAAAAATACGAAGATTATTTTTCTTACCAACCCCCAGAACCCAACAGGTACAAATATAACTTCAGAGGAACTTAATTATGTTATGGACAATGTAGACAGCAGTGTTCTTATTGTAATTGACGAAGCATACTATGAATACTGCCCTGAGGAAGCCAGGATAGACACTTCTGGTTTTGTCATGGAAAGGGATAATCTTATGATTCTAAGAACATTTTCAAAGATATACGGTCTGGCAGGTCTGAGAATAGGATACGGTATAGGTCCACTGGAGGCTGTAAAGGCTCTTAACAGGGTTAGGCTTCCATTTAATGTAAATTCAATAGCCCAGAAGGCTGCAGAGTATGTCCTTGACCATGGCGGACATATAGCAAAGATAAGGGAAAGGATCAACAGCCAGAAGGAGATATACTATAATGTACTGGATGAGAATAATATAGAATATATAAGGTCATATACAAATTTTATACTTATAAAAACAGGTAAAAATAGCGAAGCTATTGTGGAGGAGCTTCTAAAATCCGGATTTATTGTAAGGCCGGGCAGAAACCTGGGTCTTCCGGGATACATAAGAGTGACAATAGCTACAGAAGAAATAAATTCAAAATTTCTTAAAACATTCACGGAAATTTATAAAAATTTTGGAAAATGATAAAGATAACAATATTTAACTCAGGGAGAAAGGACTGAAACAATGGAGACAATAGTGACCGGTAAGGACACAGAAGTTAAGTTTGGACAGGGACTGCCCACAGTGATTATAGCCGAAAGGATCAACCCTACTGGCAGAAAGAAACTTGCTGAAGAATTGCAGGATGGCAAGCTGGACATTTTAAGGGAAGATGCAAGGAAACAGACCGAAGCAGGAGGTAATATTATTGATATCAATGTCGGAGCAGTTAGCGTGGATGAGGTTGAGATGCTTCCCAGGGCAGTAGAAGCAGTTATGGAGGAAACCAATCAACCGGTATGTCTTGATTCTGCTAATCCGGAAGCATTAAAAGCAGCCTTAAAGGTGTATCCTTACAAAGCGCTTATAAATTCGGTAAACGGGGAAGAGAAATTGATGAAGAATCTTCTTCCCATAGCTGCCGAAACGGGATCTGCTATAATCTGCCTGACTATGGACGAAGAAGGCATACCGGAAAGTGTTGAAAAAAGGCTCGAGATAGCAGAAAAGATCATTAAAAGAGCTGAAAGTCTGGGAATAGGATTGGAAGACCTGGTATTTGATGCACTTGTAATGACTAATGCCACTAATTCGGAATATGCCAGAATCACAATTGAAACGCAGAGAAGACTGGTAAAAGAATACGGAGTCTCCATAACTGGCGGTTATTCCAATATCAGTTATGGGATGCCGAACAGGAATCTGTTAAATATACAGTTTATTTCAATGGGCATAATGAACGGACTTGCAGCACCCATAACCGACCCTTTGATACCGGGTCTGATACAGGCCATGAAAGCTGCTGATTTCCTTGCAGGCAGGGACCCATATGGCATGAATTATCTATCATTTTATAGAAAATAATTATTTTTTTGGGTATAATCCCATTATAATATTATTTATCGAGACAAAGGAGAATTAAATGGCAAGGGTTGATCTAAAAAACCTGACCAAGAAATTCGAAGACGTAATTGCTGTTAATAACATGAATGAAGTCATCGAAGACAAGCAATTTGTGGTTCTGGTAGGGCCATCGGGTTGCGGTAAAACTACCACGCTGCGCATGATCGCAGGCCTGGAGGAAGTAACCGGGGGGGAAATATATATCGGAGACAGGCTGGTTAACGATGTTCCTCCAAAGGACAGGGACATCGCCATGGTTTTTCAGAATTATGCCCTTTACCCTCACATGGATGTCTACAACAACATGGCCTTTGGTCTGAAATTAAGAAAAACGCCGAAAGCTGATATTGTAAAAAGAGTTAATAATGCAGCAAGGATACTTAAGATAGAAGAACTCCTTAAAAGAAAGCCAAAGCAGCTTTCAGGCGGGCAGAGACAGAGGGTTGCACTTGGAAGGGCTATTGTTAGAGACCCCAAGGTATTCTTAATGGATGAACCGCTTTCAAACCTTGATGCTAAACTCAGGGTACAGATGAGAACCGAAATAGCCAAACTTCATCAGAGACTTGACGCCACAATCATATATGTGACTCACGATCAGACAGAAGCAATGACCATGGCCAGCAAGATAGTTATAATGAAAGACGGCTTAGTGCAGCAGACTGGAGCTCCGCAGGAGGTATATGACCATCCTAACAACATATTTGTGGCAGGCTTTATAGGATCTCCTGCAATGAATTTTGTAGATGTCACAGTTACTGATAGAATTACCTTGAAAAACAAACAGTTTGAACTGGAGACTCCGTCAAAAATAAAGGAAATAATAAAAAATAATGATCTGGTAGGGAAAGAGGTTGTTGTAGGTATAAGACCGGAAGATCTTGAGGATTCACAGTTTGTACCGGAAGCAAAAGATACAAATATTATAACTGCAAATGTAGAAGTTACCGAGCCTATGGGTGCAGAGATATATGTTTATGTGGACATAGACGGTGTCCTCATGACTGCCAGGGTTATTCCAAAATCAAAACTGAAGAGCGGGGATGTAGCAAAATTATTTGTGGACATTGAAACTATTCATCTTTTTGACAAGAAGACAGAGAAGGCCTATATTTAACCGGCCTGTAGTTGTTTTTTTACTATCACTAAAAAGCAAAGTGCTGCTTTTTAATTAAGTTGTGCTTTGCTTTTTCTTTTTATAAAATTATGTCATATGAAACCAGAATTTGATGTAATAATCTCAGGGTGCGGACCTTCAGGCAGCCTTCTTGGATATTTGTTATCCGGTGAAGGCCTGTTTAATGCATTTAGAAGTTCCCATCTTGCCCTGGGCAGTATAAAAAAAGCTCTTGCATCCCCTGACTATTCTTTTAACGATTATGCAGAAGCTGTTCAGCAGGAAATATATAGTGATATTAAGTTATCCCTTATTTTTTCAAGAATATTTTTTGCTTACCCCATGTTTTTCTATAAGCTTTTAAAATCTAATGATAAATTTTTTAAACTATGCTGCCAGGTTTTAAGAGGTGATAAAAAATATAGTCATATTTCCGGTAAGCTGGATCTATCCAGCAATTGACAGGAAGAAATAATAATATATGGTTTTATAATAATTTCTGGAATAATCAATTAATGAAAGGAAATTAAATGTCGGAAAGCAAAAAAGAGACGATTATCGCTCAAATATCGGATATACATGTAGGAGAGCAGCATTTTATACCAAGCCTTCTAACAAGAGCTATAGATGAAATAAATGAGCTTAATCCAGATATAGTAATCATAACTGGAGACCTGACCGCAAATGGTTTCAGAATGGAATATGAAACAGCAAGAAATTACCTGGCACCTATAAAATGCAAAAATCTGATAGTACAACTTGGAAATCATGATTCAAGAAATGTCGGTTACCTGCATTTTGAAGAACTTTTTGGAGAAAGATATACAACATTTAAAAATAGCACAGTAACGATTGTTGCTGCTGATTCCAGCGAACCGGACCTGGATAACGGCCAGATAGGGAGGGAACACTATCAATGGATAAGTAAGGAGTTCAGGGATTCTGAAAAAAATAGCTTCAAGATATTTGCTATGCACCATCACCTTGTTTCGGTTCCCAATACAGGAAGGGAAAGGAATATTGTCAATGATGCCGGCGATGTCCTGGAGACAATAGTGGATGCTGGTGTGGATATGGTGCTTTGCGGGCACAAGCATGTGCCGTATTTATGGCGCATAGAGGATATGATGGTAGTTACGGCAGGCACTGTGTCCTGCCTCAGGCTCAGGGGGGCGATCCAGCCCAGCTATAATGTAATATACATAAGGGAAAAGGATGTAGATATATGCAGAAGGTACCCATTTGACAAAATTGAGAAAATAAAAGGAATAAAAAGATCGATAAGGAAGGCAAGGCTCTGTGATAAGTTTATTACAGAAAAAAAGTAATAAAAATAAAAAACTGATAGCCCTGATAGACGGAGAGCATTATCCTGATGTCAACAGGGATGCTTTGAAACTTTTAAAAAACAGTTTCACCGGGGCTTTTGGAGGAGTTATTTTTCTGGGGGGCACCGAGAAACTTGTTATAGATGATCTTGAAGGATATTTTAAAGAGAAGGTATATATTATAAATGATCTGGACCGTGATTTCTGTACTGCCCTTAAATATTTCTCGCCTGACATTGTCTATGATCTGAGCGATGAGCCAGTTGTCAATTACAGGATAAGGATGAAGATCGCTTCTTTCTGCATGGCAAACGGAAGCAGTTATATGGGACCGGATTTTCTATTTAGCCATGAAGAAAGGACAATTAAAATAGCAAAAAAGACCTTATCCATTATAGGAACAGGCAAAAGGATAGGAAAGACTGCTGTAAGTTCATATATAGCGAAAATATTTTCCGGGGAGAATATCAAAACAGCCATTATAGCAATGGGAAGGGGGGGACCTTCAGAACCACAGATCATAAGAGGTGATGAAGTTGATATTAATGCAGAATACCTGCTTGACCTTAACAAAAAAGGTTTCCACGCAAGTTCAGATTATATAGAAGATGCATTACTGAGCAAGGTGGTTACTATAGGCTGCAGGAGGTGCGGGGGAGGATTCGCAGGCAGGATATTTATGACAAACCTCAGTCAGGGTGTCCGGCTTGCAGAAAAACTGGATTCAGATCTTATTATTGTTGAAGGCAGCGGGGCGTCCATACCCGGAATAGCTGCTGATAAGACTATATGTGTGGTCGGTGCATTCCAGGAGTGGGACAGCCTGGTGGGGTATCTCGGTATTTACAGAATTATGCTGGCAGACATGGTAATAATTACCATGTGTGAGGATCCTCCTGCAAAGAAGGAAAAAATAGAAGTCCTGATAGATAAGATTAAAAAGTATAATCCGGAGGCAGATATAATAAAAACAGTTTTCAGACCAAAACCTCTTACAAATGTAGCAGGAAAAAAAGTATTTCTTGGAATGACTTCACAGAAAATTGCGGAGCCCAACATAATAGGTCATCTTGAAAGTGAATACGGATGCAGAATAGTAAAGGCAAGTTTTAATCTATCAAAAAGAGAGCTTTTGAAAAAAGATCTTAATGAAAGTCCGGATTTTGATATTATACTTACAGAATTAAAAGCTGCTGCTGTGGACGTACTCACAGAATATGCTTTTGAAAATAAAAAAGGGATATCATACATTGATAATATCCTTATAATGAGTGACAGAGAAAGGGATTTTAAGAAGGATATTATAAAATTTATAGAGGAGAAAAGTATCAAATGACCATAAAAGAAGAAGAAAACAGACGGAATCCAGTAGTGATTACTGATAAAAAAATGGGCCTGCCTTTCTCAAAAGGTATACTTGCTTCATCTATTTCTGTTACGGGTCTGGAAATAGTAATTGCACACAGGATAGCTTCTGAAATCCAGGACTACTTTGAGGAAAATAATATAAGGTCAATAACACTTGATGAACTGCGGTCACTTGCTTTCAGGTTTATAAAAGATGAATCCGGTATTGATAATGCAGAGAAATATCTTCTATGGCAGTCTGTGGGAAAACTTCAGAAACCGACCATAATACTTCTGGGTGGTGCTACGGGTGTGGGTAAATCAACGGTAGCCACAATTATTGCGAACCGTTTAAATATAACAAGAGTAGCTTCGACTGATGCAATAAGGGAGGTGATGAGGGCTTCAGTTTCTGAAAAACTGATAAGGCCCCTGCGCGGGTCTTCTTATAATGCATATAAGAATCTAACTCTCCCCCCTTCCGGAGTAGAACCTGTAATACTGGGGTTCAGGGAACAGGTATGTGCAGTAAATGTAGGTATTGAAGCCATTATAAAAAGGAGTGTTGTAGAAAAGACGGATATTGTTATTGAAGGCGCGCATGTGGTTCCGGGGTATCTGGATGTTTTACAATATAAGGATAAAGCGGTTATTATTCAAATGGTATTATCGGTTCCAAACAGGAGCATACATAAAGAACACTTTACCAAGAGGACCGTTGAGACTCAGGGTTCAAGGCCTATGCAGCGGTATATAAAAAACCTCGACCAGATCACCATTATAAAGGATTATCTGGAGGATCTTGCAGTCAGGAATAATGTAGAAATAATACAGAACTATAATCTTGACAATACTGTAAAGCAGGCACTTGATCTTATTTTTCAAAAAGTAAAAGATGAGTTTGCAGGAATGGGTAAAGAATATTTTCAAAGCACCTGATATTAATCGGTACTAACGGAAAAAGAAGTCTCTTCTGACTGCATATTATTATAATCTACAATTACTTTATAATCACCTGGATAGTACCTGTTATTTCTTTTAAGAAGATATACACTTATTTTACCGCTCCCATTATTTTTTATCTTAATCCTATCCTGCTGAATCACACTGTATTCGGATCCTTTATGATAAAGCCAGGTTACATTTATCTTTTCTCCGTATTCTACATCTTTTACCGGTATTATCAGGTATATATCGGAGCTGTCAGAATTAAAATCGGTAATTTTTAAATTTTCTTCTGAAAATTCATCAGTATTTATTGCATGGGAAAGATATATTTTCCCTATGCAGGGTTCTTCTTTAATGGTTAAGAAAGTTACGGCTATAAGTATAAAAGCGCATATGGCTGCTGTTATAATACTTGTCTTTTTCATATAAAATTCATTGGAAAATTTGTGATATTATAACAAAACTTATTAAATTATTTGACTAAAATTTCCAATTAGTATATATTTTCTATTTATTTTATATAATTAAAGGAAATATATTATGCCGATATACACGTATAGATGTGATAACTGCGGGCGGACTTTTGATATGATGGTAAAACCCGGAGGAAATGGCAGGGTAAACTGTGTATACTGCAAGGGGCAGGCAAGGCGAGTATTTTCTCCTGTGGGCATAATATTTAAAGGTTCTGGTTTTTACAGTACTGATTATAAAAAAGGCTCAAATGCAGT
This sequence comes from Actinomycetota bacterium, assembly GCA_018400395.1. GTDB lineage: Bacteria > Actinomycetota > Humimicrobiia > Humimicrobiales > Humimicrobiaceae > M55B120. Next base: position 15,710 of record JAGYMN010000006.1, read on the forward strand.
TACGGCCTCCGGAAAGGTATCTGAGGATAAAGCAAAAGAAAATACAGGGGATGAAATATCTGCAAAACCAGAGTCAGGCAGCAGTGAAAAGAACAAAGCTGCTGATAAGAACAAGGTAGATTCACTAAAAAATAAATAATTAACCTTTCCCTTTAATAAACATACCATTAAAATTATTTTCAAATCCTATTAATAATATTATAATTATCTATTGATGATTTTATTAATAATTTTATCGATAATATTAATATGGCTCCATATCTCCAGCCTGAGATTAATGATAAGGACCAGGGGCGGGCAGGCCATTGCTCTAAAGGATGTATCAGAAATGGAAGAAAAGATGCAGGTTTCCGGTGGAAGGGACTCTTCAGTGGGTATAATGCCGGTTATAATGTCCATTGGAGTGGTATTTTTTTTGAATTTAATTGAAATTGGATATTTTATTTTTTGTGTATATTATTTCAACGATCATATTATTGTAATAGGCAGTTCAGTACTGGTGGGATATTCATTATATTCTATATTTAAATTTGTTCCGAAGATGAAGGAATTTATTAAAAAACCTTTAAGTATGTTAACGGAGAAGACAGAAGAATATGAAAGATTGATAAATATTGTCATGGTTTCACTGGAAATATTATTTTGTATATATATATTGTTCAAAATTGTTTTGGTAAATTTAAAAGGATAAGAAATGAGTAATTTAAAGAATTTGATGGTATCTATTTTTGTTCTTCTTATATTCATGGCAGCGGTTTTTACTGGTGCCTGCGTCTTTTCCGGTTTAACTGGCCGAGAGGAAGAGCCTGCTGTTGAAATGGAGCAGCCAGTAGAAGATACGTCAGACAGATTGACCGGAGAAGAGCTGGAGCAGCTTCTGGAGAGCGACAATTTTCTGGAGACGTTTAATACATTTTATTATCCTGATGCCACTGTAAAAGAGGCAAGTCTTGTAAGAGATGAACAGGAGATGATATATGTAATCCTTAATACCGATGAAAGCTTTAAGACCGTAGAAGATTATTACAAAAATAAAAAAATACAGTCAATATGGAAGAGAGATTTCATATATCAGAAAAACATGGCTGATATTGAAGAGGATTTCATAGAGTCAGAAGATAAAAATATAGAAATATCAAAATTTACTTTTTCGAGCAGCAACAGGGATAAGGTCGTGGACATTCTTGTAAAGAATCTGGATGAATACAGGACACAGATAATGATAACATTCTGGGATCTTAAGTAGCGCCGGTTATTTATGGATATCACAGCTGATTCAAAGATTTATAGCGTTAGTGAACTCAATCACCTTATCAGAGAGGACCTTGAGGGTAATTTTCCCGGTATATGGGTCGAGGGCGAGGTTAGCAATTTTTTCTTCCACAGCAATAGACATATGTATTTTGATCTTAAAGACGAAAAAAGCAAGGTCAAAATAGTGATGTTTTACCGGGAAAACAGAAATCTTCTTTTTAATATTGAAGAAGGTCTTCATATACAGGTCAATGGTTATATCTCTGTATACGAAAAGAGGGGAGAATATCAGTTAGTAGCCGTTGAAGCCCGGCCTGTGGGCAGGGGTGCCCTTATACTGGCATTTGAGCAATTAAAAGAAAAATTATCCAGGAAAGGTTTTTTTGATACCTCTGTAAAAAAGAGGATACCTGTTCTACCGGAAAAAATCGGCATAGCTACCTCCATAGGAGGGGCGGTTCTGAAAGACATGGTATCAATTCTTGACCGGAGGTTTCCAAATTTCCATATAATTGTAAGAGATGTGAATGTAGGAGGGGCAAGCTCTGCTTCAGAATTGTGTTCTGCTATTGATGATCTTTGTGAGTATGGTGTAGATGTTATTATAATTGCTAGAGGCGGAGGTTCGCTTGAAGATATGTGGGGTTTCAATAGTGAGGAGCTGGCCTGCAAAATATATGACTGTAATATCCCTATCATATCTGCTGTGGGACATCAGACTGATTTTACAATATCAGATTTTGTTGCAGATCTTAGAGCTGCAACTCCTTCTGTTGCAGCGGAAAAAGTTATACTGGATAGCAGCGAAACTGCTGCTGCTATTAAAAACATGACAGGATTTATTTCCGGGAAGCTGTTCTCACTTTTAAAGTTTTCAAAAAAACAGCTTTTAATGACAATCAACAGGAAATACTTTAAAAGACCTGAAATATTATTTAATATAAGACAGCAGGATTTCAATGGTGCCTACAGCGAACTTATTGAGAAGATATCTGAAATTGTTGTAAATAAAAAGAGGAGACTTATAAAGGATTCTTCAAATATTGATGAAAAAAGAATAATTTCCAGGATTAAATATCAAAAGTCTGATGTGAAAAATATGTTTATAAGGTGGAGCAGCATCGTTTCAAATAATATTAAGGATAAAAACAGATATATTAACTATGTTACTAAAAGTATGGAACATAATAATCCCCTGAACATAATAAAGAGGGGCTTTGCGGTTTTATATGACACTAAAAGCGGCAAAAATATTAATAGCATAAATTCAGCTTTTCCGGGAAATTTGATAGATATTCTGTTAAAAGATGGTACTATAAGAGCGAGGATTGCAAAAATTATTTTTAATAAAAATGAAGCAGGATAACAAAGTGGATATTGATAAACTTAGTTTCGAAGAAGCTCTTGCAAAGCTTGAAGAGATAGTTAAGGAATTGGAGAAGGAAGACATAACGCTTGAAGATTCGATGCAGAAGTTTGAGCTTGGTATAAAGCTTTCCTCCCACTGTCTCAAGAAACTTAATCAGGCAGAACAAAAAATTGAGGAGTTAACAAGATCTGAAGACGGAAAGCTTGTTGCAAGGGAACTCAAGGTGGATATAGGTTCCTAAAACAAAATTACACTATATATTGTACGGGATATTTTTATTATCTTATTTTATAACAATATATAGTTGAATATTGTTATTAAAAAAACAATTCATTAAATAATAATATTTATTTCTAAATAATTTTTTAAAAAAAGTTTACAAAAGAGTTAAATTGTGTTATCTTATTGGTGTAATGTGGGGAAAAGTGGGGGATATTAAAATAGTTTTCCCATTATTTATATTAAAAATGGTCCAGGCAGGCTGCGAGATGTTTTTAGGTGAGCATCACAGGACAATAGATAGCAAAGGCAGGATATTCATTCCCGCTAAATTCAGGGAAGACTTAATAAAAGGTGTAATAATCACAAAAGGATTTGACGAGAAATGCCTTTTTTTATTTTCAAGAGAAGGATGGAAGAAAATCCAGAATAGGATTATGGAAAATCCCATGGCAAAAAGAAATATACAGAGATTTTCAAGATGGTTTTTTTCTTCTGCTGCAATGGAAAACATTGACCAGCAGGGAAGGACCAGAATACCACGGAATTTAATAGAACATGCTGATTTGAAAAAAGACATAGTTCTTGTCGGCGTTTCAGATAGAGCGGAAATATGGTCAGAAGAAAACTGGGGAAAATATTATAATCAGGCTGAATCGCAGTTTACAGAGGATCAGGGTTCATTTGAAGAACTGGGATTATAATAAAAAGTGTTAAATAGATGAAATTGGAAAAATTTCATGTTCCAGTATTACTTGATGAAGTATTAAAATATCTGGACCCCGAAAAAGATGATATAGTTTTTGATGGAACACTTGGCGGTGCAGGTCATACTGTAGCAATAATTAAAGCCATTGCCCCCACAGGCAAAGTAATTGGAGTTGATCTTAATAGCCAGACCTTAAGCACCGCCACCAGAAATCTGGGTAGTCTGGCCGGCAATATTATTACAGTAAATGATAACTTTGCCAATATTAAAAGTATTCTTAAAAGGCTCGGGATTTCATGGGTAAACGGCATTTTGCTTGATCTGGGACTGTCTTCTTTTCTTATAGAAAAATCAGGGAAGGGATTCAGCTATATGAGGGATGAGAAGCTTGATATGAGATATTCTGACAGACAGCAGCCGGATGCATATGAAGTGGTTAATAGTTATCCGGAGAATGAGCTTGCTGAGATTTTTAAGAAATATGGTGAAGAAAGATATTCAAAACTTATTGCAAAAAATATTAAAAAGAGGAGTCGTGAGCATCCTGTAGAGACTACCGGTGATCTTGTGAAAATAATCCGGGATTCGATACCGGGTAAATATTCTTCAAGAAGGGGAAACCCTGCAAAAAGAGTGTTTCAGGCCATAAGGATCGAGGTCAACAGGGAACTTTATAATTTAGATACCGCTATAAGAGACGGCTTTGAGGTTTTAAGTAATGGAGGCAGGATGGTTATAATTTCCTACCATTCCCTGGAAGATAGGCTGGTAAAGAAAAGATTTAAAGAATATTCCGGGATCTGTACATGCCCCCCCGGTTTGCCGGTATGCAGATGTGGAGCAAAAAAAAGGGCAAATATTCTGACAAAAAAGGCAGTATATCCTTCAGCGGATGAGATAAAAAGAAATCCGAGATCCAGAAGTGCGAGACTCAGAGCTTTAGAAAAGGAAAATGAAGATGAGGACTTCTGAAGCAAAAAAACTAAAAAATACTTACAGTCCTGTTCTTTATCTTATATCAGGAGATGACAGGAAAAAAAATGAAAATGTACTTTATGGTAATAGTCCGCTGTTTTATGTAATGATTATAGTGATACTATTTGCCTGCATGGGTATGCTTTTAAATATTTTCCTGAAGGTCCAGAATATAAATTACCAGAAAGATGTTTTTAAACTTGGTGAGATGATATCAATTGAGGAGGACAGGGCTGATAGGTTAAAACTTGAGATATCTTCGCTAAAGGCACCCTCCAGAATTATTGAAACTGCAGAAAATGTACTGGGGATGCAGGTAAAAGAGGACCTTGAAGTATTTGCTATATCAAAAAATGGGATGGATAACAATGAGATGATATTTAATTATATTTCGAAGGAGGATATGCCACTTCCAGAAGTTAACTATGACAATCTTCTCGGAACAATATATTATGTTCACGATTTAGTACTGGTGGTATCAGAAAGCGTGCTGACATTTTTTATACCATAAATAGATTTGTCTTAAAATGACAGGGGTAAAAAACCATTTTAGAATAAGCAGGAAAAGAATATATTTCCTGTTTATTTTATTTTTAATAGCTTTCTCCCTTATTTCATACAGACTGGTGTCAATTCAGTATCTTGATGCATCAAAGTATCGGGAATTTGCTGATTACCAGCATATAGATGGGTTCAAGCTTGATTCGAAAAGGGGGAAAATACTTGACAGGAATGGTAATGAACTGGCAATCAGCCTGGTGGAAAAGACCGTGTATGCAAATCCTCAAGAAATAGAAGATCCAGGATATATAGCGGATGTGATATCAGATGCTCTTGATATAAGTAGAGACGAACTAACGAAAAAGATATCAGATAAGTCGATGGGATTTGTTTACTTAAAAAGAAAAATTGGTTCAGAAGAAGCAAATAAAATTGCTGAACTAAATCTAAAAGGTATTTATATAGAGAATGAGTGTAAGAGATATTACCCCCAGAAGGGACTCGCAGCGCCGATTATAGGATTTACAGGTACTGATGGAAACGGACTATACGGAATAGAATTACAATATGAGAGTATTCTACGCGGGGTAGACGGAAGAACAGAAGCAGAAAAAGATGTATTCGGCAATATTATACCTGAGAATATAAAGACATACATTGAACCTATAGACGGGAAAGATGTTATCCTCACAATTGATTCTCAAATACAATTTATAGCCGAAAGAAGCCTGGCCGGGGTGGTAGAAGAGTACAATGCCTGTTCTGCTATAGCGGTTGTAATGGATACTGTAAACGGAGAAGTACTTGCCATGGCATCTTACCCTGGCTTTGATGCCAATAATTATCTGGATTATGATGCAGAATTGTATAAAGTTGCCGGGACGTCTTTCACTTATGAACCGGGATCGACCTTCAAGATAGTAAATATTTCAACAGCCCTCGAGAACGGGACTGTTGCAGCCGACCAGGTTTTTAATCTTCCTCCATCGGTTCAAGTAAGTGACAGAATAATAAAGGAGATATTCAGGACAGGGAATATACAGTACACCACAAAAGAGATAATACAGCATTCAAGCAATGTCGGTGCTGTATTAGTAGCTATGGGCATGGGTGATAAGCTTTACTGGGAAGGTATTAAAAAATTCGGTTTCGGCGAGGTTACAGGAATCGAGCTTCCAGGTGAAGAAAGTGGAATAGTCCATGACTATAAGAGCTGGCCTGCTTCAACAATAGGTGCGCTTGCAATAGGCCAGGGTATTTCAGTCACCCCGCTGCAGCTGTTGAGAGCCGTATGTGTTATTGGAAATGATGGATATCTTATAAACCCTACTATCATAAAAGAAGTAAGTCTGGGAAAGGTGGAGGATTCCGGCTCCGAAAGCATAGGTCCCAGAAGGATCATAAGCAAAGAGACAGCAAATTCCGTAAAGGATATGATGCTTGCAGTGGTAGAAGACGGAACAGGTACCAGGGCCCAGATAAAAGACGTAAAAATTTGTGGGAAAACAGGAACCGCAGAAAAGGTGAACAGGAATGGAACAGGGTACAGCGAGGGGAGAAGTATTACTTCTTTTATAGGCTTTGGTCCCTATGAAGATCCAAGGATTGCAGTAATAGTGATAGTTGATGAACCCCGGGGGCCGGATAAAACTGTATGGGGCGGAACCGTGGCAGCACCTGTTTTTAAAGAAATAATGGAATTTTCCCTGGAGCGTATTAAAGTATTGAAATGAATAAAAATATGGATAATGTATAATTTAAGATGTGTATAATTTGAATTGTTAATTAATACCGGGAAAGGTAGTTGATGAGATTAAGCGAAATTCTTGAAGGCGTAGATATTAAGAATATTTATGGTCATGAAGATGTAGAGATACTGGATATTTCTATAAATTCAAAAAATATTAATAAAGGCTACCTTTTTGCGGCAGTAAAAGGATTCAGACAGGACGGTCATGATTTTGTAAAAGAAGCAGTAGGCAGGGGCGCCGTTGCGGTAATAACCAATAAAAAAATGGATATCAGCGCTCATGTTACGCAGATAATAGTCAATGAGACCAGATCTGTGCTTCCGTTTATAAGTAAGAATTTTTTTGGTGATCCATCTAAATCATTAAAAGTTATAGGCATAACCGGTACGAACGGAAAGACGACTACATGCTATATAATAAACTCAATACTGAAGATTGCAGGAGTAAAAACATCTATTATAACTACTTACAAATCATTTATAGGCAATAGGGAAATAAAATTTAGCAGAACTACACCGGAGTCACTGGATCTACAGAGATTCTTTGCCGAAAGCCTGAAGAGCGGGGTAAAGTTTGTAAGCATGGAAGTGTCTTCGCACTCTATTGATCTCCACCGGGTTGACTATATAGATTTTGATTATCTGATATTTACCAATCTTTCCCAGGATCATCTGGATTATCATAAAACGATCGGAAAATATTTTGAAGCAAAGTCCAGGATCTTTGATGTAAAAAACCGGAAGTTCTACGGCAGTGGCAGGGCGATAATAAATATTGATGACGGTTACGGAAAAAGACTGTTTGATATTACCGGATTGGAAAAGATATCCTTTTCTATAAATAATCCGGGAGCTGATGTCAGAGGTTCCGACATATCAAATTCGATTTCCGGAATAGACATGTTAATAAAAATTAAAGATAAAAATATCAGGATAAGCACACCTCTCTGCGGAGTATTCAATATATATAACATACTTGCTGCAGCAGGAACCTGCTTCGAAGCCGGAATAAGCACAGATAATATAATTTCAGGAATTAAAAATATGAAAGGCTTCGGCGGAAGGTTTGAAAGAATAGAATATAGCCAGGGGCCGACTGTCATAGTTGATTATGCACATACTCCGGATGGACTTAAAAATGTTCTTCAAACTGCCAGGAATATACTTTCAGATTCGGGCAAGCTTGAATTAGTTTTCGGCTGTGGGGGAGACAGAGATAAAGATAAAAGAAAAAAAATGGGGAGCATATCTGCCAGGCTTGCTGATTTTACAATAATAACATCTGATAACCCCCGCTCGGAAGAACCCGATAGTATAATATCCATGATAGAAGAGGGGTTTAAAAAAGAAGGAGTAGGCAAATACATCAAAATTACAGACAGGAAAGAGGCAATATTCCGGGCGATTAGTAATGCAGCAGATGATGATCTGGTATTGATAGCCGGTAAAGGCCATGAAGATTATCAGGAGTTTGAAAACGGGAGAAGGATCGCATTCAGCGATTCCGGGACAGTCATGGAATATTATGAAAATAAAAAATAAAATAATGCTTGGTCTGGCGGCTGAATGGACAGGCTCCTTAATAAAATCTGGAGATGCTGAATCCTGCATAGAAAGCATATCAACTGATACGAGAACAATTATGAGGGGTGATTATTTTATTCCCATCAAAGGCGAAAATTTTGATGGCCATGATTTTATGGAAGATGCTGTTAGAAAAGGCGCAAGTGGCTTTGTCTACGAAAAAGGAAAAAAGTCAGAGTATCCAAAATTTTTAGATAGCATTTGTGTAGACAATGAGGCGGGTTATCTTATACTGGAAACTGATAATACCATGGATTTTATTAAAATGCTTGCATCAAATTATTTGATTCAGTTTAATGCAGGGATTATAGGGATAACAGGAAGTGTAGGGAAGACTACTACAAAAAATATGGTTGCAGCTGTTCTGTCAAAGAAATTTAAAACAGTATCGACTCCAGGAAATTTTAATACCGAAATAGGAATATCGAAAAGTATTTTTAATGTGGGACCTGAAACAGATTATTTTGTAGCCGAACTGGGAATGAGAGGCAAAAATCAGATAGGTTCACTTGCTGAAATAATAAATGTGGAGATAGCTGCCATTACTGCGGTTGGTGATTCCCATATGGAATTTTTCAAAAGCCAAAAGGAGATAGCTGAAGCCAAGGCTGAAATAGCCAGTCCTTTAAAAAGGAACAGAGGCAGGCTTTTTCTGAATGCTGATGACAGCATGACACCGTATATCAAAGAAATTACGGGAGTTGAAACAATAGAATTCGGTGCAGACAACTGCATAGATTATAATTTTATAGATACAGGGGCTGACAAGCAGGGGAGATTCAGTTTTGATCTTTTTAAGAAAGATAGAAAGATTTGCTCAATAAAATCCGGGATTCCAGGATACCATAACCTTTATAATGAATGTCTTGCTGCTGCAATATGTCATTATACTGGTGTGGATATAGATATGATTAAAGAAGGTATAGAGAATGTAAAAATTGAAGAACACAGGATGCAGGTAATCGATTGCTGTAATTTTACTATTATCGACGATTGTTATAATGCAAGTCCAGTATCCGTAAACAGTGCCATAGATACTCTCATGCAGGTATCGATAAGGAATAATGGAAGATCTGTAGCTATACTGGGCGACATGCTTGAACTGGGGAAATCTGCCGCGGAATTACATTATAAGGTTGGTAAATATTGTGCTGAGAGAGATATTAAAACTTTAATTGCAGTTGGAAAACTGGCAGAAAATTTTGTTAAAGGCTTTGAGGATTGTAAAAACAAAAAAATCGGTGGGAAACATTTTTATTTTAATAATAAAAGTGATCTGGTTGGATATCTTGGTTCTATAGTGAAGCCAGGAGACATAATCCTTGTAAAAGGTTCAAGGGCAGATAGGATGGAAGACATAATCTCATTTTTAAAAAATCAATCAGTCAGGAGCCGGGCTTTTTGATCTATATTGGTTAGCAGTATATTTTAGAGACAAAAAGGAGTTTTTTAATGAACTGGATTTTTTTATCTATAACTATTGGAGGGTTTTTATCCCTTGTGCTTACTCCTTTGTTTATAAGATTCCAGAATAGGAAAAAAATGGGTGAAAAGATAAGGATTGATGGACCCAGGACACATTCTACAAAGGCAGGTACACCCACAATGGGAGGGATAATATTTGTTTTTTCTGCTGCCATAGCCTTTATAATAGTCAGCCTGATCAAATACTATCGCTATAATGATTACAGCATTGAAGGAATATTTATTACTTCCATACTGGTACTATGCAGTTTACTGGGATTTATAGATGATTATATGGCACTTAAAAAGCAGCGTTCTCTGGGGCTGAGAGGATGGGTAAAAATATTTTTACTTGCACTTATATGTGTCTATTTTATATTATTTGCACGTTTTATACTTAATATTGGAACTTATATAAATGTTCCCTTTACAGATATAAAAATAGAACTGGGAAACTGGTATTATATAATAGTAGCTCTGATAGTGATATCAACCACCAATGCCGTAAACCTGACTGATGGGCTCGACGGCCTGGCAGCAGGCTCGTCCTCCATAGTACTTGCAGTTTTCTGTTTTATAGCTTTCCTGGAATGGACGATAGTTGACAGTTCATATGCGATAGATATTGCAGTAATTGCAGGCAGCACTCTTGCGGCATGTACCGGGTTTTTATGGTGGAATACAGCCCCGGCAGATATATTTATGGGTGATACTGGTTCTTTCGGCCTGGGCGGTCTTATAGCAGCAATAGCTATAGTTTTGAAACAGGAAATTTTATTGATAGTGATAGGCGGTCTTTTTGTAGTGGAAGCATTATCTGTAATAATTCAGGTGCTCTGGTTTAAGGCATCCAGAAAACGAGTTTTTAAAATGGCTCCCATACATCACCATTTCGAGCTCATGGGCTGGCCGGAAATAAAAGTAATTATAAGGTTCTGGCTGGTATGTTCAATATTCGCAGCAACGGGTTTCTTTATATATTATTTAAAATTTATAGACTAATTATTTTTTTAAATTAAGGTATGAAAGAAATAGATATTATTTTTAATCACGGAAATATACTGATAATCGGTATGGGAATAACAGGAGCTGCAGTAGCAAAAAAAATGGCAGAGCTGGGAAACAATATAATAGCATTTGACAATAATACGGGCCTCGATAAGGGTTTGTTATATCCTGTCATTGAAAAAAGCAGGGGATCAGATTCTGAAATATTACTGGTCGAAAGAAATAATGCAGATGTCTCGGTTCTTAAAAATGTGGATCTGGTCATTGCAAGCCCGGGGATCCCTTCAGACAATATAATACTTTCAGCTGCACTTGAGAGGAAAATACCGGTATGGGATGAACTTGAATTATCATGGCAGCTTATGGGACCAGAGCAGAGAAAAAACACAATTGCAGTGACTGGTACAAATGGTAAAACTACGGTTGTAAGCCTTGCAGGGACATTAATGGAAAAATCTGGTATGAAAGCGGTTCTATGCGGAAACATTGGTTCCCCTGTTATTGAAACATTTAAAATAGATAAAAGGGGAGGGAGAGCATTCAGTGATGATACTGTAAGAGTAATAGAGACCAGCAGCTTTCAGCTAGAAAGGACATTCAGTTTTAAGCCCGGAATTGGAATACTTCTAAATATCACCAGTGATCATATAGATAGACATAGATGCATAGAGGAATATGCGGATATGAAGTTCAGATTATTTGCAAACCAGGATTCAAAAGACTTTGCGGTTGTAAATATGGATGATGAGACCATAGCAAAAAAAATAACTGGTTCTGTTTATAAACATGAAGGCCCCTATGTGGTTAAATATGGTATTAAAAGGGTGAAAGCTAATAATCTATGGCTGGAAGATGATTATATATATTATGATTTTCTCTCTAAAAGCGGGAGGATTAATATAAAGGGGGTACTACTTAAAGGGATACACAATATATCCAATATTATGGCTTCTTCTGCACCACTTCTGATATTGGGGGCAGACCCTGAAAATATCGGTGATTCAATAAAAAATTTTAAGCCTCTCAGTCACAGGATGGAATATCTTGGAGACGTAGATGGCATACGCTGCATAAATGACTCGAAATCAACCAATCCTGATTCTACAGCAGCAGCACTTAAAGATTTTACGAAAGAAGTGACTCTGATAATGGGTGGAAAAGATAAAAATATGGAATTTGGTACGCTGGCAAGTTTAATGGATTCTGCAGTAAATAATCTTATACTCATAGGAGATTCTGCAAATAGAATCGAAAAGACCTTTAGCAGAAATGATATTACCTACGGAATATACAGATGTAAGGATCTCGAGGAGGCTGTAAGACTGGGATTTAAATTGACACCACCTGGAGATGTGTTATTGCTGTCACCGGGCTGTGCAAGCATGGATATGTTCATAGATTATAAAGATAGGGGCAACAGATTTAAAAAAATTGTAATGTCTTTTAATGAAAAAAATGGATAAACAGATAAAAAGGCACAGGATATTTAGTATAGGTATTGAGTATTATTTTATTTTTATCATTACCCTTATACTCTCCATAATAGGTATAGTAATGATATCAAGTGCTTCTATATCTGTAGGAGAGAGATACTTCAATGATTCTTACTGGTTTATACGCAGACAGTTGATCTGGTGGGTTATATCTTTTCCATTTTTTTTGATAGCTTCCAGAATTGATTATAAAAAACTACGAAGGTTTTCGAATTTAATTATGCTTATAGTAATAGGACTCCTTGCTCTTGTTCTGATACCGGGTTTTAGTGTGGAGTCCGGGGGAGCCAGAAGGTGGCTAAATCTATGGTTTTTTAGCCCCCAGCCATCAGAATTTGCAAAACTTGCATTAATATTGTTTTTTTCCGATTATATAAACAGGGAATATATAAAAGATGGCAGATTAAAAAGAATACTATGGCCTCCGTTTTTTGTACTGTTCCTTTCAACCGTACTTATTTTTATGGAACCGGATCTCAGTTCAGCTGTAGTGTTATGGGTTATTATATTTATTGTCATGTTTGCAGGAGGGGTCAGGTTAAAACATATTATAGGAACTGGTTTTATAGGGGTAATTGTTACTGCGGGGTATCTTTTTCTGGAGGATTACAGGCGGGAAAGGCTGCTGGCT